>JBCCMP010000032.1:0-19903 GCA_039026295.1 Pseudomonadota bacterium | reverse complement strand
TGGATCGCGCGGCGGAACTCTCCGCGCGCCTGAGCGAAGCGGAGGAGGTGCGACTGGCCGAGGTTGCGGCCGCGCAAGCGCTGAGGGATCGGCTGGCGAATGCCGAGACAGAGCTGGACGCAGCGACGCTGGCCCTGGAGGAACAGCGCGCCAAGGCCGCAGAGACCCTTGAATTGCTGGCCGCCGCAGAGATAGCGCGGCGCGATCTGACCGAAGAGGCGCTGGCCGCCGCTTCTAAGATCGATGCCGAAGAGGCGTTGCGCCGGGTTGCAGAGGATCAGTTGGCACGCGCCGAGGCGCTGACCAAGGAAGAGCAGCGCAAGGTCGCGGCGCTGGCCGTCAACGTGCAGGAGCTTCAGGACCAGTTGCAGGTCCTGCAAGGCTTGCTGGACGATTCCAACGAGCGGGACCGCAAGGCAAACGTTCAGATTGCAGAGCTGCAGGCCAACCTGAATCAGGCACTGGCGCAAAAGGTGTCGGAACTGTCGCGGTTCCGGTCGGAATTCTTTGGCCGGATGCGCGAAGTTCTGGGGCGCCAGCAGGGCGTCGAGACGGTCGGGGACCGTTTCGTCTTCCAGTCGGAAGTCCTGTTCGGTTCGGGCACGGCTGATCTGGGTGCGCCGGGCCAAGCGGAACTGTCGAAGCTGGCGGATATCATCCGCGAGCTGTCCTCCCGGGCGCCGCCGGATCTGAACTGGGTGCTGCGGGTCGATGGCCACACCGACAAGCTGCCGCTTTCGGGCGCGGGCCGCTATCGCGACAACTGGGAACTCAGCCAGGCGCGGGCACTGTCGGTGGTCAGGTATCTGGTCGAGGTCGAGGGAATACCGGAGACCCGCCTTGCGGCGACCGGGTTTGGCGAGCATCAGCCGATCTATGACGGCGACGATCGCGATCTGATGGCGGCGAACCGGCGCATCGAGTTCAAGTTCACTGAACGCTGAGGCGGGTCAGATCAGATATGCAGGTCGGACCAGATACGCAGGTCAGACCAGATATATCGCCGTTGGTTCCTCGAACGTCCCCTTGGCGACTTCCTCGGCCAGCGCCTCGATGTCATCCGACAAGGGACGGTCATCCTGCACGGTAGGCGATACTTTTCGTACCGCGGCAAGGGTCGAGCGCATCATCGGCGCGATTTCCTGAATGCCCCGCATTTCCACCGCCTGGGCCGCGATCAGCAGTTCGATGGCGATCAGCCGCTGGAGGTGGCCGGTGATGGTCATCAGCGACTTGGCAGGTACCGCCGAATGGGTGACGACATCCTCGACCCCGTCGGCCCCGGCCGATGGATAGACCGGTGCGGGCTGGGCGAGGTGGACGATTTCCGAAAACAGTGCCTCGGCGGACTTCATGACCGGGGCCACGCCGGCACTGCCGGTCTGGCCTTCTGTCAGACAGTCGGGCAGGTCGGAGAACCGGTTGTGGATCAGCTTGGCCATCCGCCCGACCTGGGCTGCCGCAAGATGAACGAACGACTGCGCCAGCATTCCCAGAACGATCGCCAGATGGGGGGTCAGGAACCCGCCTGAGGACAGGACTTCGCCGGTCTTCGCCAGAACCACAGGATTGTCGGATGCCCCGTTCAGTTCGTCCCGCACCGCCTGATCGGCGACATCCAGCGCGGCCACGACGGCCCCGTGGATCTGGGCGATATTGCGCAGGCTGAGCGGGTCCTGGACGCGCCGGGCTGCGCCCTTTTCATGGAGCGGAGATCCCTCCAGCCGTGCCGCGATACCGGCGGCGGCGGCCATCTGCCCCGGTTGCGGGCGCAGGGCGAGGACCCGGAAGCGAAGGGGTGAGAGATTGCTGCGGAAGGCCTCCAGCGACAGGGCCGCGGCGGTCTGGGCGCTTTCGAATACCACCTCCGCGCGGAGCAGGCCGAGGGCGGCGATTGCTGCAACCGGCGCAGAACTGGCCGCCATGGCGAGCCCGTCGCGCGGGCCGGGCAGGTAGGGCGACAGCCCGGCCGACTGCAAGGCGTCGGCGGACGGGCGGCGGCCCTGCGGGGTGTCCATTTCCCCTTCGCCGATCAACCCGAGGCCCAGCGCGCCGCCCCACATCAGGTCGCCCGCGCCGACGGAACCGGCCTCGCGGATGACGGGGCTGAGCCCGGCATTCAGACAGGCCACTATGGCCAGGGGCAGATCGGGCGATGCCCCCGATGCCCCGGTCAGCAAAGTGTTCGCGCGCACGGCCATCGCCGCGCGCACCAGCCGGTGATCCAGCGGGGCACCGACGGCATGGGCCCGGCCGCGGATCGTCAGGCGGGACATTTCGGCCTGATCGTCGCCGCTGAGGCCCTTGCCGACCAGCGGGCCGAGGCCCGTCGTGACACCATAGATCGGCTGACCTTCGGACTGGGCGGTCGTCAGGATGTCGTGACTGGCCCGCATATCTTCCAGGCCATCGGCGCTGAGCATCACCTCTGCGCCTGATGCGATCTGCGCCAGACTGTCCGGGGTCAGACCGGCACCGGTGAGTTCAATGACGGCCATTCTGCCCCGCCCGTTCAAGTTCCAGTGTCGTTAGACCCCGGCAATGCGGCCAAGGTCAATGGCAGCTTTACACGGCACAAGTTTTCGGGAATGCACGGTCGTGCGCCCCGGGACGGGCAATCATCAGATCGCAAAGAAGGAACGGTGCGGCATGTGGCAATTCTGGGTCGATCGCGGCGGCACCTTCACCGATATCGTCGGGCGCCGCCCGGACGGATCGATCACGACTCACAAACTTTTGTCCGAAAACCCGGAGCAGTATCGCGACGCCGCCGTGCAGGGCATCCGCGATCTGCTTGGCCTGGAAAAAGGCGCCGCCATTCCACCCGGCACCATCGAAGCGGTGAAGATGGGGACCACCGTTGCCACGAATGCCTTGCTGGAGCGCAAGGGAGACCGCACGCTTCTTCTGATCACGGAAGGCTTCGGGGATCTGCTGCGCATCGGATACCAGGTGCGCCCGCGGCTCTTCGATTTGCACATCAAGCTGCCAGAGCTGCTGTACGAGCGCGTGGCCGAGGTGTCGGAGCGTCTGGATGCCGTGGGGCATGTCATCACGCCGCTGGACGAGGATACCGCCCGCGCGGCGTTGAAGTCCGCCCGTGCTGACGGGATCGAGGGTGTCGCGATTGCCTTCATGCACGGCTACCTGAATGCCGATCACGAAGCCCGGGTGGCCGCGATCGCGGCGGAAGAGGGTTTCACCCAGGTCTCGACGTCGCATCAGACCTCGCCGCTGATGAAGCTGGTCTCGCGCGGGGACACGACGGTGGTGGATGCGTATCTGTCGCCGATCCTGCGCCGCTATGTGGATCAGGTGGCCGATGAACTCGGCGCCGGCGGCGATGCCGCGACGCGCCTGATGTTCATGCAGTCGAACGGCGGCCTGACCGATGCGCGGCTGTTTCAGGGCAAGGATGCGATCCTGTCCGGTCCGGCAGGCGGCGTTGTCGGCATGGTCAAGACCGGCGCGCTTGCGGGATATGACCGGCTGATAGGTTTCGACATGGGCGGAACCTCGACCGATGTCTGCCACTATGCCGGGACCTATGAGCGGTCATTCGAGACCGAGGTTGCCGGGGTGCGGATGCGCGCCCCGATGATGAACATTCATACGGTGGCCGCTGGGGGCGGGTCGATCCTGACCTTCCGCGATGGCCGGTTCCAGGTCGGGCCGGAAAGCGCCGGGGCCAATCCCGGCCCTGCCTGCTATCGCCGCGGCGGGCCGCTGACCGTGACGGACTGCAACGTCATGCTGGGCAAGCTGCAGCCGCATCATTTTCCGGCGGTGTTCGGCCCGAATGCGGACGAGCGCCTGGACCGAGACGTCGTGCGCCGGAAGTTCGAGGCACTGGCCGCCGAGATCGCGGCAGCCACGGGGGATGCCCTGCGCACGCCGGAAGATCTTGCCGAGGGTTTTTTGCGCATCGCGGTTGAGAACATGGCCAATGCGATCAAGAAGATTTCCGTTCAGCGCGGCTACGATGTGACCCGATACACCTTGCAGTGCTTCGGCGGGGCAGGGGGGCAACACGCCTGTCTGGTCGCAGACGCGCTGGGGATGGAGACGGTGTTCGTGCACCCCTATGCCGGTGTGCTGAGCGCCTACGGGATGGGGCTGGCCGAGATCCGCGCGATGCGGGAGCGACAGTTCGAGCGTCCGTTGCGGGAGATCGATGCGGCCCGCGATGCCCTGCAGGAACTGGCCGAAGAGGCCCGCAATGAGGTCCGGTATCAGGGCGTGGCGCAGGGCGATATCCGGATCGAGAGCCGGGCCCATCTGCGATACAAGGGCTCGCATCAGGCCCTTGAGGTGGAGTTTGGCGATGCCGCGGCCCTGCGCGCCCGGTTCAACGCCGCCCACAAGGCGCGGTACGGGTTCGCTTCGGAAGACCGGGAGCTGATCTTCGAGGCTCTGGCAGTGGAGGCGATCGGCGGCGCGTCCGACGTCGCCGATATCAAGACGGCGTTGTCGGTGGCCGATCCTGCGCCGGTTGATCATGTGGAGGCGGCGGGCGGCACCGTCCCGCTCTATGACCGGGATACCATGGCCCCGGGTCACAAGGTCACCGGCCCCTGCATCATAAAGGAGCCGACGGGGACCAACATCGTCGAGGACGAATGGCAGGCAGAAATCAATGCGTATGGCCACCTGATCCTGACACGTACGCGCCCCCTGGAGCGGGCCGAAGCCATCGGGACCGATGCCGATCCGGTGATGCTGGAGGTGTTCAACAACCTCTTCATGTCCATTGCCGAGCAGATGGGCGCGACGCTGGCCAACACGGCCTATTCGGTGAACATCAAGGAACGGCTGGATTTCAGCTGTGCCCTGTTCGACCCGACCGGGGGGCTGGTCGCCAATGCGCCGCATGTGCCGGTGCACCTGGGGTCAATGTCGGAGTCCATCCGCACGGTCATCCGGCTGAACCCCGACATGAAGCCGGGCGATGTATTCGTCCTGAACGCCCCGTTCAACGGCGGCACACACCTGCCGGACGTCACGGTGATCACTCCGGTCTTCAATGATGCGGGGACCGAGGCACTGTTCTACGTGGCCTCTCGCGGGCACCACGCGGACATCGGGGGCAAGACGCCGGGGTCGGGCCCGCCGGATTCGGTCCACATCGACGAGGAAGGCGTGCTGATCGACAACTTCAAGATGATCGATGGCGGCACGTTCCGGGAGGCAGAGACCCGCGCCCTGCTGGCATCGGGCCGGTATCCCTGCCGCAACATAGACGAGAACATGGCCGATCTTGCCGCACAGGTGGCGGCAAACGAGACCGGTGTGCGCGAGGTCCAGAAGATGATCGCGCAGTTCGGGCTGCCGACCGTTCACGCCTACATGGTCCACGTCCAGAACAACGCCGAGGAGTGCGTCCGCCGCGTCATCACCGCGCTGAAGGATGGGTCGTACGATTACGAGCTGGACAATGGCGAATTCATCCGCGTCGCTGTCCGGGTCAATGCCGAAGCGCGGACGGCGGATATCGACTTCTCGGGCACGGCCGAGAAGAACCCGTTCAACTACAATGCCCCGCTGGCCGTGTGTCACGCCGTAGTGCTGTACGTCTTCCGTACGCTTGTCGGGTCGGAGATCCCGTTGAACGAGGGCTGCTTCAAGCCGCTCAACATCGTTGCGCCCGAAGGCTCGATGATCAACGCGCAGTACCCCTCGGCGGTGATTGCCGGGAATACCGAGGTCAGCCAGCTGATGTGCAACGCGCTGATGGGAGCCTTGGGTGTCATGGCGGGCAGCCAGTCGACCATGAACAACTTCATCTGGGGCAATGACCGGCTGCAGAATTACGAGACCATCTGCGGCGGCACCGGTGCCGGGCCCGGTTTTGACGGCTGCTCGGCCATCCAGACGCACATGACCAACACGCGGGGCACGGACCCGGAGGTGCTGGAATTCCGCTTTCCGGTGCGGTTGGAGGAGTACTCAATCCGTCAAGGCTCGGGCGGTGCAGGGGCGCAAAGAGGCGGTGACGGGATCACCCGCAAGATGCGGTTCCTTGAGCAGATGACGGTCACGACGCTCTGCTCCATGCGCCGGGTAGCACCGTTTGGCGTTGCCGGGGGCGAGCCCGGAGAGATCGGCACGGAGTGGATTGAACGGGCCGATGGGACGCGGACAGCGCACAAGGGCAACGATCAGAACGAGGTGCATCCCGGGGATCTGTTCGTCATGCAGACCCCGTCGGGCGGGGGATATGGCGCAGCCTAGCGAAAGGGGTCAGCCGGACAGTGTGGTCCGGCCCTCAATCCACCGTCAGAGCCTTCAGCACGGCGATCGGCACGGCGAAGTCGGGCTCTCCGTCTTCTGCCTGCTCCTGAGCATCGACGATCAACCAACGCGACCCGGACTGCTTCCAGGCCAGCAGTTTCCATTCCTGCCCGCCTGACCCAATCGCTTCGAGCCTGGTGACCGTGTGTTGAAATCCTGTGTCGGCCAGAGCCGTGGCATCGCCGCCAACGGGCGCGGCGTCTGCCCAATCCACGGTTATCGAGGTTTGTGACCGCGCACCGCCTGCTTCGGTCAGGCGAACAGCCCCCGGGACCTCTACCGCCTCGTATCCCTCGGGCAGCGGCACCGTCACGCCGCCTTCCATCTGGATATCGCGCACAAAACTCAGGGACATTCCCGCCTCCTCTTCCTCGCAGCCGGTCAGGCCAAGCGCCAGAACAGCGGCCACCATCAGTCTGATCGCCATCATGGAAACGCCAGCCCCACGCCCTTGAGATCGGTGTAGGCAGCGTAGACGAAGTTGCCCCAGTTCATGAACATTCTGCCATCCTTTGGTGCCGGGTGTGTTCGGACCCCACCCAAAATCGACGGTGCAAAGCGCCGGCTGAAAGGCGGAATCGGTCCACCCTTGTATCAAAGCAGAGGTTGAGCGAGACTCTAGGCATTGAACATCAGGGATTTCACCCATGTCCATGCTCCCGAATGCAGGGGGAACGGTTTGCCGATTTTGCGGCGTGGCATCGGCCGTCGATGTCTGTTCCAGACCTGCGTGCCAGACCGAGCTGACCCGGGAAAAGGCCCGGAATGTCCAGCGCCGCCTTCTGGATGGATTGCGGGCCAAGGCTGCGGCCGTCGCTGCGGTATCCTCGGAGACGCTCGCAGACGAAGCCGACAAACTTGGCCGCAACATCGACGATCTTGCGGTCGCCGTGCTTCCCCGTGTCGAACGCCCGTTGGTCGCCGTTCCCGAGGATGCCCTGCAGCAAATGATCGAGCAGCTGGACGCGGCGATCGCCGAGGCATTTTCCGACCCGGAAGGCGGCGTGGCGATAGATCGCGCGGACATTGACGAGGATGAACCGGAACTGGGTGATGCTTGTTGCGCGACCTGCCGCGGCAATTGCTGTCAGGTCGGACGCCAGACGAATGCGTTTCTGGATGCGACGACGATCAGACACGTGCGCAGTCTAAGGCCAAAGGCAACACCGGAAGAGATCCGCGAGATCTATCTCTCGCGGGTGCCGGATGTTGCCGCCAAGGATTCGTGCGTCTTTCACGGCCCCATGGGCTGCACGCTGGAGCGGGACACGCGCGCGGATATCTGCAACCGCCACCGCTGCCTGCCGCTGCAGCTGTTTCTCAGATCGGCCAGCTTTCGTGCGCCCGGGGCGGCCCTGCTGATCGGCGCCGGAGATGACGGCCCGCCGGTGGTTGCAACGCTGCACAGGGACGGCACCCGGACCGAACGGGCGATAGGTCCGAAGGAAGAACCTTCGGACGAGGTGGTCGCCGTCGTCTCTGCACAGGTGCCGGAAGAACTTTGATGATATCTGCGGCCGGCGTATTGGTTGGCCGACGCGGACTTCGCCTGCGGTCTGGCCTTCCAGCCTGCAGAGAATGAGTTTTCCCACATTTTCCTGCACCGCTCGGTGCGATGGTCTCTGCAGTACTTTTTGTATTGCAGGAGGACCAATATGTCTCGATTCAAGGCTTTGCCAGTAACCGGCGGGGTCGGCCCATACCGACTGAACAGGTTTAGAACCTATTTCCAGATCCCGAAAAACATCCGCGAGCGAGATTTCAAAGGGAAGACCGACGCTCACATCGCCGATGCCCTGGCAGCAGAATTGCTTCCGAAGTTCGAAAAGATCTTCAATCCGAACCTCGCCACGGTCTATCGCAGCACGGAGAAGTACAATTCGAAGGACACCCTTCAATTTATCTTTAACGTGGCCGGACCGGATATTCACGACGACTGGGTCGGGGTCCAGGCCGTCCATAAGCGCGGTTTCACTGTTCAGACCTTACACCGCAATTTCTGGACCTCGTGCGATGCGAAACTGATGTCAGCCGGAACTGTCGGCGGCGCGGTCGGCTTTTCAGGCGGCAAGGTCACGTTTTGGGTCGGGGCCAAGATCATTGGGAAAAAGGCAAATCCATTTGGTGCGGCAATCGCCATAGGCGGTGCCGTTATCGGACTGGGGACCAGTACCGCTGCTACGACGTTGAATGCCGACCATTTCCTGGCGGGGCGGCGCAGTTGGGTCATCGGAACCAAGGACGAGTTCGGCAGTTCTAACGTTAGCGGCTATACCAACATCCCAGATGACGCATTCGTTCTGGAAACCTCGGCAGTCGAGCGGTTGTCCGGCACCGTTGTCAAACTGTTCGCAGAACATAACATCCCGCTGGACATGGACGTGGCCATTCATAACGTGTGGATCACTTTCCTGCAGAACTACATAAAGTGGAAAGGGTTCAAGCACATCCCCGTGACGGTCTGGGGTAAATCGGACAAAGGCATGGGCTACACTGTGCGTGATTTCAACGCGCTAGCCTCGGTCAAGGCGGCTGCGATCTATTCTGACATGATCACCAAGCACAAAGAGGTCGTGCCTTGAACTGAGAGTAGCAAACAGCCGGCGGAGGGTGCCTGACTGTCATGCTGCCACTTTGCGCAGTCGGGACACCTGATGTTGCGGGCCAAAACCGAATGAAACGTCACGTCACAGCCGGACAGGTCCGGTCAAGGTAATCACCTTTTACTGTATCCCAGGCACCCGCGCGGGTCCGAACCTGTGCTGGCCAACCCAAGGCTGCCCCAACCATCACATTGCCGCTGGCACCGCGTCCGCCTTCGATGCAAGGTGCGCCAATCGGTTTCACGGGGAGGAACATCATGGCGCCCTTCGATTTTACGCCGCTGCTGGCGGATGATCTGCCGCCCGCCGCCGGGCCCTGGCCGGGGTTCCCGACGCACAACTTTGTCGGCGGGCACGGCGACAGGGACTCGATCCCCGTTGACTCGCTGATCGAGGCGATCACCCGGCAAATGCGGGAGAAGGGGCCGGATCTGGCCACTTATTTCATGGCGGGCGGCCCGCAGGGCATGCTGGAGCTGCGCGAGTTCGTCGCACGGAAGATGACCAAAGATCGGGGCACGCCGACCACGGCCGACCAGGTACTGATCACGTCCGGGTCCTTGCAGGGGCTGGATCTGGTGAACGCCGTTCTGCTGAACCCCGGCGACACGGTGATCATCGAGGAAAACACCTATGGCGGCATGCTGTCGAAGGTTGCGCGCTGCAAGGCGCGCGTCGTGGGCGCGCCGCTGGACGATGACGGCATAGATGTCGGCGCGCTGGAGAAGATTCTGGACGAGCTCAAGGCCGACGGCATCGTTCCGAAATACATCTACACGATACCGACTGTGCAGAACCCCACCGGGTCGGTCATGCCCCTGGAGCGGCGGCACGCCCTGCTGAAGCTGGCGCAATCGCGCGGGATCCCGATCTTCGAGGACGAGTGCTACGCCGATCTGGTCTGGGAAGGCGACTGGCCCGCTGCGATCCGCGGCCTTGATGATACCGGGTCGGTCATCCACGTCGGATCATTCTCGAAGTCGCTCGCCCCGGCCTTGCGCCTTGGGTACATGGTCGCTGACTGGCCGATGCTGGGCCAGATGATGGCCACGAAAGGCGATGCGGGGACCGGCGTCATGGAACAGATGCTGGTTGCCGAGTACTTCGGCAAACACTTTGATCAGCACCTTACGGAGCTGAAGCCGCGCCTGAAGCGCAAGCTGGACGTGCTGGTGGAGGCGGTCGAGCGGGAGTTCGGCACGGCGGCCGAATTCGTCAAACCCAAGGGCGGCATCTTTTTCTGGATGCGCATTCCGGGCGTCGATACCTCTGCACTGGCGCCGGTCGCGGCAGCGGAGGGGCTGCAATACAATGCAGGTGCTGACTGGTCGACGCTGGGTGCGGATGCGCAGGACTGTCTTCGGCTGTGTTTCGCCCTGACAACCGAGCAGCAGATCAACGACGGCGTCGCCAAACTGGCCGCGATTTTCCGGCGGGAAACCGGCATTCCCGCCCGGTCGGGGAACGTGGATCACGCATAAGAAAAGGCCGGGCGCATGGCCCGGCCTGAACGGAGTACGGCGGGACGCGGCCCGAAAGATCAGCCTTAGCCGACGAGTTCGATGCCCGAGAAGAAGAAGGCGATCTCGATGGCCGCGTTTTCGTCCGAGTCAGAACCGTGGACCGAGTTCTCGCCGATCGACAGGGCGAATTCCTTTCGGATGGTGCCCGCGTCGGCTTCGGCCGGGTTGGTCGCGCCCATGACGGTTCTGTTGGCTGTGACGGCGTCTTCGCCTTCCAGGACCTGAACGACGACCGGTGCCGAAGACATGAATTCGCACAGCTCGTCATAGAACGGACGCTCGGCGTGGACCTCGTAGAATTTTCCGGCCTGTGCTTTCGAGAGGTGCAGGCGTTTTTGCGCGACGATGCGCAGACCGGCATCTTCGAACTTGGCGTTGATCTTGCCGGTAAGGTTGCGGTTTGTGGCGTCAGGCTTGATAATCGACAGCGTGCGGGACACGGCCATGGGAGGCTCCTGTTTCGGTGATTGATCGTGGCTCTGCCAAGGGCGAAAGCCCCCAGCGTTTGGCGCGGCCCTTAGCATGGGAGCCGCGGGCATGAAAGCGCATTTCGAGATGATGGCGGCCTACAATGCCTGGGCCAATGCGCGGCTGTACGATGCAGCGGCCAGCCTGTCCGATGATGACTACCGAAGGGATGTCGGCGCGTTCTTCAAGTCCATGCACGGCACCCTGAACCACCTGTTCAGCACGGATGTCATCTGGATGTCGCGCTTTCGCGGGAAGCCAAATCCGCCGTGGACATTGGACCATACTCCGCATGATGATCTTGGCGAGCTGCGCGCGCGGCGCAAAGCGCTGGACCACGAAATTCAGGGCTGGGTGATGAGCCTGGCTGAAACAGAAATGGCGTCCGAAATCAGCTACACGACGATCACCGGACCCGCACAGGTGTCCCAGCCGCTGGCAGAAGCGCTGGCGCATTTCTTCAATCACCAGACCCACCACCGGGGCCAGTGCCATGGCATCCTGACGCATGTCGGGGCGGAGGCACCGCCATTGGATCTGCTGTTATATCAGCGGGAAAGTTGACCGATGTTTTTCGAAGACTTCGCGGTGGGGCAGAGCTTTACCACCGCCGCCAGGACCGTGACAGAGGCCGAGATCATCGATTTCGCCAGCCAGTGGGACAAACAGGCCTTCCATCTGGACCCGGTTGCCGCAGAGCAGACGATCTATGGCGGCCTGATCGCCAGCGGCTTTCACACCCTGCTGATCTCGTTCAATCTGGTCGTCGAAAGCGCGGTCTGGACCGAATGCTCGCAAGGCTCGCCGGGGATGGAGGACCTGCGCTGGCTTCTGCCGGTACGGCCGGGTGACGAACTGACGGTCGACTTTCAGGTCCTGGCGGTCAAGCCGTCCACGACCCGGGGTGACCGGGGCTACGTCACCTGGGACCATTCTACCCGAAACCAGAAGGGCGAAGTGGTCATGACGTTTCGCTCCGCCGGGATCTGCATGCGGCGTGAACCCGCCTGAGCCGCAAACCTGCATGAGCCGCAAACCCGCCTGAGCCGCAAAGGGAACGTAAATGTCGACAGTACTGCCAAAGACCCCATCGTTTCGACTGGACGGCAAGACCGCGCTTGTGACCGGTGCGTCCTCTGGCATCGGATTGGCCTGCGCCGCCGCACTGGCCGAGGCTGGAGCGCACACGGTTCTGGCGGCGCGCCGGGCGGCAGAACTGGACAGCGCCGCCCAGGCCATTCGAGAGGCGGGAGGTTCGGCCACGACACTGGTCCTGGATGTCGCCGATGTCGAGGCGGTCGAGGCGGCGGTTGATGAACATGGCCCGTTCGATGTGCTGGTGAACAGCGCGGGGACGGCCCGGCATTCCAAGGCGACAGAGACGACGCTGGACGATTTTGATGCGGTCATGGCGTTGAACCTGCGCGGGGCCTACTTTCTGACGCGGGCCGTGGCAAAGGGTTTGATCGCGGCCGGGCGGCCGGGATCGCTGATCAACATCTCGTCGCAGATGGGGACGGTGGGCGGCCCGGAACGGGGCGTCTATTGCGCGTCAAAGCACGGGGTCGAGGGCTTTACCAAGGCGATGGCCATCGAGCTTGGTCCGCACAGCATACGGGTCAACACAGTCTGCCCGACATTCATTCGAACCCCATTGACCGAGCCGACATTCGACCGGCCGGAATTGGTCGAATGGGTCACCTCGAAGATCAAGCTCGGCCGGGTGGGAGAGGTCGAGGACCTGATGGGGTCCGTGGTTTATCTTGCATCGGACGCAGGCGCGCTGGTGACCGGGACCTCGCATCTTGTGGATGGCGGCTGGACTGCGGATTGAGCGCCAAACGCTCGCTCACCCCTTGCCCTGAAACCCAACCTGCGAGACCATAGAAGTGCACGGCGAGAATCCGGAAAGGGGCGCACCATGAATGTCACCAAACGCCTGAAGGCGGCCATCGCGTCCCACCAGAAAGGCAAGCTGGGTTTTGCAGAGACCGCCTATCGCGAGGTGCTGGCGGAAGAGCCGGAAAACGCCGACGCGTTGCACTTTTATGGGATGCTCAAGCACAATCAGGGCGACAACACAGAGGCCCTGCGGCTGATCCGCAAGTCTCTGGAGATTAACTCGAACAACCCGGCAGCGCAGAGCAATCTGGGTAACATTCTGGTCCGAGAGGACGATGATCAGGGCGCGGCTGACGCCTACCTGACGGCGATCATGCTCGACCCGACCCATGCACAGGCCTATCAGAACCTGGGCGTGGTTCACCGGCGGATGGATGATAACGACCGCGCGATCGAGGCGCTGAGCCGTGCTGTCGAGCTTGCACCGAAGAATGCCGAAGCCTGGCACAATCTGGGCATCTGCTACATTCTGGTCGGCAACATCGAGAAGGCGGCGGATTCATTCGAAAGCTCGGTCCAACTGGGTCTGCGTGACGGGCTGAATGCCGTCTGGCAGGCGCGCGTCCTGTGTGCGCTGGGGCGCGAAGAGATCGCCGCAAAGCATCTGGAGCGATATCTCAAGGAAGACCCGAAGGACCCGATCGCCCGGCACCAGTTGGCGGCCATTCGCGGTGAATGGGTAGACCGTGCCTCGGACGATTATGTGCGCCAGCACTTCAACGATTTTGCCCGGTCCTTCGACGATACGTTGCAGGCGCTGCAGTACAAGGCGCCCGAGATCGTTGCCGATGAGATGACGCGCTGGACAGGCGATCGCGGCCCGTGGGCCAAGGTCATCGATCTTGGCTGCGGCACCGGCCTGCTTGGTCCATACATCAAAGACATGTGCACCAGCCTGGTCGGCGTCGATCTGTCACCGAAAATGCTTATGAAAGCCGCCGATGTCGGTGCCTATCAGGAACTGCACGAGGGCGAACTGGTGGCGTGGCTGAAAGGGCTGGCGGATGAGAGCGTCGATCTGGCGCTGGCTGCGGATACGCTATGCTATTTCGGCCCGCTGGAAGAGGTGCTTGCGGAACTGAACCGGGTCATGAAACCCGGTGCCGCCCTCATCGCAACGGTCGAGGAAGAAGAAGGCGGAACGGGTTCCGGGGATGCGCCGGGCGATTATGCGCTTCATACCCACGGGCGGTACTCGCACAGTCTGGATTATATCCGGCGATCGTCCGAAGGGGCTGGCATGTCGCTTGTGAACCACTCAACCCGCGTTCTGCGGCGTGAGGTGGGCGAGGACGTGGATGGCCTGATCATCACGATCGAGCGGGCTGCCTGAGATCTGGCCCTGAAATTTCCCTTCTTTGGTCGCGTCTTCTCCCTTGATGCGCCTGATTGCATTGGCCAAAGTGTCCCCGCACAAAACAGGGGGCCCGGACCGGGCAAAGGGGCGCATCGCAACATCCAGAAAAGGGGGGAAATCCCATGGCTGGCGAGAACGATACTTTCGAAGTGTACAAGGACAAGCGCGGCGAATTTCGGTGGCGGCGCAAGGCGTCGAACGGCCAGATCGTCGGGGCCGCTTCCGAGGGCTACACGAAAAAGGCCGACTGCGAAAAGAACATGAAGCGCGGCCCGAACCCCAGCGACAAATGGGAGTTCTACAAGGACAAGCGCGGCGAATTCCGCTGGCGGCGCAAAGCCTCGAACGGCAACATCATCGGTGCCTCGTCTGAAGGCTACACCAAGAAGAAAGACTGCGAAGCAAACGCCGCCCGCCAGGGATACGAAGGCTGAGCCAGCACAGGGGCCGGTTCCGGCCCATTTCACTGATATTTAATGATCCTGCCCGGAACGCCGCGTGACCGGACTGGAAGCAATGTTGCCGGCCGAGGTCAGTCCGCTGGTCGCCTCGGGTCTGATGGGCATCAGCTTTCTGGGCAGCTTCATAACCGCCGCCTTCGGTATCGGAGGCGGCGTTGTCGTTCTGGCTGTGCTGGCATCGCTGCTTCCGCCTGCGGCGCTGATCCCGGTGCATGGGTTCGTGCAACTGGGGTCGAATGCTGGGCGTACGCTGATCATGCGTGACCACATAGCCCTGCCGATCCTCGGCAGTTTCGTGATCGGTGCGATCATCGGGGTCGCCATCGGCGGCGTGATCGTCGTCGATCTTCCACCGGCGATCATTCAGATCGCGGTCGGCTGCTTTGTCTTGTGGACGATCTTTTTCAAGCCGCCCGGCTTTCTGCGGCGGGCCGCGTGGCTCGCGGGCGGTTTCTCGTCGATCCTGACCATGTTCTTCGGGGCAACCGGACCCTTTGTGGCGGGATACGTGAAGGCTCAGGGATTTGATCGCATGGTGCATGTCGCGACCCACGGGGCGTGCATGACAGTGCAGCATGGGTTGAAGGTCTTTGCCTTCGGACTGCTTGGCTTTGCCTTCGGTCCCTATCTGGTGTTGATCATCGGGATGATTGCATTCGGTTTCATCGGCACCCTTGCCGGGCGAAAGGTGCTGACCAAGATCAATGAACAGGCCTTCAAGCTGGCGTTGAACGGCATTTTGATTGCCCTCTCGCTTCGCCTGATCTGGGCGGGTGTGACCGAGCTCTGACGACGGGCTGGCCGCCGCATTTCTGGTTTCGAGAAAAGTCTGTTCCCGTTTGGGAGGATGATCTTTTGCCGTCCTTGATGTAAGGGACCATCATCACCCGACTTACCCGCCGCCTGCTGCGCAGCCTGCCTCGGACTGCTTGCTCGGACTGCTTGCGGCGCATCCTTCATCGCAGGAGTTTGCCATGACCGACCTTTCCGGAAAGACAGCCATCGTCACTGGCGCCAGCCGCGGGATTGGTGCGGCAACCGCGAAGGAACTCGCGGCGGCCGGTGCATCGGTTCTTTTGACCGCGCGCACTGCAAACCAGATCGAAGCGCTGGCGGAAGAGATAGCGGCCGCAGGCGGGACGGCCGAAGCGCTGACGGTCGATGTCTCATCCTATGGCGACGTTGCCGGTGCTGTCAGCCGGGCGCAGGAGGTGTTCGGCCGTCTCGACATCCTGGTCCAGAACGCCGGGGTCATCGATCCGATCGGCCATCTGACCGACAGTGATCCCGACGCCTGGAGCGCCGCTGCCGCCATCAACTATAACGGCGTCTATTTCGGTTTGCGCGCCGCGCTTCCGGTGATGACCGCGCAGGGGCAGGGCACGATTGTCAACGTCTCATCAGGCGCGGCGCATGGCCCGCTGGAGGGGTGGTCGCACTATTGTTCAGCCAAGGCGGCGGCGGCGATGCTGACCCGCTGTGCCCATCTGGAATGCGGAGAGAAAGGCGTCTCGGTGGTCGGGCTCAGCCCCGGCACCGTGGCGACCTACATGCAAGAGGCGATATCGTCCTCCGGCATCAATCCGGTCAGCAAGCTGGACTGGTCGGCGCACATCCCGCCGGAATGGGTAGGCAAGGCCATCGCATGGCTGGCGGGGCCTGCGGGCGCAGAATTCGCCGGAGAAGAGGTCAAACTGCGCGAACCCGAGATCCGGGAGCAGATCGGTCTGACCGCCTGACGCCTTCCGGCAGCCGAACTTCATGCTTATATCACGGGCATGAGAGAGGGACTTCGGGCATGAACTGGCGCACAATGGTCGCCATCCTTTGTGCGGGGCTGGTTTTCCTGGCGATGCTGCGGGGCCTGCGTCTGGTCAACTACATGCCGATGCTGGCCGCGATAGGGACGTTCTTTGCGGTCTGGATCGCCCTGCGCCCTTCGAAGAAAGAATCGGAAGCGCCGCCCGATTCTGCGGTCGAGGAACTGACGCAGGCCGGCAATCGACTGATGGAGTTCGCCAAGAACTGCCCCCCGGCTGACGTGCCGCTGTTCCAGCATCTGGCCAAGCTGATCCGCGTGCTGCGCGATCATCATCGCGCCAGCCCGGACCATATCGAGCGGACGCGAAGCTTCCGCCGCCATGCCTTGCCCAGGATGATCGGTGCGATAGAGGACTATCTGGACCTGGCTCGCCGCGCCGGGTCGGATCAGGACGATCGTCTGGCCGAGATTTCGCGCCAGTTGGAAGGCTTCGTTCCGGTGCTTGAGAAGATCGACAAGGCCTGTATCGAGAACGACCTCATCGCGCTGGAGGTCAACATCGAGGTCCTGAACGAACAACTCGACCGTCGGCGGTAGGCGCGTGGACAGACCGGACTTCTACTTCGAAGATCTCTACCCGGCGCCTGTCGCCGGGGTCGACGAGGCGGGCCGTGGCCCCTGGGCGGGACCGGTCGTTGCTGCCGCGGTGATCTTGAACAGGGACGCGGTGCCGGATGGATTGAACGATTCAAAGAAGCTGTCCGCCAAAAAAAGAAGCGCGCTGTTTGATGTGATCACGCAGAGCGCAAGGTTCGGCATCGGGATCGGGTCGATCGACGAGATTGACCGCCTGAACATTGCGCGTGCCAATGATCTGGCCATGATCCGCGCGGTAGAGGCGCTGGGCGTTCAACCGGCCTTTGTTCTGATCGACGGGCGTTCGGTGCCGCAGCAGATGGTCTATCCCGCCCGCGCGATCATCAAGGGTGACGGAAAGTCCCTGTCCATCGCTGCGGCTTCGATCGTCGCCAAGGTGACGCGCGACCGGATCATGGCAGAACTGGACGAAAAACACCCCGGTTACGGCTGGGCCCGGAATGCCGGATACGGCACGGCCGAGCATCGCGCGGCGCTGGATCGGTTGGGGGTCACGCCGCACCATCGGTCCAGCTCTCGCCCCATACACAACATCTTGTATGAAGAAAATTAAATAAACTACTGATTCAAAACATTATTGACGTGATTCGCTTCACGCGTATTCTGCGCCCAACTGGTTGAGGGGACCGCAGATGACAAAGCCTGACGTCGATCGCATTATCGCCGGGGACAGCGTGCAGGGCCTGCGTTCGCTGCCCGATCAGTCGGTCGATCTGGTCTTCGCGGACCCGCCCTATAACCTGCAGTTGAAGGGCGAGTTGCACCGTCCGAACAATTCGCGCGTCGATGCGGTCGACGATGACTGGGACCAGTTCGACAGTTTCGCAGCCTACGACGCCTTCACCCGTGACTGGCTGAAACAGGCAAAGCGGGTGTTGAAACCCAATGGGGCGATCTGGGTAATCGGCAGCTACCACAATATCTTCCGGCTGGGCGTCGCGCTGCAGGACATGGGCTTCTGGATCCTGAACGATGTGGTCTGGCGCAAGACCAACCCGATGCCGAATTTCCGCGGCAAACGCCTGACCAACGCGCACGAGACCCTGATCTGGGCGGCCCCGTCGGAAAACGCCAAGCCGACCTTCAATTACGACGCACTGAAAGAACTGAATGACGGCCTGCAGATGCGGTCGGACTGGTTGCTGCCGATATGCTCTGGCGGGGAGCGTCTGAAAGGCGCGGATGGGGCCAAGGCCCATCCGACGCAAAAACCGGAAGCGCTGCTGCACCGGGTCATCGTCGGCACGACGCAGCCGGGCGATGTGATTGTCGACCCGTTTTTCGGTACCGGCACAACCGGCGCGGTTGCCAAAAGACTGGGCCGCAAGTGGATCGGCATCGAGCGGGAGCAGGCCTACATCGATGCGGCGCGCAAACGGCTTGCCAAGGTCAAGCCGCACGATGCCTCGACGTTGAAAGTCACGACCTCGAAACGGGCCGAGCCGCGCATTCCCTTCGGAAATCTCGTGGAGCGCCGGCTGCTGGAACCGGGCGATGTTCTTGTCTCTGCCAATGGTCGTCACACGGCCAAGGTGCGGGCGGACGGTACGCTGGTGGCTGCCGACACGACCGGCTCCATCCACAAGGTCGGCGCGACGCTGGAGGGGGCACCGTCCTGCAACGGCTGGACCTATTGGTGCTTCAGGCGAGACGGCAAGCCTATGCCCATTGACGTGCTGCGACAGCAGTTGCGGGCAGAGATGGCGGATTAGAGCAGTTTCCGATCTGATTGAATCAGATCGACCGCTCTATCTACATGATTTTACGCGCAATTTTTCCGATCCTCGTTTCACTCCGGTCGGATTGCGCTCTAGTCAGCTTGCAAGGCGTGCGCCGAAGGCCAGAACCTCTTTCGCCACCGCGGTTTTCTCTGCGTCGGTCGTCATCAACGTCGGGGTGGCGTGCTGTGGCAGATCAACCTCGACCTCGTCACCGGGATTGACGATCAATCCGTCCAGGAATGCGCCGTACCGCGCGGCGATCGTCCGGTTGCTCAGCTCCAGACCCAGTTCCGACATCATCTTCGCCGTCGGGCCCTTCACAGCATCTCCGCCGATCAGGGGGGAGACCGCGACCACCGGCGCGGGTGCTGCCCGCAACGCATCGACCATGCCCGGCACGGCGAGCACCGGGTCGATCGAGATGAACGGATTTGACGGGCATATGACGATGCAGGACACGTCCGGGTCGGACACAGCTGCCGCGACTTCGGGAGTCAGCCTCGCCTTGTCGGCCCCGTCAAAATCGAAACCGGTCACGGTTGGTGCGCACTGTTGTTCGACGAAGTATCGCTGAAACGGCAGCGGACCTTCAGGCGTTTGCACAATCGTGCGCACGTGGGTGTCAGCCATTGGCAGGACGGCCGCCCTGATGCCCAGCGACCGCGCGAAATCCCGGGTGATCGCGGACAGGCTGTCGCCGATGGCCAGCCGCCGCGTTCGTTCCACATGCAAGGCAAGATCGCCATCGCCCAGCCGGAACCAGGTTTCCCCACCGATAGCTTTCAATGCTTCCATGAAGGCCCAGGTCTCACCCTCGCGCCCCCAGCCGAGCGTCCGGTTGGCCAGGCCCGCCAGCGTGTAGGTCACGGTGTCGATATCAGGGCAGACCGTCAGGCCCAGATGTTCGAAGTCGTCGCCTGTGTTGCAGATCACCGTCAACGCAACGGGCGGGAGGGTCTTGTACAGGCCGAGTGCCAGCTTGGCCCCGCCGATCCCGCCGGAAATCGCGACGACACGGTTCATCGGAACAGATCCATCGCCGGGTCGCGGATCAGATCGGTCGCGGGCCGGTCTGGGGCCTCCCAACCAAGGCCGCGCACCACGACAACGGGACAGCCTTCGTCGGCTTCCCCCATCACCAGATGCGCGGCAGACGCG
>JBCCMP010000031.1:0-20346 GCA_039026295.1 Pseudomonadota bacterium | reverse complement strand
GCTGGCCGGTGTCCACCGGCGGCGGCGGCGGCGGTGGTGGCGGTGCCGGGCGTTCGCGCTCGATCTCGATCGCGATCTCGGGGTGCACATTCGCCATCGCAAGGCTGACTTCGCCGGTTTCCTCGGACAAAAGAAAGCGCAGGCCGAAGAAGGCCCCGGCCATCAGCATCGCAACCAGTGCGGCGACGGCCCAGAACGGGATCTGCATGCCAAGCGAACGCTGCGCGACATCCATCCCCTTCCAGTTCGGTGATATCATCCAGCCGCCGCCATTGGTGACGCCGCGCAGGGCCTGATGCACGTCGCGGCGGGCAGCCTGAACGGCAGCGGCACCCTGCGGCGAGGCGCGGTGCATCCCCTCGAAACCCAGCGACAGGCAGATATACATCAGCTCCAGCAGGTCATAGTTGGCCCCGGGGTTCTTCATCGCCTCGCCCAGGTTCTCGTAGAACCGGGTGCCGCCGATACGTTCGCCGAAATACCGGCCCAGCATCGGGTCCTGGGTCCAGACGTGGCGGTCCTCTCCCGGCAGGTTCTGCACGATGTCGTCGGCGGTCGCGCACAGCGCATACTTTGCGGCGGGCAACTGCCGCTGATCCGCGCCAGCGGCCGTGGCGGCGGATTCAAACCCTTCGATCTCGCGGCCGATTGAAATCTTCAGGTTGGTGAACGTCGCCTGCGTCATCGCGTTGCGCAGACGCCCCATCAGGTCCAGCAGCGGGCCGGCTGCGGTGACCAGCGGGTTATTGCCCGGCATCGGCGCATTCTGGGCAGTGCCGCCCATCGGTGCCGCTTGCGGCATAACGGGAGCGCCCTGCGGTGGCACCTGCCCGCCCGGCTGCACCAGTTGCCCGCCCGGAGGCGGGGCGTGGTTCGGCTGTTGGCTGTACTGACCCGGCTGGTTCCAGGTCTGTTGCGGCGCCGCCCCGCCGCCCGGCGTCATGTTGGGCGAATAGGCCGGAGGCTGCTGTGGCTGACCCTGCGGCGGCAGCGGCTGCTGTGGAACCGGTTGCTGCGGCATGGGCTGCTGGCCCGGTGCCGGTTGCTGGGGCTGCTGCGGTGCCCGACCACCCGGGTTTGGGCGAATGATGGTCCGCTCGTTCTGTCCGAACGGATCAAAGGGATCGTTGCCGCTCATCTGACGTCCTCCCTAACGGCCCAGAACTCCATCTTCAGGTCGGGCCAGTCGCCTGAGAAGTGCATGCCCACCGCAGGGGCCTGACTGAATTCGGCCCAGAGCGGTGTCTGCTTGTCCAATCGGAAGTATACATGATCCGTAAGCGCCCGGATCTGGCGTGGCGGAGTCGGCAGGTGGACCAGCGGCACACCGGGCAGGTGCGCGTGCACGATCTCCTGCATCTTGGTAGACGGCCCGATCTTGAAGAGATGCGGGAACTGTTGCTGAATTTCCGTCAGCGCGCGGGCAGATGCCACCTCGACAATGAAGGTCGCGTTCTGGAACAGCGCCCGATCCCGGATCGGCGAGACATAGGCGTTCTGTGCCCGCTCGACCAGTTCCAGACGGATTGCGCGGCGCTCCATACGGCTGGACAGGGCCTGCTGCAGATCCCGCAGCACCGCATGGAAAGTGTCCATGAGGTTGTCGTGATCGTAGGTGTCGTATTGCGGGGCCATCCGCTCGGTCGTGGCGAATGTTGCAAGCTCGCCCGACAGGCTGATCAGCCGTTCATACAACCTCTCTGGATGGACGTACTGTGACTGCTTCATGTGCCTGAGAACCGGGATGTCCCGGTTCAACACCTGCAGCATGAAGTAGTCGGCGTACTGCAAGCCGCCGCCGGCAGATGGATCTGCTGCATAGCGGGCCAGCTCTTCCAGGCGGGTTTCGATCCACCCGATCACGCGGTCGACGATGCCGCTGAAGCCGGGATGCGCATGTGTCGACAACGCCGGTGGAAGATATCGGCCATCGAAGACGATCGTCTTGTCCTGAATCTCGGTCACACGGGCGAGGCCGATGGTTGTGGACCCGGTCTTCGTCCCATCCATCACCTGGTAGCTGAAGCGTGGATGGGCGATGTCGATTTCTTCTTCGCCGCGCGTTGCGGCGGCGCTGTCGATCACCGCCTCGTTCATGCGCCAGAAGCGTGACGCACTGTCCGCATCCTTGAAATCGACGTCCCGCGAGTTGGCAGCGATTGCCGGGATCGAGAGCCCGATGACGGTATTCGAAAGTTTCTCGTTCAACTCGATCGGTTCGGGCAGCGGTGACTGACCGGGGATGTCGAATGGCAGGCCATCCGGCATCACGCCAGAACACCGGCGAACGCCGAACTTCCCCTGTTGGGCGAGGTCGGTGTCCACCTCGAGATTGGTGACCCCCCACGGATACGGCGTGATGCGCCCGGTTCGCGCGGTCAGTGCGCTTTCATGGTAGCGGTCAGATTGCTGGAAGTGCTGCGGCCTGAGGAACAGACCCTCTGTCCAAGCAACCTTGCTGTTCCAAGTCATCTACCGCTCCCATCAAAGTCTGTAGTCTCGGGCGCCCCCCGCGCCCGTCGGTGCCCGGGCCGGTCATCCCGGCCCCGGCAGTATCGCCTATTCAATCTTTACGGCGTTCGATCCAATCGAGGCTGTGAGCAACGTCACTTCCCCCTTCACGACAGGCGCGCTCGAGCGCCACTTGGCCTGATCGATGTCCCGATAGCTGACGACGATGCCGATATCCGACGTGCCATCCGGCAACTCGAAGATTTTTTTCGACGTTTTACCCGGCACCAGCACCAGCTTGGCGATCCGTTTGGTGGTTTCCGCCATTTCGGTGATTTCGCCGCCGCCCAGCACTTCAAAAGAAGCCGTCGGGAAGGGTGCGCCGGGCTTTAACGCATAAAGGTAGACCACCGACGGGCTTGGACGCCCGGTCGGGTCCGGGTTGGCATCGCCGGCCGCGTTGATCGTCACCTGCGCCACGGTCGGATCCGGTTGATTCTGCTGCTCCGCCGGCGGTGCACACGCCGCGATTACGCCACCTGCAATGGCGACCAGTGCCATCCTTCTGATCATGCTAAACGCCATTCGACTCCCTTTCCCATTTCAGCGTCCCCATCCCCCTGGGGGTTCCTGATGACCGGTCAGCCCTGCCGGTCGTACATCTCTGCGAACAGTATCATGAACGCATCTATCATGCCGCGCTCATGCCGGGCCGACTTGGCCTGGAATCGCTCGACATATGTATCCCAAAGCTTGGCCCGACGCGAACTTACGATTGACGCCAACGCGCCATCTTTTGCCGTGGCGCCTGCGATGCTTTCGGGATCCAGGTCTTCGATCAGCGCGGCCAACGCCTGCTGCATGGCGGCGAAGGTCTGCAACTGGTGCTTCTGAAGGTCACCGAAGCTGGAGGTGACCGTCTGCTCGGCATCCAGATAACTCTTTGTCTTTTCGCCAAACATGACGCGCATCGCATCTTCCGGCGAGGGCGAGAATTTCAGCGGATTGTTCTCCAGCGCTCCGATCATGGTCCGCTCCGAGGATCGCATGGCCGATTTCGTCTCGGCCCGCGCCATAAGCATGGCTTGCAGATTCTCCGAGGTTGCGCGGAACAGCCGACCCAGCTCTTCGGCGAGCGCCTCGTCAGTGCGTCCTGCGACCGACCCCGCAGGCATTCCGGCACCGCGTTCGAAAGCGGCGGTGAACCCGCCCGGTGCGCCGGCGGGCGCGGTCGCCTGCACAGGCGGCGGCGTTGGAGTTGGGGTCGGCGTTGGTGTCGGCACCGGATCGGCGGTTGGCGCGGCCTGCGGCTCTGGGGCAGGTTCCGCCGCCGACCGGCCCGCGAACGGATCGCCCGCGACGGGCGGGCTTTCCGGTTCAGGTGCTGCTTCAGGCTCCGGTTCCTCGTTCCACTGGGCGGCCAGGGCCCCGGTCTCAGGCTCTGCAGCCGGTGCTTCCGGAACACTGACCGGGTTCGTCAGCATCAACGGCTCTTCCGTTTCGGGCTCCGGTTCCGCGGGTGGAGCGGGCTGAGGCGCTGGCTCTGCTACGGGTTCCGGGACCGGCTCCGGATCGCTTGCCGGAACGGCGGCAGGATTTGGCGATGCAGCGGCAATCTCGGACGCGGCCCCTGCCGGAGCAGCGCGCCAGTCCGCAGCGGGCGAATCCTCTGCGGCTGGTGCGGCATCAGAAGCGGGTTCCGGCTCAGGATCGGGCGATCCTATCGGCGCAGGGTTCGGCATCCCCGACGGCGGCGTCGCCGCCCATCCTGGACCATCTGCCGCCGGTGTGGCCGCTTCGGGGGCGGCTGCGGGCTGTTGCGCGGCAGGTGAGCCCCAGTCAACGTCAATGTCGGCCCCGCCGCCACCGGCGGGCGCGCCCCAGTCAAGCTCGGAGGGGTCTGCGGACGATGGTCCCGCATCGCCGATACCCCATCCAATATGCTCTTCTGCCAGATCCGATCCGAACGGCACCGCCGATGGTTTCTGCGGTGCGCTCTGAGCGGTGAACTGTCGCCTGTCAACCGCTTCGGCAGCGTCTGCGACGCCCCAGGGATCGGCAGACGAGCCACCGGATGCCGCGGCACCACTTGGCTGAGCCGGTGCCTGGATTTCGGGCCCGGAGACCGCGACGGCGATGATGTACATCCCAATGTGGATCCGATCGCCGTTCTGCAGCTGATAGGGCTCTGTCAGACGCCCACCACCGCCATTGACCGTTGTTCCGTTTGTCGAAACATCGTGCAGCCAATATCCGTAATCACGAAAGTGGATCTCGCAGTGCTTGCCCGAGATGAACCGCTCGGGATCGGGAAGTGTCCAGTCCAGGAACGTGTCGCGGCCTATGTCGATGCCGCGACGGTCGATCTCCATGCTGACCGGACCGCCATCGGGCAAAGTGTCCATATTCTCGATGCGCAATTGCAGAGGCATCGTCGTTATCCAATGCTGTCATAGGCGGCGCGAGCCGGGATGCCGACCTGAACTCTCGCCGAGTGTAGTGCGAATTTAGCGGTTAATCGACAAGTTCCGGTTCGACCGTGAATTTGCCGTCGGCATGGTCTTTCCACGCCTGTTTGCCGTCGCTGCCAGTCGCGAATTCCTGGGCGCACGCAATCGCCGCGCGCGTGTTGGCCAGACGTTTGAAGGCATCCTCGTCGTTGGTGGCCATCATCACAGCCATTGCGGCCGATTTCCCCGAAACCTCGGGCGACGGAGGCACCGCCTGCAAACCCGCCGGAGCCAGCGATCCGGACGTCGAGAACGCCGCGAACGCAATCCATGCCCCCGGACCCTCGAAATAGATCTCTTCGGCATACGCTCCGCAGGCGCGGCGTTCGTCTTCCTCGGGATGCATCGCCCATGCCTCGGCCAGGCCCAGACCAGCGCCAGCTTCGCCATCCAACAGTCCCATGCCACGCATCACCAGGCATCCCCACCAGACCGCCTCGCGCTTGGGCAGGGCCAGACCGGCAAAGATAAGTGCGGGGTTCGGGTTCATGTCCTTGGCCAGTTCCGCCAGATGATCCAGCGGTGTGACATCCTCGGGGACCTCTCCCAAATCGTCCGCAGCCTCCGGGAACGCTTCTACGACCTGCATCGCAGTCGTGAATCGAATCCGGTTCGCCATAATTCGTCAGAGCCCCCTTTGGCCTTAGTTCCTGTGGGCGGCGCAAGTCACCGCCAGCCGGTCCCCGCTGAGACCCGCACTCTACCATCATTACCCCTGCGTTGCACCTGTCTGTGCAACACAGGGATAGATTGAAATCAAGTGCATACGGCTTCAACGGATCACTGAACCTCGTACACGAAATCGTTGTCGGCGACCGAAACTTTCGCCGCGGTGATCACATCACCGGTCAGCGAGCGGTTCAGCACCTCCAGTGACATCGCCGGCAACATCGTGTTCGTTATGATGTTGTCGATCATGCGGCCACCGGACGCAGGGTCGTTGCAGCGTCGCACGATCTCGGCAACCACCTCGTCCGTGTACTCGAACAGCGCATTGTGCTCGGACTTCATGCGTTTGACGATGCGGTTGAGCTGCAACTTGACGATCTTGCCCATCATGTCGTCCGACAGCGGATAGTACGGAATTGTCACCAGGCGTCCCAGAAGAGCGGCCGGGAAGATCTTCAACTGCTCTTCCTTCAGCGCATCCGCCAGCTTCTCAGGCTCCGGCGCAAGCTCGGGGTCCTTTGTAAGCTCCATAATCAGATCGGTACCGACGTTCGAGGTCAGGATGATCAGGCAGTTCTTGAAGTCGATCAGCCGGCCCGTGCCGTCTTCCATCTGGCCCTTGTCGAAGACCTGGAAGAAGACTTCGTGCACGTCCCCGTGCGCCTTCTCGACCTCGTCGAGCAGAACCACGGAATATGGCTTCCGGCGGACAGCTTCGGTCAGCTTGCCACCCTCGCCATAGCCGACATAGCCCGGAGGTGCGCCCTTCAGCGACGAAACGGTGTGCGCCTCCTGATACTCGGACATGTTGATGGTGATCATGTTCTGCTCACCGCCATAGATCGCTTCTGCGAGTGCGATCGCCGACTCCGTCTTGCCGACCCCGGATGGACCGCAGAGCATGAAGACCCCGATCGGCTTGTTCGGGTTGTCCAGCTTGGCCCGGTTGGTCTGGATCCGTTTGGCGATCATTTTGATGCCGTGATCCTGACCGATCACCCGCTCGCCGACATTGTCGGCCAGGTTCAGGATCTGCTGCACCTCGTCTGCGACCATGCGGCCGGCGGGAATGCCGGTCCAGTCCGAAATGATCTGGGCGACCGCCTGCTCGTCGACATGCGGATAGATCATCCGTTCGTCCGGATGGATCTCGCTCAATTCGCCCACTTTGCCCTCCAGCGCTGCACGGACGGTGTCGGCATCTGCCGTCTCCTCGCCCATTTTGACGCGCAGCTCCTGGATTTCCTTGACGATGCCCTGCTCTTTCTCCCACTCGGCCTCATAATGCGCGAGTTTCTCGCGCAGATTCGCCAGTTCCTCTTCGATTTCCGTGATCCGGCCTTCGTCCGCGGTGCCGAGTTTACGGTCCGCTTCCTTCGAAGCTTTCTCCGATTCCCGGTTCTCGATCAGCTTGCGCGTATCTTCCACCACTGCAGGGACGGCCACCTGTGAGATTGCCACGCGGGCGCAGGCCGTGTCGATCAGACTGACCGCCTTGTCGGGCAACTGGCGCGCTGGAATATACCGGGCAGACAACGAGCACGCCGCGACAATCGCCTCGTCGGCAACCGAGACCTGATGGTGTTTTTCCATCACGCCCATCATACCGCGCAGCATGTAGGCACATTTGTCGACGCTCGGCTCGTCCACATTGACCACCTGGAAGCGGCGGGTCAGTGCCGGGTCCTTTTCGAAATACTTCTGGTATTCCATCCATGTCGTCGCGGCGATCGTGCGCAGTGTTCCGCGCGCCAATGCCGGTTTCAGAAGGTTCGCCGCATCGCCGGTGCCCGCTGATCCACCGGCACCGATCAAGGTGTGGGCCTCGTCGATGAACATGATGATCGGGGTCGGGCTGGACTGCACCTCGTCAATCACGCTGCGCAGACGCTCCTCGAACTGGCCCTTCATGGATGCGCCGGCCTGCAAGAGGCCGATGTCCAGGCTCAGCAGTCGCGTGCCCTGGATCGACGGCGGAACCTCGCCCCGGACGATCTTCTGGGCGAAGCCCTCGACGACCGCGGTTTTACCAACGCCAGCCTCGCCAGTGACAATCGGGTTGTTCTGGCGACGCCGTTGCAGGATATCGATGATCTGCCGGATCTCTTCATCGCGGCCGACGATGGGGTCCATTTCCTCGGCCTTGGCCGTGAAGTCGACGCAGAACTTGTCAAGCGCAGTGGTCCCCGCAGGGCCTTCGGCAGAATCCGTGGACCCGCCGCCGCCAAGCGAGGATCCGTCCATCGGCCGGAGGGTCTCTTCGTCCGACTCGCGCCAAATGTTGTTGTAGTCGCTGGCCAGCGCATCGGGGTTAAGATTGCCGAATTCCGGGCTGAGGTTCTTCAGCGTCCGGTTCAATTTCATGTCCTTCAGCATGCCCATCAGGACGTGCCCGGTGCGGATCTGCATCTCGCCAAAGAACAGGGTCGAATAGAACCAGCCACGCTCCAGCGTATCGACGATCTGCTCGCTGACCTGGGGCATCTCGGTGACGCCCTTCTTGAAGCCGCCGGCAACCGCACTGACATCGGTCATCAGCTTGCCGCGATCCAGACCATAATGGTCACAGGTCAGCGCCAGATCCGACTTGTCGTTCTGCAGCACGTGAACGAACCAGTGCGCGAGTTCCAGATTGGCGTTGCCGTCTCCCTTGGCCTGCCGCAATGCCTGAATAAAACAATCGTAGCCCAGGCGGTTCAGTTTGCCTGTGACTGTCTCTAAACTGATGTCAGTCATGAATTTTCCCCTTCCCTGATCAAGTCAGCATCCTACCAGCTTCGTCATCGATTGGTGAGAAGCGCGTGCGCACGTATCCTATTTCTCCGGTTGGCTCCGGCTCCCGAACCCAAGTGGTCAAGCCTAACCGACCAAAGGACCCGAGTTTTGTGGGTTTTACCTCAGTTTCCGGCAAAACCAGCTCAACTTCCCAATCATATTCGAACCCCACGGCGTTCGAGAGTGCATCGACCAGCCGGTTGGCCCAGCGCCCGCCCGGCAAGAACCGCTCGTATTCGTTCAGCGTCGCGACATGCAGGCTAAGCCTGAACCGAGTGTCGACCGTCAGGACCCGCTGGCCGCACATCGCTCCTGTACCAAGCCCGGCATGCGCCATGCCGATGCGCGTCTGCTCCTCAGGCGCAACGGGCAAGTAGGACCCGATGAACTCCTCGACCTCGGCCCGGATGTTGAACACCCCGGCGATCAGATGCTTGATCCTGGACGAACTGACGCCGCGCGGTCCCAAGAGACCTGCATAGGCCAGTTTGGTGAAGTCCGGCAGCGTATCCATGTCGCGCCAGGTTTTGGTTCCGATCCCGATGGTCGACCCGACATAGTCGCGGAAGCGGTCCATCAGCGGACGGCGCACGTGGTAGGCGGGCCGCACGTCAGCGTGGGCGCGATAGAACAGCTGCAGGAAGCGGTTGTTGAAAACGTCCAGGAACCGCACAAACGCGTCGTCGCGGTTGCGATACCAGGCCAGCGCCTCTTCGGTCGTTGTTATCGGAAGCGGACCCATCGGCCCCATCAGTCCCATGAAACGCACGCGCAGGCGCGGTTTCACGTGCTGCGAACCCGGATCGAATGTTGCGACGTTCGACGCCGGAAAATCCATGAAAGGGATCTGTCCAAGATCCAGATATTCGTCGCGGCGCCCGGCGCTGTCCCCGATCCGCGGCAGTCCAATGTGCAGCGCCTCGATCTGCCCGACAGACCAGAAAAAATCGTGATGCCAAGGCTCTTCCGCAAGATGCTGCTTCCAGGCACCGGCATTTGCCTTCGCCGTTCCAGCAGCGGCAAGCTGGCTGATCTCCGAATTTGCAGACGCCGGGGCGGGTGCCAACGGCTCTGTCTCTTCGGGCGCAGGGTCTATGCGCGCTGCAGCTTCTGGCTCGTCACTCTCGGCAGCTTCAGGCTCGTCGTTCGTCGAAGCCGGAGTGGTGTCCTGTCCTGCTTCTTCGCTATCGGAAGCAGGCGCGGCCTCGATTTCGGCTGCTTCGGCTGCAGTGTCCTGATCATTCGAGCCTGAAACCCGATTGGCCTTATCAATAGGCGGATCGTCTGGCGGGTCTACCGGCGGTGTGACGTCGTCGTCGGCGGTCATCACAGGATCTGCCTTCGGCCCAGGCGCGGGGGCCAACGCATGATCTCGTTCCGCTCCGGAGTGCGGATGACGGTCTGCGTGAACTGGTTGAGCGAGACGTACTCGGCGAGGAAGCGATCAAGAACCGCCCCCATCAGGAAAGCGCCGGATCCCTCGAACGCCTTGTCTTCGATGGTGATCGTCACTTCCAGCCCGCGCGCGGCGGCCACCCCGCTCAGGGCGCGCACACGGCGGGTAACCGGGCGGCCTGACACTGAACGCAGCCCACGAATGCGCCGCTCGGAGATGTTGTCCGTCAGATCCGCAAACAGCGACAGCACGTCCTTCAGCGCACGTGCGCCTTCCCCGGCCCGGTTCGCCACCAATCCAAGGTGGTTGAGCGCCAGCATGTTGATCAGGCGCCAGGCATTTTCGCCCGTGTAATTCGGCTGGGACCGGTCCGAAATGCCAGTAATCAGTGGCTCGCGCGGCTTGGACGGCTGGGTGACTGCTTTGACCTGCAACTGGTCATGATCCAGCAGAATGAAATCCGCGCCGGTTTCGCCAACCGGCAGATGCTCGGGCAAATGACGGTTCGAACACAAGGCGCGCACTGACAATTCAGTCATGCCCTCCCCGTCATCGACCAGCATCTCGTTACCGGTCAGGGTCAGGAAGACATCGGTGCCCATGTAGTCATGGGCCGAGCCATAGCGATTTTCCCGCCCCGTCCGGCGGCGCTGCATGCGCCGGATCGAATAGAACAGAGCATTACCATAGGCGGTCTGGTCTTCCGGCGAGGAATAGATCGGGTGGACCGTGAATTTCTCGGTCTCTCCCGATCGCATGGCGTTTACCGACACAATCCGATGCGGTTCGAACTCAAGATAACGGGATCGTTCCGGCACGATCTGATGCTCATAATCGTTCGGCTTCAGATTGATCCGGTCGCAGTTCTTTTCGAACAGATTGATGGCCTGGGAACAGTGAAGACCAAACCGTTCCGCCTCGATTGCAGTGGTCAGCCGCGAGTTGATGTCGTCCAGAACGAATATCAGCTCGAATTCGGCCGCTTCGACCGTTTTCAGATGCTGTCCGAAATCCTTCAGCCGGAAGCCGAGGAAACCCTGCGGCGCCGCGAAGTAGTCGCGGATGTAGTCAAAGCCCCGGAACACCCTGTGATCGATCGGGTAAAGCGATTCGTCCTCGTCAAAACCGATCTGCTCCAGCACGTCTTCCAGCGGCAACACCTTGGTGTACCATTTCAGATCCGCCTGACGCCAACGCAGCGCGATCTTCACGGTGTGCCCGAAAATCTGCTCGTAGACCGAAACGGCGTCGCTTTCGTTACCCAGAAGATTGACCCGCAGTTCGGGTATTTTCAGACCTTGGGCCCACAACTTCGGATCTTCCGCCGCCAGCGCAACCGCAGGCTCCGCTTCGACGTTCTTTGTCGATCTCACCCTGAACGACAGCCGCAGCCCCGCGGCAGCCTCCCGGGGTACGATCAGGTCCAGAGCTTCAAGCGGCGCGACCGAGCCAATGTATTCGGCATTCACGATCGACAGCGGTGTCAGCTGGACCTTCGATGCCAGACGATAGCGGCACGCCACTTCGCGGTCGCGCTCGCGATAGGTCGCATCAAGGTACGCTCCGCGTTGCAGGAAGACGCCATCACGCAGAGCGTCATCGCCGTATTCCGGCTCCACCTGCACCTGAACGACAGACGGGATCGGTGCCAGGAAATTGGGGACCAGTTGCTCCAGAAGGTTGTCCGTGAAGTGCGAGAATTCGTGCTTCAGCTTCAACTGGACCCGTGTCGACAGAAAGGCCGCGCCTTCCATCAGCGCCCCGATCATGGGATCAGGATTGTCCTGGGTCATGGCACCCAGACGTTCGGCGACGCCCGGATACTCCTCCGCGAACTCCTCGGCGTGCTCATAGAACAGTCCGAGTTCGCGGTTGTAGAGCTCCATAAATTCGCGGTTCATTGCAGGCCTTTGGAGTTCAGCTCTGGTTGATCTTTATATCACCAGAATCTAGCTCCACTTCGGTCACGAACTCAACCGAAGTGGGCACAGGATCCGCCCGCATGTCAGAGCTTACCACAAAACGGATGGTCAGATCATCCTCATTCGCTTCGTCGCGCATAACCCGCATACTGCGCGAAATCAGACGTGGTTCGTATTCCTTGATCGCGGCGAGCAGGTCATCCTTGATCCCGTCGATCCGCTCTCGTTCATCGATCGTCTTGTTGGCCATGTCCTGCAAACCGAAATTCAGGATCGATTTCTGAACGTTAGGCAGGTCGCCGATCAGCTCAGGGGCCGCCGAGTCCAGATTGACCGTGTTGAGCAAGGCAACCAAATCTTCCGACAACAGAGCCTTCAATGCAGAGTCCGAAAGGCTCCTGCGCCCGGTTGAGGTGGCACGGCGGCTGGCGAGTACGCGCTCGCCTTCCTCATTTCTAAGGTCGATTTTCTTCTTGGAATCCCGCGCTGCCGCTGCACTGCGAAACGCGTACATTAAGGGCGCGCGAAGCCGTTCTGTGGCCTTAGGCTTGGCCATCCGCGCTCCTTAGATCTTGAACCGGGCTTCCCCGATCTCAAGAATCGGGAAGTCTTCGTCCGCGCTCATCAAGGTCCGTTGACCTTGCCCGGTAAACACGTCTGAACCGGCATCGACCCAGTCGGTTCCGCGCGCGAGCGCGTGCGCGGGGGTCCCGGTCGCGTGAGATCCGATATACCGGGTCGGAATGTACCCGTGCAACACCCGGCCGTCTTTCCATGTGAAGTGCGCCGGTGCCCAAACGAAGTGGTTGATCTGGCTGGGCTTTTCCACCCTTACCGAGGTGAGCGCCGTGAAGGGCACCCAGCAGTAGTCGCCCTCGGTCGGCAGAAATGCCTCCAGCATCGGGCCATAACGGCCGTCGCCATCCATCAGCCATTCGAAATCGATGTCGCCGCAGGATCCAGCCGCGGCAGGCGCATCGCCGAGCGCTTCGTCACGCAGTTTGGCACCGCCCGCAACGTCGCCGGACATGTGCTTCTCAAAGGCGCTGGCAAACCCGGCCATCCAGTCTTCCGGATCGCCGACGATGGCCGGCGCGGTCGCCGTTTCGTGAAGTTCGATGCGCTGCTTCTCCAGCGACATCAGAATCTTGAACTGTGCCCAGATCGGCGATTGCTGCTGAGACGACGTCATCAACGCTTCCAGCTGCGCATCCGCGCGGTCAATTTCGCCGTTCAGACAGAAAAACTGAAAGAGCTGCGCGCGAGCCTCCGGGTCACCCGGATTGTCGCGCACAGCTCCCTTTGCCTGGGAAAGGGCCGTGTCGAGATCGCCCTCTTTAAGTGATTCGAGAGCATTCGACATTGACGGCCCCTCCCCCTTGGTCGTCGTGGGCTAATTAGCCAGCGGAGCCTTTGCCCTGCTTGATGTCCCACTGCAGCTTCGGCTTGGCGTCCGCGCCACCCGTCTTCGACTGCTTCACATACTCGAATTCGACCTTCGAGAAGTTCAGCGAGAAGTTTTCGGTCAGACGGCCTTCAGCGCCCGATCCACCGGTCGAGTAACTGGAGACGATGACGTCATGCATCTTGATCGTCAGGTACTTCAGCGCCTTGCCGTCGTCGCCAGCCTTGTGGCAGACCAGAACCGCGTCTTTCAGGTGCTTACCTTCGAGGCAGACGCCCTGGATGATCGGCGAGGACTTGTCGACCCACTTGGTGGCCGAAAGATCCTGCACAGAGGCCAGGGCAACGCCGCCGCCACCGCCCATGTGGGTGTTGGCCGACTGGCTCATGCCCCATGACCAGGACAGGATGTCGATTTCATTCTTGTGCTCGGCGTCTTCGGATTCACCATCGATGCCGTCCAGCTTCAGGAACATACTGGGTTTCATAATTTTTCCTCCATTGGGTTCAGGGTCAGTCTTACTAGGCTTAAAATAGGCCTGTTGAGTGCTGTGAGTTTAGCTGTGTGATCGGGCCGATCAGTAACAAACGCTACACGCCCAAATTAATTTCGGGTCGTGGCCGGATTTCTCCGGCCACGGAAAGTCTTAGCCACCATCCTGCGGCATACGCGACACGAGGCTGAGGCCAACATCGACACCTTCAAGCTGATAATGCGGACGAAGGAAGAACTGGGCATAATAATATCCCGGGTTTTCCTCGTCTTCCTTGATTCGAACCTCTGCGGACGCCAGCGGCTTGCGTGCCTTGGTTTCCTCGTTCGAAATCTCGGGGTTGGCGTCGACGTAGTTCATGATCCAGCCCTGCAACCAGTTCTGCAGCTGGGCCTTCTCTTTGAACGATCCAACCGAGTCGCGGACCATGCACTTCAGATAGTGCGCGAAGCGGCAGGTCGCGAACATGTACGGCAGCCGCGCCGACAAGTTGTCGGCAGCCGTCGCATCGACGCCCTGCGGGCCTTCGAAAGTCTTCGGCTTGTAGAGCGACTGCGCGCCGATGAACGCCGCCTTGTCGGTGTTCTTGCGGTGGATCAGCGGGATCAGGCCTGACTTGGCAAGTTCCGCTTCACGACGGTCCGGGATCGCAACCTCGGTGGGGCACTTCATGTCCACGCCGCCATCGTCGGTCTTGAAGGTGTGAAGCGGAAGATTTTCCACTTCACCGCCGGATGTCACACCGCGGATCCGGGTGCACCAGCCGTACTCTTTGAACGCACGGTTGACGTTTACGCCCATCGAGTAAGCGGCATTGATCCAGGAGTACTTTGCGCCGTCATGTGCATCGACTTCTTCCTCGAAGCCGAACTCTTCCACCGGCTCTGACTTGGCACCGTAAGGCACGCGAGACAGCGTCCGTGGCATTGTCAGACCGATATAGCGGCTGTCCGGGTTGTCGCGTAGTGTCTTCCAGGCCGCGTATTCTGGCGTGTCGAAGATCTTGCTGAGATCGCGTGGATTGTTGATTTCAGCGAAATCATCCATTCCCAGCAGCTTCGGCGACGTCCCGGTGAACATCGGTGCGTGGCATGCACCGGCGACCTTTGACATGTCGCGCAGCAACTGCACGTCCATCGGCGAGTGATCAAAGTAGTAGTCCATGATCATCTGGCCGTAGGGCTCCCCACCCAGCTGTCCGAACTCCTGCTCGTACATCTTCTTGAAGATCGGCGACTGATCCCAGCGCTGACCCGGATAGGATTTCAGTGTCCGGAACAACTCGTTCTTCGAGACGTTCATGACCCGGATCTTCAGCGTGGTGTCGGTCTCCGACCCCATCACGAAGTGGTGCAGACCGCGCCAGGAACTTTCCAACTGCTGGAAAGCTTCACTGTGCATGATCGCGTTCATCTGGTCAGAGAGCTTCTCGTCCAGCCGGGCAATCATTTCTTCGATCGTGTCCAGCACGTCGCCCTTGATGACGTTGGCATCTGCCAGCGCTTCCGTGACGACGATCCCGATCGCGTTCTCCACATCGCTCGCGGCCCGCTCGGTGCGTGGCTTAAAGCTCTGTTTCAGAAGATCGGAAAACTCATCCGGAGTTACCGTCTCCGTGGCGCCTTCACCACCTGCAGCTTCAGCTTCTGTGCTCATATCGAACCCCCTTGTCCGAAATTACTCGTCGCCGCCGTCGCCAGCTGATGCTTGCGCGGCGTCATGCTTGTCCTTCAGGGCTTTCATCAGCTCAGGATCGCCCAACAGCTGCTTCAGCTTGTCCTCTGCGTCGACCTTGCCGTCCATGTAGCGGGTCAGGTTCGACAAGGCCTCACGCGCTTCCAGAAGCTTGGCTACGGGCTCGACCTGACGGGCGACTGCCGTCGGCTCGAAATCAGCCATCTTCTTGAAACGCAGGTTAACCGAAATCTTCTCGCCCGTGTCTTCGCCGCCAATCTTGTTATCGACAGAGAATGCCAGCCCGGGCTCGATCTTCGACATGCGTTCGTCGAAGTTGTCCATGTCGAATTCAAGGAATTCGCGCTCGGCCACGTCTTCGTTCTCGACGCCGGGATCGTTCCCGGAAAGATCGGCCATGACGCCGGTCACGAACGGAATCTCGATCTTCTTATCCGCGTTGTATGGATCGTCATATGCGATGTGAACGCGCGGCATCCGATTCCGTCGGATGAACTTCTGACCTGTGTCAGCCATCACAATCTCCCTCTAGTTAGTCGCTTGAACGAATGGGCGGGCAACAAGACCTAGTTTGCCTGTCATGGCGAATCGTTGCAAGCGACAAAACTCACACTTTCCCAAAGCAAATCGTCCATTTTTTCAGCTGTCAGTTGAATTTTATTCGTCAGGGGTGAGGCTGCCTGCAGGCAGTACACGATCCAGCAGTTCCATGAAGCTCTTCCCGGTCAGATCAATCGCACGCTGCAGGATCAACGGAACCGGGCTTGATGGTTCTGCAATGCGGTAATAGGCGAGAACCTTCTCCATCATCGCCACGGCCTCCGGTCGGCTGTTCACCACAAACCGGGACGCAACCTCGGTCTCGCCTTCGGCAGCGACCTCTGTTTGCGGTTCCGGCTGCGGCTCCGGTTCCGGTTCCGGCTCCGGCTGCGGGTCGGCTCCCCAGTCTTCGAAGTCCGCGTTACTCTCCGGCTCGGGCTCCGGTTCAGCGTCTTCGTCCGCGCCGTCATCCGCATCGGCCTCATCCGCTTCGGCCTCATCCGCCTCGGCAGCGGGTTCTTCTTCGGCAGACGCGTCCTCGGCACCGGACTCATCTGCCGCGTCGTGCGCTTCCTCTGTCGGTTCATCATTGCTAGAATCGGGACCTTCGGCATCTTCGGCCGGGGTATCATTGTCGGTGGGCCCGTCATCGAGGCCGATGTCTTCCCAGGAAGAGTCCTCGACGACGTCGCTGTCACTCTCGTAATCGGGCAACGGGTTCCGCTGCTCCAGACTGCCGAGCATGACGCGGAAGGACGTCACATCGCCCAGGGTAATCGTCGCATAGCTGGCATTGTCGGGCAGAAGATCGTTCAAAAGCTCGTTGAAGCTTTTTGATGCCGCCCCCTGCGCCTCACGCAGCAACAACGCCGCCGGGCTCGACGGTTCGTTCAGCGCGAAATACCTTGCCGTCTGATGCATCGCTTCGATGGCATCCTCACGGGTCTGAACGTCACCCGTCGGCAACTGGATCGTCGCGGTGCCGCCGGTAGTAAGCGGTGCTGCACCGTCTGTGTCGGAATCTGCATCCGCTTCGACGGCAACCTCGCCACCACCGCGCGCGCCGTCGATCATCTGCACGACGGCATCGAACGCCTCTGGCAGCTTCTCGAAGATCGGTGCCTGATCGAAACCCGCCTCCTCGATACAGGTGGCGCGGATCGCTGCAAGGGCCTCGCGGCCCTTGTTGATCTTCTCCATCAGCGGATCGATGTCGTCGTCGGACGCGTCGGTGATCTCGCCGCTGATCAGGCTGGCATCGATCTTTTCTTCGTCTTCGCGCGCGTTGACCTCGCCTTTCGCGACCTGCCACTTTCGCAGCGTAAGCGCGCCGGCACGGCGTGTGCGGAAAAGATTGGCATGCTGGAACGGCAACACCGAGTTTGGCATGTCGTCCAAGGTCGACAATTGCCCCATGCTCATTTCCAGAAAATCGACCGGCTGCGGGTGTAGATGCTCCCAGTGCTCTTTCAGAAGCCGGGCGATCGCATCGAGCGTGTCCACGAAGCCCTGCAGGTCGCCCTCAAGGATTTTCAGCTTGGCGAGCGGCACCAGAATGCGCAGATCCCGCGTCTGCTCAAGGAACTCAGAGATCTGGTCATAAAACTTCGAGAACGGCATCGTGTCCGGCTCGAAACTGAAGTATCGCGTGGGTATCAGCCCATCAATCTCAGCCGTGAAGTTCATGAAGTCCATGTCGAACTCCATGTCCAGATCCGGCCCGCACGGCTGGTCGTCACTGATCGGGTCAGTGATCGTGGAAAAGTCTATGTCAGCCATCGCTCCCCACTCTGGCTGGCGCCGGTCTCAGGCGCCGTCGTCTACTTCTTCTGTTTCCTCAGTCGCCTGAGGCGCGGCAACCGTCGGCGCGGGTGCCTTCTCTTTGCCAAGCCGCAACTTCCGTGCACCGTCACCGATGGTTGCGAAAGGCGCCCAGAAGAACGGATGCGAAAGCTCCCCACCTTCGATCCGGTCCGCCTGGCTTTTGCGCATGGCCTCAGCGATGCTGATGTCGTTGTCCTCTGCCACTGCGCCATAGAACCCTGTCATCAGTTCCTGCGTGGCGAAGTCGTCCACCGACCAGAACGTCGACAACACATTTCGCGCACCTGCAAAGAAGAAGCTCCGCGCCAGACCGCTCAGGCTCTCACCACCTGCTGCATAACCGCCGCCCAGATCCCGGAACCCGGTCCGAGAAGCTGAAGCCGCACCGGCACCGCCAGAGGTGTCGCAAGCCGACATGACCACAAGCTCGGCATTGAGGTTCAAATCGACGATCTCGGATGCTTCCAGCAGAGAGTCTCCACCATCGCCCAGCGACGTGATCAGACCCGGCTCCGGCAGGCACTCAGGATCCTGCGCCAGCAGCCCGTGCGTTGCGAAGTGCAGGACACGGAATTCGCTCAAACGCATATCCTTGATCGCACCGTCGGTGAAGGAGTTCCCCAGAACGACGTCCTGATCAGGAATTCCAAGCGCCGCCTGCACTTTTTCCAGTTCCTGCTTCGTGCCGCCAAGCTCAGACAGCAGGCCCAAAGCCTGGATCGAAGTTTTGCAGGTATCGGGCAAACCACGGTTCTGCGCAATCCGGTCAACAACCACCTGATCCTGGCCGAACTGCTTGAAGTCGCCAAATCCGCGGAAGGCCCGCGGGGCATCCGATTCAGGGACCTGGCGGCCAAGGAAGAACGACGAGATCGAAACGGCCGTCGTCAAGCCGACCTGCGCACCCAGCCACTTGACCTCGGAATAGTCGAAATAGGCGCTGTCGACGATCTTGATCTCTTCGTCGTAGGCCTCTGTCACCAGCGTGTTGAACGGCAGTGACAGCAGGGGACCCGACGGCACGACGATCACGTGCTCCGCATCCAGAATCTTGGTCGACACGGGGCCGAAGAACTCCCGGAACAACTTGTGGGACCGTTCCAGATCAAAGCGCTGGATGAACTCACCATCGATCGGCGCACGCAGCGTTTTGACCTCTTCCTCGGCCGTCTCGACATTCATCGCGACCGTGTAGGCATCGAAGCTCAGATTTGTGATCGCGGCAACAAGCGTGCTGTCAGCGCCAAGCTGGATCGCGACCATCACCTCGCCATCCTTCAAAGCGGCCTGAGCCGCTTCCAGCGTCACCGTCGAATCCACCAACTGCTCGTAGTTGGGTGCAACGCTGCGCAGCAGTTCCCGCTGGTTCGCCAGCTTGCCGCGAACTTCGTCCAGCTTCGCTTCCGTGACGCGCTTGTAATGGAAGTCAGCATCCGGGTCCGCTTCCAGCCGGTCGAAACGCGCAGCCAAAACGTTCGATTCCCGTTCCAGATCCTGGATTTCGCGGATGGCCGACGCGCGATCGCCTGCGCCCGAAGACAGACGGGCCGACAACTGCGACACGGTCTGCGCCGTCGCTGATGACCGCACCTTCTGCATCACCTGGAACAGCTGTTGCTGGGCATCAATGTCGCCAGCCTGCACATCTTCCAGCAGACGGTCGATAATTGTCTGAGCCTGCTCCATCTCCAGGCCCTGCTCGTCATTGCGCAGGATTTCCAGCGCCTTGCGATAGGCCGCCGTGCCTTCACGGCCGCGCTTGGCCAGGATCAGGATCTCACCCTTCTTGAACAGCAGGAGTGCTTCGGGGCGCGAGTCGATCTCGAACTTGCGCAGCAGATCAATGGCGCGGTCCAGATCGGCAATCGCACCGGCACTGTCACCGCTCGCCTGTTTGGCGTCAGCCTGGATCGACGCGATCTCGGCGCGAAGCCAACGGCCGAACACCTCGGGAATACCGTTCAGATCACGCTCGCTCTGGGCGATCAAGGACTGCACTTCACTCTCGGGCTTACCTTGAGAGCGCATCGCCCGCGCGACCACATACCGGGCCTGAACCCGCTGCAATTGAAGGCGCTGTCTGTCCGTCAGACGAACCGCGTTGTCATCGATCCCGGTGTCGCGGGTGATCCGCGCGTTCACGACATTGGCCCGCTCCTGACTGATCAGAAGCGCACCGTCATCTCCCTTGATGAATGACAACTGATCCAGACGCTCGCCTTCGCCCGTTGCATCGGCCTTGGGAATCAACTGATCCAGCCTGCGCACCGAGTCGCGCGCAATCCGCTCCGCATCGGCGTACTGCTTCAGGTTCATCTTGTGCTGCGAATAAAACAGGTCAGGTTTGGCCTGCTCGGACGGCGCACCAAGCTCGACAACGATGTCACGCGAGCGGGTGAACAGGTTTTCTGCCTGTTCGTACTGCCCCAGATTGCTCTTGTTCAGGGCCAGGTGCAGACGAAGGCTGGACGCGCGGGCCGGATCAGTCGGGAATAACTGACGGGCGAGTGTCAGCGTCTCGCGATAGTTCTGTTCGGCGGCCGAGAATTTCAGCAGTGTGTTCGACGTATAGGCCGAACGCTGCAATTCAGAAAGCCGCGACGCCTTCTCCGCCGTCTCCCGCAGGCTTTGACGACGCTCCTCGCTGATCTGTCCGGACATTCCGT
>JBCCMP010000030.1:0-20431 GCA_039026295.1 Pseudomonadota bacterium | reverse complement strand
GCTGATCGCCATCTTCATCTTGGTTGCAGTTGGCGGACCTGCGCTGGCGCCGCATGATCCGATCGCGATCAATATTCCCGAAAGGTTGAGCCCACCCGGCGGGGACTGGTTCCTTGGTACAGATGCACTGGGGCGCGATATCCTGTCACGCATCCTTCACGGCGCGAGATGGTCGCTGGGTCTGGCGTTCGTGATCTCGTTAATCGGCCTCGTGGTCGGAACATCCGTCGGGCTTGTTGCCGCGTTGGGCGGCAAGCTTGCAGATTGGGTCGTCATGCGGACGACGGACTCGTTTCTGGCCTTCCCAGAACTGGTGGCAGCTGTTGTGATCGCCGGAATCCTGGGCGGCGGCATCGGCAGTCTGATCCTGGCGCTCGGCGTCACCGGTTGGATGCGCTATGCCCGAGTCGCGCGCGGTGTCGGTTTGTCATTGCAGACGCGCGGCTACGTCGTTCAGGCGCGGCTGGCTGGACTGTCACCACTATCGATTGCGAGATGGCATTACCTTCCTGCGCTGTTACCGTCACTGACGGTGGTTTGGACCGGCATGTTCGCCCGCGCGATCCTTGGTATTTCGGCGCTCGGGTTTCTGGGTTTCGGCGTCCAACCCCCGACGGCCGAATGGGGTACGATGCTGCTCGACGCCCGGATCCACATGCGGTCAACTCCGCTGCAGATGATCTGGCCCGGACTGGCTGTGGTGACCTGTGTTCTGGCCATCAACCTGGCCGGGGATGCGTTGCGCGACAGCCTGGCAAAGCAGGATGGGGCCAATTAGGGCGAATCCGTTTCCGGTGAACGGTGCGCCCTGGTGGCCGTAGTGAGCTGGTAGGGCTCCGGAACTGCAGCGAAGTCGCAAGGCAGTTCTGTCAACCGTCCGGCTGTGGTCATTTGCTAAGATCGTCGGCAGGCGAACGTCGTGACACTGCTGCTGATGTTCGCACGCTGTCGCTCTCTATGTTCTAGAGCCTCAAAGGATGATCCGCGCCGTCACAGTCACGAAACACTTGCTCCAGTCGCAAAGCGCGTGCAAATCAATTTTCATCCAGCTCTCGACGACGCTTGGAGCGCGCGCCCGTCCCGATAAGTGAACCGAAGACTGATCCAATCGCGATTGGCTTACGTAAGTCTTGAGGTTCGTGTGATGGCACGTTGTCATCAAAGCGCTTGGCCGTAGCCGAAAGGGAGACAAATGGAATATCTGATCAGCTATGTTGCTGCGCTGGTTCTATTCATCCTGATTGATCTGATCTGGATCAAAACGGTGATGCGTCCGATTTTTGAGCGCAGCATAGGCAGCATTATGCTGCCCGACCCCCATATGGGTGCAGCTCTGGCCTTCTTCGTGCTCTATCAGGCTGGTCTTTTGTACTTTGCCGTCATTCCCGCGGTCGAGGCTGAGGCATGGACGACCGCTGCAGTCCATGGCGCGCTGCTGGGCATAATCGCTTATGGCACCTACGAGACGACAAATCTGGCCACTATTAAAGGCTGGACGATGAGAATGGCATTCGTAGACGTCGCATGGGGTTCGACACTGTCTGCTCTGATTTCGACAGTCGCCTTTTTCGTTCTGAGCACCGTTTCGTAGCGCCCTGTCCTAACTCTCGTAACGCGTGTTGCCTCGTCGGGTTGGGTCGATCGGCAATTCCACGAAAAGTGGTTGGTGTGCCCGCTGCGAACAAGCCTGGCGCGGGCATAGGTGGCAGTTGATCCCGATTGGACTGAACAGGCCCTCATCTCCCAGGTTGAACGGTTCTGCATATCCAATTCGATCTGCATACTGAAATTCGCACCCCAGCGCGAGCGCAAGGCGACGGTCTTGCGTATCGCGACTAAAAACCGGCCGATCGGTCGTCCGGCTGATCGTAAAAAACCGCTCGCCTTCTGGAAGTTCAACGAACTGCGGCTGGATCACGCCGGGATTTCGGAAACTTGTGTGGATGTTCCAGACGGGGCAGGCGCCACCGTATTCAGCAAGATGGAACGAGGTGGCATTGAACCGTTTGGTCACATTGCCTGCCTTGTCAACGCGCAGGAAGAAAAAGGGTACACCACGGGCACCATCGCGCTGTAGCGTCGTCAAACGGTGGCAGACCTGTTCAAAAGAAACCCCGAAGGCTGCCGCGATCCGATCGACATCGTATTTGGTCCGCCTGGCAGTCTCTAGTATCCGATCGTAGGGCATTAGGTACGCGGCTGCGAAGTAGTTCGCTAGCTCGACCTGACAGCGGGCGATGCCGGACAGAGCGGAGATCCCACTGCTCGCAGTCAACTCGTCCAAAACGCCTTGAAATTCCACAAGGCAAAGGACGTGCGCCAATTGGAAGACCCTGTTCTGATGGTCAAGAGCCTCCGATAGGTTAACGACCTTCTGCCCCACATCGTGAATACGCAGTGCGTCCTGCATGTCTTCGACCGATCGCGTGACAATCGTTATCCCGTGCGCTCGCTCAAGCCGCGCCTTCAATATCGAATAGACATCATCTGTCGCACAAGGGGCCTCAGCATGCAGAGCTTCAGCGGCTGCTTCCAAGGTCGGAAAGTGGTTTGCATGGTCCCGGAAGAAGTCGTGGATGATCGCCTCGGGCGAGGTCGTAGTCAGAGCGTCCGGCATGCGTTCGCTGCCCTGCCGCATGATGCGTTGCAGTGCTGATCGATGGCTGCGGTACAACTTCAGGAACGTCTCTGCCAGCCGCGGGGCATGGTCGATGGCCGCTCTCAATTCCTGCAAGTCTGGCCGGTCACCATCAAAGCTTGGGTCCTGCACTGCATTGCGCAGATCGGCCAAAAGGTTCGAGCTTTCATCATTTACAAGATCGCGCCAATCGACCTGATAAGTGTCAGAGATCGCCATCAGGACCTGCACAGACAGGCTCCGCTGGTTATTCTCCAGCAGATTGACGTAAGAGGCGCTTAGCCCCAGTGCTCGGGCCATCTCGGCCTGGGTATGTTTGCTGCGCCGACGGAGCTGGCGTAGCTGAGGACCGACAAACGTTTTCTGCACGGCTTCATCCCGATGTTTACAACATTACAGATTAGCAATCTGTGGTGTCTACAATTTACACATAGACCCGTTATTGCGTGAGGCAAGGAAAGCCCATGGATAGAAGGCCTTCATCCAAGTCGGGAGAGTGATTCCCCGATTGAGCAAGGAAAGGACTTCACCGATGGCGCGCAAAGTTCTGATACTGGGTGCATCATACGGCTCCCTTCTGGGCACCAAGCTGTTGATGGCGGGTCACCACGCAACTTTGGTGTGCCGCGACAGGACTGCCTCGCTGATCAACGCCGAGGGCGCCGAGGTTCGGATCACGCTGAAGGGAGAAGGCTCTCCACGATCCATTCGTTCGGCCGACCATCCCGGAAAACTGGATGCAGTGACGCCGCAGGCGGTCGATCCGGCAGACTTCGATCTTGTCGTTCTTGCGATGCAAGAGCCGCAATATTCAGCGCCGGAAATCCGGGTCCTGATGCGCCGTATAGCCGAAGCGGAAGTGCCGTGTCTCTCGATCATGAACATGCCGCCGCTGCCCTATCTGACGCGGATCGCAGAACTCGGTTCTATCGCACTCGATACCGTGGCTCTGGAGCCAGCCTATACCGACGCCAGCCTATGGGATCGCTTCCAGCCAGGGCTGATGTCCCTCTGTTCGCCTGATCCTCAGGCCTTCCGCCCACAAGGTGAAGCAAACAACATTCTACATGTCGGCCTGGCCACCAACTTCAAGGCGGCGCCATTTGCCGATCCAGCGCACACTCGACTGCTGGCCGATCTGGCCCGCGATATCGATGCAGTGCGGCTGGACGGCCATGAAGTGCCGGTGAAACTGCGCGTCCATGACTCGCTGTTTGTCCCGATGGCCAAATGGGCAATGCTGCTGGCAGGCAATTACCGCTGCCTGACCCTTGGCGGCCAGCGCCCCATCGCCGAGGCCGTGAACGACGAAATCGAGATCGCCCGGTCCGTTTATACCTTCGTCAACATGTTGACGGCAAAGCTGGGCGCAGCGCCCGAGGATCAGGTCCCGTTCCAGAAATATGCCACCGCCGCTGCCACATTGACCAAGCCGTCCTCTGCAGCCCGGGCCGTCGGCTCGGGTGCAACTACAATCGAGCGTGTCGATCGGCTGGTGCAGTTGATTGGCGAGCAGGTCGGCATGCGCCACCCGGCTGCAGATGCATTGGTCCGCGTCGTCAACGCGCGGTTGCTCCGCAATGAAGAGGCCCTGATCGCAGCAGCAGACGACCGCAGCGCTGCCTAACCAGAAACTCTGCGGCGCTTGCTGACGCGCCTCAGCCACCCACCAATTCTATATCGTAAAGGAGGAAACCCCATGCCCGGTTACAAAGGTCTTGCCGTCCCAGGCCCTACCAACATGCCGTTTCAGATCAGGCAGTCGATGGACGTCGCGCTCGAAGATCATCGCGCCCCCGATTTTCCCGAGTTTACGAAGCCGCTGTTCGAAGACCTCAAGAAGGTTTTTCAGACAAGGGATGGGCACGTCTTTATCTTCCCGGGATCCGGCACAGGAGGTTGGGAGTCGGCGATCGCCAACACGTTGAACCCCGGTGACCGGGTGCTGGCCTCGGTCTTTGGGCAATTCTCTTGGCTTTGGGTCGATCTCTGTCAGAAGTTTGGTCTGGACGTGACGGCGCTGGACGTGCCTTGGGGACAGGGCGTGCCGCTTGATGCTTATGAAGCGGAGATTGCCGCCGACAAAGACCACACTATCAAGGCGGTTCTGGTCTGCCAGAACGAAACTGCGACCGGCGTGACCTCCGACGTCGCAGGCGTACGCAAGATCCTCGACGCCCACAACCACCCAGCCCTGTTGTTCGTAGACGGTGTCAGCTCGATCGCATCGATCGACTTCCGCATGGACGACTGGGGTGTCGATGTTGCCGTGTCAGGCAGCCAGAAGGGTTTCATGCTACCCACCGGTCTGGCGATCGTTGGGGTCAGCCAGAAAGCCATGGACGCGACCAAAACGTCTACGATGCCGAAGTGCTTCTTCGACTATCAGGACATGGCAAAGACAAACGCACAGGGCTACTTCCCCTATACGCCTGCTGCCACGCTTTTGCGCGGCCTGCGCACCTCGGTCGACATGCTTCTGGACGAGGGTCTGGAGAATGTGTTCGCCCGTCATAACCGCTTGGCCAGCGGCGTTCGCGCGGCGGTCGAGGCGTGGGGTCTGAAAACTTGCGCCGTCGACCCGATTTGGCATTCCGATACCGTCACAGCCATTCTCGTACCCGAAGGAATCAACGCCAACGACGTGATCAAGACCGCATATCACCGTTACGATCTCTCGCTCGGTGCCGGCCTGTCCAAGGTTGCAGGCAAGGTATTCCGGATCGGCCACCTAGGCTGGCTGAACGAGATAATGGTTTTGCAGGCCCTCGGCGGTGCCGAACTTGCGATGCGCGATGCCGGAATTCCGTTTGAAGCCGGCTCAGGCGTTGGAGCAGCGGTCGAGCACTTCACGAAGACCCGCGCAACCGCTGAAATCGCAATCGCCGCTGAGTAAAGCGATGAGAAGTCAGTCCCACCCGCCCGGGCGGGACGTACCCAACGATGCAGTTTAGATCCACCAAATTACCGTCACGGCTTTGCCCGATCTTTGGCTGCCGCAGACAGTATCAAGCTGCAGATCCTACTCTGCTGCCACCGACGTGGCCCGCGGCGCACTCATGAAGCCGTCGCGGGTCTGCGGCAACTTTCGGTCCAGGATCGCAGATGCAACCTGGGTGCGCAGTACCTGCGCTGTACCGCCGCCGATGGTGAACATTCTGGCGTCACGGACCATGCGCTCGACCGCGCGGGCGCGGGAGTAACCGGTGGCACCGTGCAACTGCAGCGCGTCATTCGACACCTTCACGGCCGTTTCAGCCGCCAGCACCTTGGCCTGCGCAGCCAACGCCATGTCCGGGAAACCGCTAGTGCCAGAGGCCGCAGCCTTCCAGATAAGGGCCTGCGATGCGGCCAAGCCAATCTGCATGTCGGCCAGCATCCATTGCAGGCCCTGGAATTCGGCAATGGGTCGACCAAACTGTTCGCGTTCCTGAACGTAATCAACGGCCAACTCGTAAGCACCGGTGGCCACGCCCAACGCAACGGTTGCGGCCCCGACACGCTGGGAGTTGTATGCAGTCATCAGCTTGCTGAAACCACGCCCCGGCGCCCCAGCGGCAACGACCATGTCATCCGGCACAAACATGTCCTCGAAGAACACCTGCGCCTCCGGAATCCCGCGGAGGCCCATTGTCAGCTCCCGCTCGCCAATGCGAAGACCCTTCGTCTCGTCACGGATCGCCAGAAAACCGCCGATGCCCAGATCGTTTCTGCCATCAATCATCCGGGCAAAGATCAGATGTAGCCGGGACACCCCGCCACCGGTGATCCAGTGCTTCATGCCGTTCAGGATCCAGCCGCCCTCGGTGCGGCGCGCCGTCGTGGTCATCTCTGTGGCCGCTGACCCAGCCTCGGGTTCGGTGATGCAGATGGCGGGTTTGTCACCCTCCAGCACCAGCGCTGCCGCCATCTTCTTCTGGTCCTCTGTCCCATAGGCCATGATGGCCGAGACGCCGCCCATGTTGGTTTCGACAATGATCCGCGCGGTGACGGCACAGGTACGGGCGAACTGCTCCACCACGATCGCCGTATCCAGCCAGTCGCGACCTTGGCCACCGTATTCCTCCGGAATTGTCATGCCGACAAAGCCATGCTCGACGAGCAATTCGACGTTATCCCACGGATATTGCTCGGTGCGGTCCACCTCTGCCGCGCGGTCAGCGATCGGACCGTCCGCAAGCGCACGAGCGCGGGATTGCAGGTCCAGTTGTTCGGCATTCAGGGCATACATCAGCGGTGTCCTTCCTGGTCGGCTATTCGTTTCGCGTCGGCCAACTCGTTTCACGGTTTCGTGAACACTCTAGCTGTTTGAAAGTTGAAAGAGAAATGCGTAATTCTCACCAATAGTGTGAGAGATACTAACATGCTCAATCCCAAACACCTCGCAACCTTGGTGGCGATTTCTGAACGCGGATCGTTCTCTGCGGCCGGGGCTGCGATTGGCAGATCGCATTCGGCCGTCAGTCTTCACATCAAAGCACTTGAAGAAGAGGTCGGCGTGCTGCTGGTCGACCGTGTTCAACGCCCACCAGTTCTGACACCGGACGGCGAGGCCATGGCCGAACAGGCCCGCCGTCTGAAGCGTGTCCTCGAAGATATCGAAGCACTTGGCCGTGGCGGCGCCGTTGCCGGACAATTGTCAGTCGGCATTGTGCCGTCGAGCATGGCGGCATTAGCGGCCCCTGCGTTGGCGCGCCTGCGCGCCGCGCATCCTGACCTGCGGCTCGAAATACGGACAGGCCTCTCTGGCGAGCTGGCGCAGGCTGTTCGCAACAGCGATTTGGACGCCGCACTTGTGACAGCGCCTGATCTTCCACCGGAGGATTTGGAACTTAACCCGGTTGCTGACGAGCCGCTGGTTGTCATCGCCCCTCCGGGCACCGGTCCCGCCCGCGATACCGATCTCTTGCACGATCATCCTTTCATCTGGTTCAGTCGTAAGACATGGGCCGGACAGCAGATCGAACGCCGCCTGCTGGACCGCGGCATCCGGGTCAACGCACCGATGGAGATCGACAGCCTGGAAGCGATCGAAGCTCTGGTCCGCCACGGGTTGGGGGTCGCGATTGTTCCGGCAACCTCGGTCGGCGATGCCGTGGTGCAGACGCCATTCGGCAATCCACAAGCCGTTCGTCGCGTAGTGCTTGCGGCGCGGCCGCGAACCCCGAAGGCACGACTGATCGATGCGCTCAAAGCCGCCCTTCAGGCAAAGTAACGAGGTTGGTGGAAGCCATAGGTTGGCAGACCGCACCGTAGCGGTGCATCGATCGCCTTCCGTTTGGTCAAGGCTATCATTTAACGACATGACATGATCAGTGTTCAGGCAATCTGATCTAGGAAATCGGGCAACGCCATCGAAAAGGGCAGAGGCATGGAAACGGGTAGAGGCATCGAAAACACTACGCTCCAGACCGACTACTTGATTGCCGGGGCCGGTGCGGTCGGCATGGCCTTTGCCGATGTGATGCTCCATGAAACCGATGCTGATATCATCCTGATCGACTCTCGCGCCAAACCAGGAGGACACTGGAATGACGCCTATCCTTTCGTCACGCTGCATCAACCCAGCCAGTTCTACGGCGTGTCCTCGAAAGAACTCTCGAATGGCCTTCGCGATCAAGTCGGGCTGAACAAGGGGATGGCCGATCTGGCCAGCGGGGCCGAGGTCACGGCGTATTTCGATCAGGTCATGCGCCAGACGTTCCTTCCGAGCGGGCGCGTCAGGTGGTTCCCAATGTCCGATTGGCTGGGCGAGGGCCGCTTCCAGAACCGCCTCACCGGCGCTGTGACAGAGGTGACCGCAAAAAAAGTCGTTGATGCGACGTGGCTGAAGACTTCAATCCCGTCACGACACACGCCCAATTTCACGATCAATGGGGCAACGGTGATCCCCTTGAACGATCTGCCGGATGTAGCGACAGCCCGAGACGGCTTCACCGTGATCGGTGGCGGCAAGACCGGCATCGATGCCTGTCTCTGGCTGCTTGAAATGGGCGTGGAACCCGATGACGTCCGTTGGATCATGCCGCGCGACGGCTGGTTGCTGGACCGTGCCAACGCACAGCCCAGTATGGATTTCTTTGAAAAGTCCCTCGGGGCGGTTGCCAACCAATTCGAAGCGATAACCGCCTCGACATCGATCGAGGATATGTTCGACCGCCTGGAGGCCTGCGGCTATTTTCTGCGCATCGACACCACTGTGCGCCCGAAGATGTTCCATGGCGCGACCATCTCAAAGGCGGAGCTGGCAGAACTGAGGCGGATCAAGAACGTTGTGCGCATGGGACGCGTAACCGCGATTGAAAGTGACCGGATCGTTCTGGAGCAGGGGGAGATGCCGACCACACCCGGGACCGTCCACGTCAATTGCTCTGCATCGGCGATCGAAAATGAAGAGATCAAGCCGATTTTCGAGGGCGATCTGATCACGCCCCAGATGGTCCGCAGTTATCAGCCGATCTTTTCTGCGGCCTTCATCGCGCATGTCGAGGCGACCCGCGATAGCGAGGCAGAGAAGAACCGCCTGTGCGGTGTCGTGCCCCTGCCGAACCACGATACCGATTTCATCCGGTTCACCTCAGCCTTCATGCTGAACCAGTACAACTGGGGCCAAGACGAGGAACTACGTGACTGGCTGAAAGAAAACCGTCTGGATGGTTTTTCGAAGCTGACATCGCAGGTCGACAAAGAGGACGCGTCAAAGAAAGCGATCTTGAGTCGCATACGCGAGGCAGGCTTTCCTGCCGCAGTGAAGTTGCAAAGCTACATGGAGCAGCTCAAAACTTCGAAGTCTGCCTAGCTCGAGTTATCGGCCTCTAGAGATGTCTGCACCAATGCGACCAGCGCGCCGACTATCAGCGTCATTCCGCCCGCCGCAAGGCTGACCGCAGTCGAACCGATAAGATCGGCGAGCGCTCCAGCACCGACCGGACCTATGATTTGCCCGATCGAGAAGATCACTGTCATCAGCGACACGGCCCGGCCCCACTGCGACGCTGGCAGATTTTTTCGACAGAAGTTCGTGGCCGAGGTCGGTACCATGAAAAACGAACCTCCGACCAAAACCGCCGAGGCCAAAACCACTGCGGTCTCGGGAACCATAACGGGCAGAAGGATACCGACCCCCGTGGTCAGCGACGTTAAAGACAGGGCACCGCCCGCCTGAGACCGCTCCAGCACAGGTGCCCAGACAAACGGCGATGCCATGACGGCTATCCCCATCAGTGCCCAAGTCCCGCTGACCAGCAACGTGCCTGCGCCCCGGTGCTGCATCCAGGCGATAAGGAAGGTTATATAGATGATGTAGCCGAGACCGAATAGAAAATAGGTCGTCAATGCAGGGATCATCCGCCCGACCGGCAATCCGTCTTTCCTACCCCTTGGCTGTTCAGGCTCTGGTGCGGCCTCTGCAGCGGCAAATGATGCAGAAAATGCAACGTAACTGCCGACCCCGAGGGCCAGCCAGACGATCGGCCAGCCAACATTCCCGAACCAGTCGATGAACACAGGCAGGGTCGCGCCTGTCAGCAACATGCCGAGGCCTCCGCCACCGAAATAAAGCGCAATGGCGAGTGCATTGCGCTTTCGATCATTTGCGAACAATGCCGACGCCATCGCACCGCCAGCGATGAATACGGGCGCACCGCCAATGCCAGCCAGAATGCGCCAGCAGCTCAGCAACCAGAGGTCACGGGTCGGTGCCGAAAACGCGAGCGCCAGCGTGGTCAGGGCCATACCCCAGACGAACAGGCGTCGCGGTCCCAGTCGAGAGATCGTTGCGAGAGCGAGCACAGACCCGAGCAAATATCCGATGGCATTAGCGGTGTTAATCCACCCAGCTTCGGTAAAGTTCCAGGAAAGATCGGACTGCATCGCCGGCAGGATCAGGCCATAGGCAAATCGCGCAAATCCGTTCGTGACCGCGGGGCCAAGCGAGAGGCCGAGGACGATCCACCAAAGACGGTGGTCCGCTAAACGCATTTCAGCGCCCTTATTGACTGCTCTGCGAGCTGATCTTTGGCCAACAGTCATAGCCTCAGTATTGCGCCCCCACCGCCATTTGACCCAGTCCAGCGCTCCGCTGGCTCGCCTAAGAACCAGATTAAGTGATAGTCTGTCCATCTCGTTTCGGTGTTTGGGCCGCTCAACCTATTGGCGTACCTCTCGCTCAGAAATGCGATTTCCCGGCCTTTGGGGTGGCCATCTTGGATTTGGTGTCGCAATGCTGCGCAGTAGTGAAAGCGTGGGGAGGATCGGCCATGGGCGCGGCGGACATCAGGAGCGATGCACCGGAACTGGTCGATCCGCTGGAACAGCATAGGATCGACCACGAAGCGCTCACCGATTGGTTGGTCCCGCATGTTCCTGCGGCTGCGGGCGGCCTCGCTATCAAACAGTTCCAGGGCGGCATGTCGAATCCGACCTATTTGCTGACCGCGTCCAAAGGGCATCAATATATCATGCGCAAAAAGCCACCGGGCAAGTTGCTGCCCAAGGCGCATCAGGTCGACCGCGAGTATAAAGTTATGGACGCATTGGCCGGATCGGATGTGCCAGTACCCCAGATGATCGCCCTGTGCGAGGACCCGGACGTTATCGGCGTTGAGTTCTACGTCATGGAGTTTGTTGATGGCCGCATCGTCAAGACGCCTGATCTGGCCACAGTTGCCCGCGAAGACCGCAGACCTCTGATGTGCTCGCTGATCGATTCACTGGCGGCGCTGCACAAGGTCGACCATGTGGCCGTCGGTCTGGAGCGTTTTGGACGACCAGATGGGTATATTCCCCGTCAGACCCAGCGCTGGGCCGGGCAGTACGAGGCCGCCAAATCCGCACTGCCTGCCGATTTCGACTACTCAACCTTCGATTTCCTCCGGGACTGGGTGCTGAATGAGGCTGAACACAAAGACGAAACCTCGATCGTCCATGGCGACTTTAGGCCTGGGAATACGATCACTCACCCGAGCGTGCCTAAGACCACCGCGGTCCTGGATTGGGAGCTTGCCACGATCGGTCACCCACTGAGCGATCTGTCCTACTTCTGTCTGCCATTCCGCCAGCCACATGACATGAGCGGCGTTGTCGGGATCGACCTAAAGGCAGAGGGGCTGATGACAGAGGAAGAAGTTCTGGCCCGCTATGCCGAGCAGACAGGACGCGATGGCATCCCGGACTGGCCAGTCTATCTCGCCTTCAATTACTTTCGCCTCGCGGCCATCATTCAGGGTGTCGCCGCGCGTGCCGCGATGGGCAATGTCTCCAGCGCCAGTGCCGACCCCCTGGGCGACCTGCAGCGAGCCGGGCGCATGGCCGAGATTGGTGCCGGTATCGCAAGAAGGGCTTAGCGACAGCCCGTGTGCCCATTCCGGGCTTGCGATTCCACATCCACCCGCCTATAGACCGCAACTTCGCCGCGGACCCCGGCCGATATGGGCTGCCGAGGGACTGCTTGAACGATACCACCAAGGAGATCGAAATGCCCAAGATGAAGACCAAGTCGGGCGCAAAAAAGCGCTTCAAGGTCACTGCCAACGGACGCGTGAAGGTCGCACAGGCCGGCAAGCGTCACGGCATGATCAAACGCACCAACAAATTCATTCGTAACGCGCGCGGAACCACGACCCTCTCGGCCCCGGACGAGAAGATCGTGAAGCAGTTCCTGCCCTACTCTTAAGGAGGCCGACATATGCCACGCGTAAAAGGCGGTCCCGCCTCCATCGCCCGCCACAAGAAAGTTCTGAAGGCGGCCAAAGGGTACTACGGCGCGCGCAGCCGCACCTTCCGCACCGCGACCCAGGCCGTCGACAAGGCCATGGAATACGCCACCCGCGATCGCAAGAGGCGCAAGCGGCAGTTCCGGGCCCTGTGGATCCAGCGCATCAATGCGGCGGTCCGCGCGCATGACGAAAACCTGACCTATTCGCGGTTCATCAACGGACTGTCGAAGTCGGGGATTGAGGTGGATCGAAAGGTTTTGGCCGATCTTGCCGTGCACGAGCCGGAGGCTTTTGGCGTCATCGTCGACAAGGCAAAAGCGGCACTGGCGTAAGCAGTACGATATCGCGATCCAAGGGCCTCCGCTTGCGGGGGCCCTTACTGTTTGTACAACAGTGCGAACTGATCAAATCACTTCGATCCAACTGCTACAAACTACCACTGCATTCTGAATGGAAATTGCAAGTGAGTGCGACACAGGGCATAACGTATGCGAAGTGTCGGCCTGCTGGCGGGCACAAGGGCAGTAGTGTTTCGGCACAATCAGGGCACGCGCCCCGCGAAAGCGAGTGAGGCGCAGATAAATCGGCCGGAACTGATAAATAGGGAGACCGGCGATGAGCAGCGTTCTCAGAAAGTCCTTGCCAGGTCATACAAGGCCGGTTCCGAAAAGCCTTTTGCGTCGGGCAAAACTAACATCAACCGCGTTGACCGCAGCGATTTTGATCTTCCCGGTGCCCGCGTTCGCGGAGTCGCCGGATCAGGCCTGGAACCAGCCATGGGTTCAGGTGACAGGCGGTTCACCGGCAGAGCAAAACTCGGTCAGTGCGGGGCTTAACGCGGCAAACGAAGTTTACTTTTATGGTGATCTTGCGACCAAGATGATTGCCGCCGTGACCGGACCCGGTCGGGTCGATCTACGGATCGTCAATCAGAGCTCCGGCGCTGTTCTAGCAGAACGCAGCGGTGTTCGTTTCGATAGCCCCGCTTCGCTCGAAGCTGCCACGCTGGATTGGATGGATCAGCTTGTCTGCCGCGACAACTGCGCATTCGCCGAAGCGTCCGCAACGCCAGTTCAAGTCGCCGAAGATACGCCCGCGCCTGCCTCTACTCAGACCGACGCTGTAGTAACAGCGCTGGCCGATCAGGATTCGCCTGACGCAGCAGAAACTGATGTTGCAGCGACAACGCCCGCCACTGCCGAAGAGAGCACCGCGCAGATAGCTGCAGCCGAGCTCCTGGCACCTGCCGCGCCTGCGGCCGGCGCCGAGATCCCTGAACTCCCGCAAACCTCAGGTGCAGAGACGGCTGCTGCCAGCGTTGAAGAAGAGCAGCCTATCGCCGAACAGCTTCTTGCTGTGCGTGAGCCCACGGTACCGACGGAGGCTGAGACCCCATCCTCGACGTCAGCAGCGCCTTCAACAGGAACCACAGATGCAGTACCCACTGCGTCTACCTTGGTTTCGACGCCGGAGCCGACCATCGGTCCAGCCACCGCTGCGGGGTCGCTCGTTCCATCCGCACCTTTGGGCGGGGCTACTGAAGCTCTGCCAGTGGTCGCAGAGTCCACCGACGTCGAGCCGCCAGCACCTGCAGAAGTGGCCTCGCCACCAAGTCGCGGCGGGGTCGATGCGGACGCCGTGTTGGCTCGGGCCGCGCCAGAGCGTCCAGTGCAGGAAGTAGCGCCAGGGATCGTTCTGCCCGAACCTCGGCCGGGTGACCTTGTGACACCGGTCGCCGAATCTGTTGGTTTGACCCCGGAGGCAAGTCGTGCGACCGAGACTGCACCTGCGGCCAGTCAGGTTCAGGTGGCATCGCAACCATCCTCCGCCACGTCGGCTCAGCCCACCGGGTCAGCGGCGAGTGCCGCGGCGGTGGCTTCAACAGGTTCGTCCGAAAGACCGACTGTCGCCACTGATCCGTCTGCTAGTACAGCGGTTTCAGCCGTGACGCCAACCGCGTCATCTGCCGCTGAAACTCCATCTGTGACGTCACAGTCAGATGCTCCCAGCGTTCCAACAGTCGGCACAACCGATGGACAAGAGCCATCCGTTGCCTCTGCGACCCCTGAAGCGGACTCAGAGGCATCGACGGCCAGCGCGTCCGAGCAACTGGCTCAAGAGCTTGAGGCGGCCCTTCGGCAGCCGACAGCGCCTTCCGCAGAAGCTGATTCAGCTGTTGCGACAGCTGCACCCAGCGCCTCGACAACGCCGGAGGCACCGGCCTCGTCGACGTCTTCAGAAAGCCCAGTCGCTGCCGAAGCGCCAGCGACACCTCCAGCGGATGAGCCGGAGGCACAGCAAGAACAACTCGCGTTACTGACGCCGCCAACGCAGGAGGTGCCAGCGCCGACTGCAGAGACACCTCTGGTCACCCCAACAGCACCAGCCGCCGAAGATACGCCTTTGGTCGAGGACTCAGCGCCGGCTGGCGATCCTGCCGGCAACGTGAACACACAGATTGCTGCCGTCGACCCGAACGCCGGTGGCCCGACGCTTGCGAATGCCCGCTGGGTTGGGTTCACACCCGCAGTGCACACGGGCAAAGAACCGCGAGGCGGGTCCTGGATCGCCGGTCCATTCGATCGAAAAGAACGGGTTGGTTGGATCACTGATACAGCAACGGGTGCGACGACACGCGTGACATTCATCTGGCGCGAAGGGGGCCGGTCCGGTCGGACTGCTGAGCTCTCCAGCGCTGCCGCGTCTGCCCTAGGCCTGGGTCAGGGCGACGTGGCGAACGTGGCGGTCTACTTGCCGCGCTGAATTTACGATTCGGGTCTAATAGTAATCGCAAGCAATCATCATGTTCTCAGCGGCAGTTCGGCGTTCGGTGTGTATGCTGATCAAAGGGCTCACATTTCTCAACTGACGCCGAGGATGAGGCATTACGGGCTTGGTCAGTGACATCGCTTTCCCTGCTGTGAAAGCACAGCAGGGAAAGCAAAGTTCCTAAAAGCTCTACGGTAGAGATGTCCTGTCGCTGGACTGACAAACTGACCAGACGGGGCAAACAGCCGCCTTCATCGTCCAAATGGGCAGTCTCTATCTGGCGGCCGTACCGGAAACAGATAATCGCGTCGTCAGCTTTGCGGCGGCCCCCGCGGATTTCTGCGAGTTCTTGAACCGTCGAGACTTTGCGTTGCCGATTTTGCCGGAATCCATCTGCAAGTCTCAACGGGCAATCTTGATGAAAACGGCAGGCTCCACCTCATGCTGATCGACTATGACATCCATCAGTGCCTCAAGATCCAGGGCCAAGAAACCGTGCTTGAAGATGACTCTGACCGCTTGGCGTAGCTGAGTGTGGAAGACTAAAGTCGCCGCCCAGAACGGGCTGCGGTAGTCTAAATTGACGGATGGAACATGAAATGCCTGGAGCATATTCCGTCGCTTTATCTCTACAAAGTCATACGAAAGTTCAGCGCGAATCTGAGCGCGCGTATTCATGAACAGGAGGCCGAGAACCTTGAATTGAAGGCGCAGATGACTCAAGGTGATATGTCGAGTTAACGTCGGTAACGGGTCGTCATCTGGAAGTTCGCACCAGGCCCCAGCATCTGCCAGAAGCTCAGCCAGGTTTCTGTGTCAAACTCGTACGAAATTTCGTATCGGGCACCTCCGTCAATGGCCAGGGCGATCGGGTCGCGGGTCAGGAAGTCATGAAATGGGCGGCCATCTTCATACTGAACCTCGATATGGTCTTCTGGCCCGAATCTCCAAAGCGAGATCCGGCCAGTATGATAGTCATGTCCTTGGAATCTGAGCACGCCGTCTTCGCTGCAGGTCAAGCCATCACCATCGGCCGCAAAATTGACCTGGCCCCAAACCTCGCCGATCACGCCTTCGCGGACGTTCTCGATGATGCGGACCATCTGCCATTGGCCCTGGAAGTAACTCTGCACTCTGTGCGGCGTTGCGTGTCCCATGGGGCTCTGCTACCTCGCGCGAGCCTAAGGAACAACGAGGTCTTCGCATGATCCCCCGCTATTCGCGCCCCGAGATGACGGCCATCTGGTCGCCGGAAAACAAGTTCCGCATCTGGTTCGAGATAGAAGCGCATGCCTGTGACGCCCAGGCGGCTCTGGGGGTCATCCCGAAGGCGGCGGCGGAAGCCGTGTGGACCGCACAGCACGTGAAATTTGACGTCGAGCGGATTGACGAGATCGAGCGGGAGACGCGCCATGATGTAATCGCCTTCCTCACGCATCTGGCCGAACATGTTGGTGACGAAGCGCGTTTTGTACATCAGGGCATGACGTCTTCCGACGTTCTGGACACGTGCTTCAACATTCAGCTTGTCCGTGCAACGGACATTCTACTCACCGACATTGACGCCCTGCTTGAAGCGATTAAGCAGCGTGCGTTCGAGCATAAGGACACCGTCTGCATCGGGCGCAGCCACGGCATCCACGCCGAACCTACAACCTTCGGCCTTAAGCTCGCGCAGGCCTATGCAGAGTTTGACCGCAACCGGGCAAGGCTGACTGAGGCGCGCCGAGAGATCGCGACTTGCGCCATTTCAGGTGCTGTTGGCACCTTTGCCAATATTGACCCTGCCGTTGAAATTCATGTGGCCGAGAAGATGGGCCTTGAAGTGGAACCGGTCTCTACCCAGGTCATCCCCCGCGATCGTCACGCGATGTTTTTCGCAACCCTGGGCGTCATCGCGTCTTCGGTCGAACGCCTGGCGACCGAAATCCGTCATCTTCAACGGACCGAACTGCGAGAAGCAGAGGAGTTCTTTGCCAAAGGGCAAAAGGGTTCGTCAGCAATGCCGCACAAGCGTAATCCGATTCTGACGGAGAACCTGACTGGCCTGGCCCGCCTCGTACGCGGCTACTCGGTCCCGGCCATGGAGAACGTTGCGCTCTGGCATGAGCGGGACATTTCCCATTCATCGGTGGAGCGTAACATTGGCCCGGATGCGACCGTCACCTTGGACTTCGCCCTGGCGCGCCTGACTGGGGTGATCGATAAGATGTATGTCTATCCGGACAGGATGATGGAGATCGTCGATCAGACCTGCGGCTTGATCCACTCCCAGCGTGTGCTGCTTGCGCTGACGCAGGCTGGTGTCAGCCGCGAGGACGCTTATCATCTAGTGCAGCGCAACGCTATGATGGTCTGGGAGGAGAATGCAGACTTTCGCGAGAAACTGCTGAGTGACGAAGAGGTTACCGCGGCTCTGCCCCCAGACCGCCTCGAAGAGCTGTTCGATCTTGGCTATCATACCAAGCATGTTGATATGATCTTCAACCGTGTATTCAGACGCTGACAGTCGCGTTAAAGATTATTCGGCAAAAACTCTGTCTAAACGGCCGTTTTTGCGGCATAATTGTACTACTGTTACTCAGATGGGGGATGATGCCATGAAGTATTTTCTGATTGCGATTGCAACACTGACCTTGTCGGGATGTGCGACCGTGGTCGATGGGACGACACAGCCAATATATCTGCACGGCAACGTCGAAGGGGCAGACTGTTCGATCTCGCAAGGGGGCCGTGTCATCCAGTCGGACATTGCTTTGCCGGATACTGTCGTGGTCGAACGCAAGCGTGAGAACCTTATCATCGAATGTTCAGCCGATGGTTATCAGGACGCCAAGCTCGCGATCGTAGCCGGGGCCAATCCCTTGTCGGTTCTTGGTCATATGACAACAAGTCTTCTGGCCGGCGCTGCCGCTGACTCGGTGCTTGGCGGTATCGGCGAGTATCAGAACGAGGCGTTTATCCATCTTACAAAGAAACCGATCCTCTGATGTTGGACAAGCCGCTGTTCCTGCACACCCGTGGCGCTGTATTCAGGATATCGTAAGAACTGAGTCGCCATTATGCGACAGCGTCCGGGTGCGGTATCGGATGCTCTTTGGTGTTCTTTTGTGGTTGCGTTCTGATGTTGAAGACGACTCCCGAAGCCTGTCCTAAGTCTTCACCCAAGACCAAGCGTGCGAAACTTCTCGGACCGGAGGACTTCCTCGAGCGTGCTGACGAGGAAGTGGACCGAGCAGCGAGATATGATCGTCCGCTATGCGTGGCCATGCTTCAGATTAATGATTTGCCGATGCTTCGCAAAGCCCATGGGGGCACAGCAACAGATGCCGCATTCACTCAAACCACAGAGCTGGTACTAGGCGCTACTCGAGGCCCGGACCGGATTGGTCGCCTCGGCACTGCGCAACTGGGGATCCTCTTGCCTGAGGCAACCGTGACGTCTGGCACTAAGGTGTTGGAACGTATTCGCGACTCCATGGCCAACACCGATTTTGAGATCGCTGGGTCGGCACGAAAACTTGCGGTCTCAATCGGCCTTGCAGGCCTTTCGCCGCGCCATCGTAGCTCCGGTCGTTTCCTGATGGCCGCATGTTTCGAGTTACGCCGTGCCCAGGCCAATGGTGTAAATCAGGTTTGCGCCGCAGCGCCGGATCGAGTGCGGATGAGCCTGCCTCGGAGCGCTGAACTACACTGAACCACTACCGTCTGGCACCTGTGGGATCGGAGATGTGCTGTTCGAAGTACTCAAGTACCAGGTCCTGCGCAGTGTTGCCGCTTGTTGTCGAAAGGCAGCCGCGATCCCAGAACCTCTGCCTCCAGTACCGTTTGCGGATCTTTGGGAACTCCTGGTGAATTTTTCGCGACGACCGACCGTTCTTCTTGCCGACCGAATCGCTGATGGCCGGTTTGGGCGGCACCGACACGAGCATGTGGACATGATCACTCGACAGAACGCCCTTGATGATCTCGACGCCCTTCTCGGCACAGACCTGCCGATAGACTTCTCGGATGTGCAATCGCAGGTCACCCTAAAGCACCTTGAAGCGGGTAGCGTACCCCAGATCAGCACCATCGCAGCGCTGCAATGGTGAGCGCATGCTCAATCAGTCCAAATTATCGCGGCACACGCCCCGCGCCCGCTGGCGCCCTCCATATTCTTGGCGTTGCGCGCATTCTATCAGCCGAGAATTTGGAAGGCTGCTTACAGTGAGAGACTGATTGGGACAATCAGACACAATATCGCGCAGGGTGCCGAGCGTCGCCCTCGACTGACCTTTCGCAGACACTGCATCTTTCGCATGCAAAAGTGCGTGTTCGGCGATTACATAGCCTGTGTCCAAGAGAAGGATAGGTTTGGATCCAAGAGAAAGCATTCGATGAGCAGGCATCGGTACAGGATCAACAGACAGATCAAGGCGGCGTCCCAGTTCGCTGGGATCAAGCCTGAAACGATCTTGCGTCAGGCGGGTATCTCCGTGCGGTTCTTCAATGACCCCGATGCGGCGCTTGATCCCGCACAGTTCTTCCAGATCTGGCACGCAACAGAGACGTTGACGGAGAACTCCAATCTGGGTTTGGAACTGGGCAGGAGAATGGCGCATTTACCTTTCGGGTCTGCGTTGGTCGCTTTCTCCTGTGCAGATACGATACGTACGGGCCTCGACCGGCTTGCGCTGTTCAAGCCGCTTGTCGCCCCGGTACGGATCAAACACCAGGAGACGACCGCGGGGTATTCGTTGCAGTTCCTGCCGCTGGAAGAGGGACTTGAGTTCTGTGCGCTTCTGGCGAACTACGAGGTCAGCTTCTTCATTTCGCTTTGCCGGCTTCTCACAGGCCATCACGTCATCCCCCGCGCAGTAAGCACAATCTCGCCGGAACCCGGGCTGGGCGACTACGTTGGCTGCAAACCGAAGAAGAGCATGACACCAGAAATCACTTTCCGGCACAGCGACATCGACCGCCCGCTGATTTCCGAGAACTCTGAAATCTGGCGAGGGCTGGAGCCCATTCTGAGCAAACGCCTCGTAGAGATTGATCGATCCGCTACAATCGTTGACAGGGTCCGCGCAGAGTTGATGGAACTGCTGCCGTCCGGCCGCTCGACGATGGACATCGTTTGCCGGCGTCTTGGACTGGGTCGGCGAAATCTGCAGCGTATGCTCAGCGAAGAAGGCACCAGTTTTCGCAAAGTGCTGGATGACCTTCGATGCGAACTGGCCGTCTCCTACCTGCGGAACGAAGAAATGCGGATTGAAGAAGTTTCATACTTGCTGGCTTTCACCGACCCAAACTCCTTCTATCGCGC
>JBCCMP010000029.1:0-20496 GCA_039026295.1 Pseudomonadota bacterium | reverse complement strand
TCCTGAGATCCGACGATGTTAACCTGAACCCGGACGTCGGAACCGGAATGCAAGACCTTGCCCGGTGTCACGCCGACAGCATTTGCGTTGAAGATCTTCTCGACTGCTGTCAGCCCCTGGCCTTCATGGCTGATTTCTTTCGATGGGGCAAAGACGGCAGGCGCTTCGATCCCGAGCGCCTCGGCCGCGAAGGTCTGCAGTTTCTTGCCGAAGACGACTGCATAAGATCCGCCGGCCCGCATGAACTCGACTTTCTGGGGCGTGAAAGACGGCGATACGTCGACCAGTTCCCGCTTGCCGGTTTCGTCGAACAGCTTTTTTGTCTTGGTATTGATCTTCAGCACGGTACCCGTCGCGACAGAGTAGCGCTCTTCCAGGATCGGGTTGCCTTCGTTGTTCAGGATCGGGTTTCCGTCGTCATCCAGCTTTTTGACCCAGTTTTTCAGATCCAGCCCGATGCCGCCTGTGACACCCACCGTCGTGAGGAAGATCGGCGAGATGCCGTTCGTGCCCGCAACAACCGGCGCAATGTTCACGAACGGGACATAAGGACTTGCCTGTTTACCCGTCCACAGCGCCACATTGTTGACGCCCGACATGCGCGAGGAGCCCACACCCATGGTGCCCTTCTCGGCGATCAGCATCACCCTTTTGTCGGGGTGTTGCAGCTTCAGCGCCTCGATTTCCTGTTGGGCCCGCTCGGTAATCATGCACTTGCCGTGCAATTCACGATCTGAACGCGAGTGTGCCTGATTGCCCGGTGACAGCAGGTCGGTTGAGATGTCGCCCTCAGCCGCTATGTACGTGACCACCCCGATTTCTTCGTCAATGTCAGGCAGCTTCGTGAAAAACTCGGCCTGCGCGTAACTCTGCAAAACGTCGTCAGCGATCGGATTTCCGGCCTGGTAGGCCGCGTCGAGGCGGTCGGTATCTGCTTCATAGAGGAAGACCTGTGTCTTCAGAACCTCGGCTGCGTCGCGCGCGATCTTTTCCTCGTCGCCGAGAGCCAGGTCCAGCAGGACCTCGACGGATGGACCGCCCTTCATGTGCGACAGCATCTCCAAGGCAAATTCCGGCGTGATCTCGTCGACGATCGCATCACCGATGACGATTTCCTTCAGGAAATCTGCCTTCTCGCGCGCGGCTTCTGTCGTCCCCGGAAGAGTGTTGTAAATGAAGAACTCGAGCGAAGCCTCGCGATGCTCGTGGTTTGTGTCCCGGATCTGCGCAATGATCTCTGCCGTAAGATCTGCCGCATCGATCGGTTTCGGGTTCAAACCCTGCAATTTCCGGGTTTCGATCTCATCAAGATAGGCTGCGTACAAGTTCATTGCTGCCCCCGACTAATTAGAAGGTTAGCTGGCTTGCCAACGTGATTCGATAGGTGCGTTCGCATCAGGAACGCTTTCTGTATACCAATGTATACAATGCAGGCTCCCCGTTCAACCCTTGCCGCCTGCTGTGCGGACTTTTTGCCCTTGAAACCGGCGGATCTGCTGTTTCAGCGTTCTGCAGCAATTCGCGCCGCGTCGCGATCAAATCAGGGCCGGTCATCTGTAAACAGATTTACCCTGAACACACTCACACGAAGCAGGATCGCCCGATCATTCACGGAACAGTTATGACACCGAATGCCATACCGAATGTTTAGTGTTTCCCAGATTCATGGACAAGCGGTTTAAATGCTTCGGAAACCGCCAACAGTCATCTCCCGCGAGGCGCCTTGGCCTTTCAGCTCAAACCGTCTGCGCCGCTTCTTCATCCTTCGGTGCGCCTAGTCTGCCGCCTGATCCAACGCTGCGATCTCGGCATCGTCGAAAACGCGTGAGCGGGTCAAAAACCGCCTTTCGCGGCCGTTATCAAGGCTGAACATGCCGCCGCGGCCGGGTACGACGTCCAGGATCAGCTGCGTGTGCTTCCATGCCTCGAATTGCGGCCCGGAGATATAGACAGGAGTGCCATCTAACTCGCCCAATTTGACGTCAGAAGAGCCGATCCTGAAGTCGCCGACCGGATAACACATCGGTGACGACCCGTCACAGCACCCCCCGGACTGATGAAAAAGGATGTCACCGTAGTCCGCCTTTATCTCGGCGATAAGATCGTGTGCTGCCCGCGTGGCTGTCACCCGGGCCAGACTGTTTGTACCGGGAACGGCCGCGTCGTCGGTGACGCATGATATCGGGACATCGTTCATTGCAACCTCCTGCGAAGTAGTCTTTCGGGGCTCAGCCGTCGATCGCTGCCGCCTCGCGCGCGCGGCGGGCATCTATGAAGCTCTTCACGAAAAAAACAATCGCAAGCACCGATGTTGCCATCATGATTACGACCCTCAGTATGCCCATTCCATCGCCGCGGCCGATTGCGCCGTTCAATGGCATAATCAGCGCGATCAAAACGACCAGCGTCACCAACACAGCGATATGCGCGATCACTTTGTTCTGGGATTTCACGCCCGGGTAACAGGCGATCAACGCAACGCCGAAGGCCGCGGGAATGAGCGCCGTCATCGAAGCGCCGCTACCACCGAGATACGCCCAGGCCGACATTCCGATCAGGGAAAATGCGTTGATCAAAGAGGCAAGATGGGCAGTCATGATCAGGCTCCGTTTTTTATTTTGATCAGCGGGCGAATTGCCTGATGCAAAGCCTCGTCAAAGGCATCTGGGTTATAAAACCCCCGCTGAAAAGCATTCGTCACAACAAGAAGCGCAGATTTCTTTGGCGTCAAGACGTTTACCCGATGTGGTCTGCCGGCTATTGCCGAGAAGACGCGTGTGTCCCATGCACCACCGCCACGGGGTACACTGTATCGTTGACGTCACGCATCAGCTTCGATTGCAGCACCGTGACCGGCCCGTTGGCCGAAAATCGCGCCCGAAGTAAGGCCTGATCCGCCTGGATACCCCCCGAAGAAGACACCGCCGACAAGTTCGCCGCAGGCGAACAGTCCCTGTATCGAAGACCCGTCTTCTCGCAGAACCGCACCGGTTCCGTCCACTTTCAGACCGCCATAGGTAAAGGTGATGCCACCGGTGACCGGGTATGCACGATAGGGCGGGGTGTCGAAGCGTTGCGCCCAGTTCGACTTCGCCAGCGTCAGGCCCTTCGTCCCCTTGCCGTCCAGGACGGTTGGGTCGAACGAAGTTTGCTCATCAACAGCGCCATTGTAATCGCGCAGTGTTTTCAAAGCGGCGTCAGCATCGACGCCTTCCATCTTTTCAACCAGTTCTTCGATGGTCTCGGCCTCGACGTAATGGGCGTCAGAGAAATGATATTCGCCGTAGAGCAGATCCATGACCTTGGCATCGAAGACCTGCCACGCGAAATGCCCGGGTTGTTCCAACACGGCCCGACCGAACTGCGCATAGGTGTAGTTGCGGAAATTGATCCCCTCATCGACGAAGCGTTCGCCGCGCGCATTCAGCATGACACCCAAGAAATAGCAGATTTTCCGGTAGTTCTTGCGTTCCATCGGGGGCAGATCGAGATTCCCGTAATTCTTCATGTGAAGATCCATCGGCGTCGCGTGGCAGCCCTGATAACTGCCATATTTCTGCGCGCCCGCTGCCCAGGCCATTGTCAGTCCATCGCCGGTGTTGTGCGGTGTGCCCCTGACCTTTGCGACGGACCAATCCGGGCCGATATGCGCACGGCGCATTTCATCGTTCGCCTCGAACCCACCGCAGGCCAGAATCACCGCATCGGCGCGATGTTCTGTGCCGTCCGAGATAACGCCTGTTACGCGATCACCCGATGTCATCAGCCCTGTCACGGGCGTCTGGTACTGGATGACGCCGCCAAGCCGTTCGAATGCTGCCAGTTCCATATCGAAAAGGCCCACGCCTTCGTTGGCTGCAGCCAGCGACAGACCGCCCCAAAAGACATAACGACCGTCCTTTTCGAAGCTTTGCCGCGAATAAATCGGCTCATAGGTCACATCATGCCCTGCCAGCCAGCGCACGGTCGCGTATGACTGCGACACAAGTGTTTCCTGCTCCGGTGAAAGTGGACGCCCTTCATTGAAGCCCAAGAGATCTCCGGCAAACTTCTCCGCAGTGTAGCTGCCAAAATCGGTCTTGGGGATGCGCGGGTCTTCGGGATCAGCCAGCAGAGAAAGCAGTTGATCGCCGGAGGTGTAAGCGAACCGCATTGCGCCTGCCGTGTATTTCGTGTTCCCGCCAGCGAGTTCCGGTGTGGCTTTCTCCAGCATAAGAACCTCGGCACCACGCTCCAGCGCCGCGATCCCGGCGCACATCGCAGCATTTCCTGATCCGACGACAATGATCTTTTTCGACATGATGGTTTCGCTCGTCTGCTTGAAGGCTGTTAGATTTTGGTTGGTTTGCTTAAGACCACACCTTATCCGTCGCCGCCATCGCCGCGACCATTGTTATTGCACCGGTGCCAGAAAGTGCAGCAGCGCGACGATCAAGACGCCGAGGAACAGCGTCTCCAAAACGATCAGCGCAATGGCCCGCCCGCCAACCTGGAAAACCGACTCGAGCGAGGTCCGGACCCCGACCGCGGCAATCGCGGTCAACAGCGCCCAGCCCGACGCTTCGGCCAGGAAATCCGAGATCAGTTCTGGGAACAGACCGATCGAATTCAGTCCGGCCAGCAGCACAAATCCGGCAACAAACCACGGCACCAACGGTGGGCGATGTGCTGAGTCTTCCTCCCCGACGTTCAATCGTCTGATGACCAGAACGGCGCAAAAGATGATTGGTGCCAGCATCGACACCCGGACCAGCTTCACCACGGTCGCGGTCTCGCCCGTGCTGTTGGATACTGAAAACCCTGCACCGACAACCTGCGCCACATCGTGGATTGTGGACCCGAGGAACACACCGGCAAGACGGTCGTCAAAGTCCAGCATGTCGGCGATAATTGGATAGGCGATCATGGCGATTGTAGACAGCACTGTGACGCCCGCCACGGTGAAGATCAGGCGTTCCTGCGTCCGCTCGTCCCGCGGCAGGATCGCCGAAATGGCGATGGCCGCCGACGCGCCGCAGATGGCAACTGCCCCAGCGGACAGAAAGGCGAAACGAGGACCGTGTCCAAGAAACCGGGCAATGGTCATCCCAAAAATGATCGTGGCGATCAGACTGCCAACGACGATGGCCAGCGTCGTCAATCCAAGCGACGTCGCCATGTCCACGCTGACGCGAGCACCTAACAACGCCACCCCGGCGCGGAGCACCATGGACGACGTGAACGCTATACCGTCCTTTGTTTTCTCGTCCTTTGACAGGAAATTCAGCGCGATTCCGAACAGCAGAGCCATCAGCATGGCAGGCGCGCCGTAGTGTTCGGAAATGAATTGAGCTGCCAGGGCAATCAGAACAGCAATCAGTGCGCCGGGAATGACGGGTTTGATCGCGCGTTGATACGAGGCCATCGATCCCGTCATCCCTTCAGCCGTTTTCGGTAACCTGCAGTGAAGCGGCGGCGCAAAAGCGGCTCCGCGACGCAGGTAAGACAATCGATTTTCGCTTAAGCAGGGCGCGGGATCCTGAAGTTTCAAACAGATCCGTGCCGCGGCATTCGCTGCGGCGACCTAGCGCCCATTGGTTGCCCAAGTCAACGCGACATCCCGATCACCAGGCGATCCCGCGAACAGGCCGAGCAGGCCGCCCGATCTGCATCTGGTTTCTGCCGACCTCTGAAAGTCTAGAGGCCTGTTTCACATCGTGATTGCTTTTGTCTCGAGATACTCGTGGAAGCCCATGGCACCTGCCTCGCGCCCGTTTCCGGATTCTTTGTACCCGCCGAATGGAACGTCGTAGTCGCCCGCATTTCCGTTGGCATTGACGACGCCCGCCCTCAGCTTGCGACTGACACGATTGATGCGGTCGGCGTCCGATGACTGGATATATGCTGCCAGACCGTAAGGCGTGTCATTGGCGATCTCGACGGCCTCGTCCTCCGTGTCGAAGGGCAACACTGCCAGAACCGGGCCGAAGACTTCCTGCCGCGCAATGTTCATGTCGTTATTGACGTCCGTGAACAGCGTCGGGCGGATGTAGTATCCCTTGTTGAACCCCTGCGGACGTCCAAGCCCGCCCACTGCGAGCTTTGCACCATCGTCGATCCCTGCCTGGATCAATTTCTGAACATGCTCGTACTGTTTCTTGTTCACGACCGGACCGATGTGATCGCCTACTTCCATGGGGTCGCCGACCTTGGTCTTTTCGACAACGTCCTTAACCAGGCCGACGACTTCGTCATAGACGCTGCGTTCAACCAGAAGCCGCGAGGCGGCATCGCAGGACTGGCCATTGTTTATGAAGCACGCGTCGACTGAAATCTGCGCGGCCTCTTCAAGGTTCGCGTCCGCGAACAACAGGTTTGGCGATTTGCCGCCAAGCTCCAGCGTCACGCGTTTGATGGTGTCGGCGGCTGCCTTGGTCACGGCTTTGCCGGCCCGTGTCGAACCGGTGAAGGACACCATGTCAATGTCCTGATGTGCCGAAATCGCTTCACCGACGCCCGGACCGTCCCCAGTGACCATGTTGTAGACGCCGGGCGGGCACCCTGCCTCGTCAATGATCTCGGCCATCATGATCGAGCTCAGCGGTGAGTACTCGCTTGGTTTCAGAACGATCGTGCATCCGGCAGCCAGCGCAGGCGCGACTTTGATCATGATCTGGTTAACCGGCCAGTTCCACGGCGTAATCATACCAACGACGCCGACGGCTTCATCGACCAGCAAGGATCCACCGCGCAGGGACGGCCGTTCAAACTGATGGGCCTTCACGGCTTCGATGGCAGCTTCAAGATGACCGATGCCGACCGGCATGTGCACCTCGCGCGAAAACGAGATGGTGGTCCCCATCTCGCGTGACATCGTCTCGATGAACTCCTCGCCGCGCGCCGAGTAGGTTTCGATCATCCGCTCGAGCAGCGATACCCTCTCTTCGACCGTGCTGAACTGCCACGTCTTGAACGCGTTCTTCGCGGCGGCAACGGCGTTGTCCAGATCTGCTTTTGACCCGAGTGCAATCGTCGCGACCGGTTCCTCGGTTGCTGGATTGATCACATCGAAGTCCGTTGAATCAATCGGGTCTACCCACGCGCCATTGATGTAGAATTTCTTGTGGTTTTCCATGGGTGCCTCTCTGTACCGGGGCTGCGGGGATTGTGTGAGTTACGGTTTTTGAAGCATCGCTGCATTGGCCTGTTAATTCAGCTGTATGAGACGATATCCGGGTTCGCGCAACAGCCTCTGCGTGGGCGCCGCCTTCGTGGTGCACGGCCTCAAAACCGTGCCGGGGGAATGGTTGACTGGTGCCCGCCGCGTTCAGCTTGGCTATCCCGCTGCTTGTTTTCGCTTTGCAATATCGCCTTGAGCTTGCGTCCGGTCCATCGCCCGCAGATCCTGAATGGCCAGAAAACGACTGAGATCAGCGCCATCACAGCCATGCCGAGGAGGAATCCATCGGCCTGATCAACCATCACGATGTTCACAAGATTTCGGAAGTACCCGAATACTCCTTCAGCTTCGATGATGAACGATGTGATCCAATCGGACGCGTCGAAAAAGGCCGCATACGATCCCTTCGGGTCGTGCACCCGCCAAGCGTAGAGGCCTAGAGCTGAAAAACCTGTGAGACTGCGGAGCCACATGATGCGTTCCTATCGAAAGGATGAAGCTCTGGTTCTGATGTGCCGACCATAAAGATGGTGCAAAGGCAGGATGCGGAGCAACTCCGGGACATGGTCAGCTGCGGTGCGTGGCCGTCGCCAAGGCCTCAATCTTCTGCTTTGCAGCCCCGGAATCGATGCTTGCCCGAGCTTTCTCGACCCCTTCCTTAAGGTTGCCTGCATTGCCGATCACAACCAACGCCGCCGCGGCGTTCAAAAGGACCGCGTCACGGTAAGCTCCCGTAGCCCCATCGAACAGCGCGCGCATCTTGGCGACGTTCTCTTCGGGGGTGCCACCCAGAATGTCCTCGAATGGGTGGACGGGCAGCCCCGCATCTTCGGGGTGCACAGTGATCTCGGTCAATGTGCCGGCCGAAAGGGCGATTACCTCTGACGGGCCACAAATCGTGATTTCGTCCGTGCCGTCCGAGCCGTGGACCAGCCATGCGGATTCGGTGCCGAGCGCTGACAGGGTCTCGGCCATCGGGCGGAGGAACTCTGGGGCAAAAGCACCGGTCAACTGATGTTTGACGCCAGCGGGATTGGTCAATGGGCCGAGGATATTGAAGATTGTCCGGGTCGCCAGTTCGACCCGTGCCGGGCCGACATGGCGCATCGCCGCGTGATGCATCGGTGCCATCATGAAGCAGATGCCGACCTCGGCCAGCGCAGCTTCTGTGACCGGTGCCTCGATCATCGTGTTTATTCCCAGCAGCGACAGCGCGTCCGCCGCCCCCGATTTCGAGGACAGGGCTCTGTTTCCATGCTTGGCGACGACCACTCCAGCACCTGCAACAACGAAGGCCGCGGCAGTAGATATGTTCAAAGTGCCTTTGCCATCACCGCCGGTTCCGACGATGTCCATGGCCCCCGGCGGTGCCTTGACCGGCGCGGCTTTGGCGCGCATCACCGATGCGGCACCGACGATTTCCTCCACCGCTTCGCCACGTGTGCGCAGCGTCATCAGAAAGCCGCCGATCTGTGCGGGCGTGGCTTCCCCCGACATTATAATTTCGAAGGCCTGTTCAGCCGCCCCGCGGTCAAGCGGTCCCGCGGCCGCCAAGGCGATCAGAGGTTTCAGCGCATCACTCATCGTCTCACCTCAGGCGACACTAACCGAGACCAGAAAGATCGAGGAAGTTTCGCAGCATCGCGTGGCCATGCTGTGTACGGATCGAGTCCGGGTGGAACTGAACCCCGTGCAGTGGCCTGGTCTTATGGGCCAACCCCATGATCACACCGGACTGGGAGCGTGCAGTGACCCGCAGACAATCAGGCAGGCTTTCCGGTTCGACCACCAGCGAATGGTAACGGGTCGCTTCAATGCCTTGAGGCAGGTCTTTGAAAACGCTGGTATCTTCGTGCGTGATCGAGCTGATCTTCCCATGCAGGATTTCGTGGCATTGAACCACCGTTCCACCGACGGCTGCGCCGATCGCTTGATGGCCAAGGCATACGCCCAAAATCGGCAGATCTTCGGGTGCCTTGCGGACCAAATCCACGCAGATCCCAGCCGTGTCCGGATCACAGGGTCCAGGAGAGAGGACGATCGCCTGCGCGCCGCGATCCAGCGCCTCTTCCGTCGTCAGTTCGTCATTTCGCACGACAACGCAGTCTGCGCCCAAGTCTCCGAAGAAATGGACCAAGTTCCACGTGAAGCTGTCGTAGTTATCAATCAGAAGTATCATGGCATACGTATTTCTGCCCCGGACCCTTGGATGTATTGCTCGTATCTGGACTTGGCGGCGCAGTGCGCTTGGCGTTATAGATGCGCTGAGACGCCGATGGGCGTCAAGCACCACGGACCAGCCCATGCGACGCTTGGTCCGCAACCAATGGCGGCCAGACAATGGCGACCAGACAAGGGCCATCCCCGTGACCAATGCTGACACCGTCGAAGTCGTTGAGATCGAGAAGTCTTCTGCTGGCTTGTCGTTTGTCTCCCTGATCCGCGGCCTCCTTTGGGGTTTGGTCGTGTTTGGCTTCGGAAGCATTGCGCTTAGCCTGGCGACACCGTTGCCGGATCACCTTCCCGGTATAGGTCGCGTCGCGGTGATCGGCGGGCCAGACAGCGCCGCCGATGAAGATGTAAATGCGGGCATAGAGGCCCCGGCCCCAGCTCAAGAGTGGTCAGATGAGCAATTGCAGACGTCGGTCAGTGCCCCTTCTGCGGTGGAAGCCGAGAGCGCCGGGCAAGACGACACAAGCGAGGCCGACCCGTCCGCTTTGACTGAACCTGCGGCAACTCCGTCAACGCCTGAATCGCCGCAAGCTTCGTCTGATGATGAAGGCACGCAGCAAACAGCGGGGACAACAGCATCCGCGACTTCCGCCGCAACCCCGCCGCCTGTGACGCCAAGCGATTCGGGCGAAACAGCGGTGAGTGGACCCGAGCAAGGAGATGCGAACGAAGCGACCACAGAGCAGACTGACGACGTGGTCGCCGCCCTGACGCCGCCCGAAGACGAGGCGGCGGCAGAGGCGGAGGCCGCGCCCGAGATTGTCTTGCCGGGCCCGGCGCTTGACGTGAACGCTCGGGCATTTGATCAATCGGCCACGACCCCATTGATGTCAGTTGTGCTGATGGACGCCTCGAACGGAGTGGTGTCGGCCGAGACGCTGCAGGTCCTGACCATGCCACTGACCTTGGCCGTTTCGCCAGAAGGCACGGACGCGCGTGATCTGGCTGAAGCAGCGCGTGCGGCAGGCCACGAGGTCCTCGTCGAGTTGCCACTGGCTGTCCGGAGCGGCGACGAGATCGGCGAAGGGCTGACGGCGGAATCTCCGGCGTCGGCGCTCTCCCTGGCCAGCGCAAAGGCGCTGGGGCGGTTGGATATGGCTGTCGGTGCGACCGCGCCCGACGGTGCCGCGATGCTGAACGCCTCCACCGCCATGGCCGCGATTACCAAGCCAATGGCCGAGCACGGGTTCGCCTGGGTCGAACCGCGCGCCGGCGTCGGCAGCGCGGTGCAGCGCCTCGCAACGACATCAGACCTTGTCTATGCTCAGGGCAACCGGGTTGTCGCAGCCGGCGCCAGCCCGGACCAGATCTATCAGGTGCTGGAAGGCGCAGCCTTTCAGGCGCGCCGCGACGGAGCTTCGATTGTCTTCGTGGCTGCGTCACAAAATGCGCTGCAGGCCCTGGTGCGCTGGGGGCTGGAACGGGGCGGGCAAGAGGTTTGGTTTGCACCGATTTCGGCCGTCATCCGCAAGCAAACCGGCCGATGAACCTGATCTGCCGTGAGTGTTGACGGACCGGACAGTCCCAAGGGTGACATTACCCTGCAGGCAATCGCGATGCCGTGGGATGCCAATGCTGGCGGGGACATTTTCGGCGGCTGGTTGATGAGCCAGATGGATCTCGGTGCCTCGGTCGTGGCGCGGCAACGCGCGATGGGACGGACAGCGACTGTTGCCTGCGACGGGCTGCAGTTCCTGAAACCGGTGATGGTCGGCGATCTTGTATCGATCCATGCAGACCTTGTCAGCGAGGGACGGTCGAGCATGCGGATCTCGGTCGAGGTCTGGGTCCGTCGCCAGATCTACGAGGATCATGTGAAAGTGACCGAGGCGATGTTCACCTTCGTGGCCCTGGACGAAGCGGGCAACACCAGAAAACTGCCCCTCCAGCCGTGAGAAATCAGACCTGTCCTCAGATGCGCCTGTACCGGACCATGCCCATGGGCCGAACCGGACACATGGCCTGAACCAAATCATTACCAAATCGACCGAGTTTCCGTTCGACTCGCCGGACAGAGATTTGGTACCACAACATCTATGACAGATCTGGCTGATGACGACGATATGAAGGGTGTCGTGGCGGAACCGCTCGCGCGGGCGCTGGGCGACCGATACCTGACTTACGCCCTGTCGACGATCATGCACAGGGCTTTGCCGGATGCGCGCGACGGTCTGAAGCCGGTGCATCGACGCATTCTTTGGGGCATGCGGCAACTGCGGCTAGAGCCCGGCCAGCCGCACAAGAAATCGGCAAGGGTCGTCGGCGATGTGATGGGGCAGTTTCACCCCCATGGCGATCAGTCCATCTACGACGCTCTGGTCCGGGCGGCGCAGGATTTCAGCCTGCGCTATCCGCTCATCGATGGTCAGGGCAATTTCGGGAACATCGACGGCGATAGCGCCGCGGCCATGCGCTACACCGAAGCAAAGATGACTGCAGTCGCGCAGGCGTTGCTCGACGGGCTGGACGAGGACGCGGTCAATTTAAAGGACACCTACGACGAGGCCGGCGTCGAGCCGGAGGTCCTGCCCGCCGCCTTCCCCAATCTGTTGGCGAACGGCGCAGCCGGCATCGCCGTGGGCATGGCGACCTCGATCCCGCCGCACAACGTGGCAGAGATCTGCGAGGCCCTGCAGCACCTGATCCGCAACCCGAATGCCCGGCCCGAAACACTGGTCGAGATGATCCCCGGCCCGGATTTTCCGACCGGCGGCGTATTGGTTGAACCGCGGGAAAACATTCTGGATGCCTATACCACCGGTAAAGGCGGTTTCCGCCTGCGCGCACGGTGGGAGACCGAGGATCAGGGCCGCGGCCAATACCAGATTGTCGTCACCGAGATCCCCTATCAGGTGCAGAAGTCCAAGCTTGTGGAGCGGATCGCCGATCTGATCAACGGGCGCAAGATCCCCATTCTGGCGGACGTGCGTGACGAATCGGCCGAAGATATCCGTCTGGTGCTGGAGCCGCGGTCTCGAACGGTCGATCCGGCGCTGCTGATGGAGACCCTGTTCCGGCACTCCGATCTTGAAGTGCGGATCCCGCTGAACATGAACGTTCTGATCGATGGGCGTACACCGAAGGTCTGCGGATTGCGCGAGGTGCTGCGCTCCTTCCTCGATCACCGGCGCGAGGTTTTGCTGCGCCGGTCTGCCCACCGGCTGGAGAAGATCGCCCACCGCCTCGAGGTGCTTGAAGGCTATATAATCGCCTTTCTCAACCTCGACCGCGTCATCGAGATCATCCGCAACTCGGATGAGCCGAAGGCAGAGTTGATGGCGGAGGATTGGGGCGGCGGCGTTCGTCTTTCTGACATCCAGGCAGAGGCCATACTGAACATGCGCCTGCGCAGCCTGCGCAGATTGGAGGAAATGGAACTGCGGCGGGAGCGAGATGTTTTGCTGGCCGAGCAGACCGAGCTTCTGGATCTGGTGCGTGACGAGCAACAGCAGTGGGGTAAGATCTCGGATCAGGTTCGGGAGATCCGCGATACGTTCGGTCCGCCGCGCAAGCTTCGTGGTCTGCGATTGATCGAAGATATCGAGGCCGCCAAAGCAGAGAACGAACCCTATCCTGAAGGGGCTCGCCGAACGGGCCTATCGGAAGCGCCGGAGGTCGAAGAGGTCCCGATCGAGGCGATGATCGAACGCGAACCCGTGACGGTTGTCTGCTCGGCGCAGGGCTGGATCCGGGCCATGAAAGGCCATATCGCGCTGGACAGTGACCTGAAGTTCAAGGACGGCGACGAAGGCAGGTTTATCTTCCACGCAGAAACGACGGACAAGCTGCTTGCCTTTGCGTCGAACGGGCGCTTCTACACGCTTGGCTGCGATAAGTTGCCGGGCGGACGCGGGCAGGGGGAACCTGTGCGTCTGATGGTAGACATGCCGAACGAGGCGGATCTGGTGGCCTTGTTCATCCATCGCCCTGGCGAACGGGTTCTGGTCGCCTCTTCTGCAGGTGATGGATTCGTCGTGCCAGAGGCTGACGTTGTTGCGCAGACCAGAACGGGCCGTCAGGTCCTGAACGTGAAGGACGGTGTGCGTGCTCTGGTTTGCAGGCCGGTCACCGGGGATCACGTCGCGGTGGTGGGCGAGAACCGGAAGCTGCTGGTTTTCCCACTGGCCGATCTGCCAGAGATGACCCGGGGCAAGGGCGTGCGGTTGCAGAAATACAAGGATGGCGGCCTCAGTGACGCCCTGACCTTTGCGATCGAACACGGGTTAAGCTGGAAAGACCCGGCAGGACGCACGCGAACCGAAACCGATCTGGGTGATTGGATGGGCAAACGCGCCAGCGCAGGCCGGATGGCACCGCGAGGGTTCCCCAGGGACAATCGGTTCACTGGATAACAGCGCTTAGGAGGCTGCCGACTCGATTGGCGATTGCAGAATTTCGCGCAGCGTTTCGAAGTTCTGCAGATCTGAAATGCCCCTCGTCACCGAGCCGATGAAACCATCGATTGCCCGCCAGCGCGCCACCGCTTCATCCAGCAATGGATCAGCACCGGGCGTGTAAAGCCCGGCCTGAATCATCGGGGCTGCCTCCTCGTACGACGCCACAAGACGACGCGCGTGGGCCACCAGTGCCTCCTCATCGGCATTCCATGCATCGGGAGCCGATCGGGAAACCGACCTGCGCAGATCGATCGCCGGGAAACGGCCACGCTCTGCGATGGCGCGGTCCAGCACGACGTGCCCATCAAGCACGCCGCGGACCATGTCTGCGACCGGCTCGTCCATGTCTGACCCGGCGACAAGCACTGTGAACACCGCAGTGATGTCTCCGCCACTGTCGTTCTGATATCCTGGCCCCGCGCGCTCGCAGATGTCGGCGATGGCTGGTGTGGTCGAAGGCGGGAAAGCGCGCAGTGCCGGGGCCTCTCCTGCCGTGAGGGCGATCTCGCGATGCGCCTCGGCAAAACGGGTGACCGAGTCAACCAGACAAAGTACGTGCTTTCCCTGGTCGCGGAAATGTTCGGCCGTCGCCAGGGCAAGGCGGGCCGCGCGGCGTTTGTGCAGCGCCGGCTGATCGGATGTGGCGGTTATGATAATGGTTCGGGCCATGCCGTTTGCATCAGTCAGAAGACGCACGAAATCACCCACTTCGCGGCTGCGCTCACCGATCAGACCGATCACCACGACGTCGGCGGCAACACCGAGCGCCAGGTCAGCCATCAGGCGGGACTTTCCGACGCCAGAGCCCGCGAAGATGCCGATCCGCTGACCCTGTCGCAGCGGCAGAAACGTGTCGAGAGCGGCAACACCGGTCGTCAGGCGCGGGCCGAGAGGTCGGCGCATACCGGAAGGCCGGTCACCACCATCGTCGGTCGGAACCGATCCATGGCCCGGGTCGATCGGCCCGCCATCAAGCCGTGTGCCGAAGGCATCGATGACGTGGCCCAGCCATGTGTTCGACGGGGCGAAGTCATCTTCATGGATCAGCCATGCTTTCCAGCCTGTGGCCAATCCCTTCGGAGGCGACATCAAAAGCGCGCGGATGTCATCGCCGTCGATTGCGATGATCTCACCGGAGATCGGCTGTTCAGGGGTCTCGATCTCGATCCGATCGCCCAATCGCGCGAGGCGCTCTAACCCTGCGAGACGTACCGATGCACCATCTGTCCCAGCCACTGTGCCCCAGATCTTCGCTGACCGTGGAAGGGTTACAACCATTTGGGCCCCCATTGTTCTGCAAACCTACTCTTAATGTTCTTCGGCGAAGAGAATGGACGAACCTTGAGATGAGAATCATCGATCATGTTTGACCAGTTGCCCCTGTTCCAAGTGGCGTCGTCTATGGCGCGTCACGCCAGCGCCCGTCACCAAGTGATTGCCGAGAACGTGGCCAATGCGGATACGCCGGGCTTCCGCGCCCGCGATGTGAAAGCATTTTCCGAATACGTTAACGAACCGTTCACCCCGCGCGCGACGCGTCCGGGACATGTTGGCGGCTCGCCCATTCTGCGCGCAGCGAACCAAACCGAGGTCTTCCTGGACGAGACGGTGGATGAGTCGGGCAACGACAACTCGGTTTCGCTGGAAAGCGAGATGGTCAAGTCGGTGCAATCACAGGGACAGCACGCGCTCGCGATGGCGATTTATCGCAAGGCCAGCGACCTGATGCGCATCAGCCTCGGCCGTCGCTGACCTACGCCGCAGATTGAGAGGTAGGAATGTTCGATCTCGTGAATTCCATGAAAACCGCGGCAGGCGGTATGAGCTCGCAGAGCTACCGGTTACGGATCGTCAGCGAGAACATGGCGAATGCGGATACACCGGGCTTCCAGCGGAAAACGGTGAGTTTTGCCAACGAAATCGACCGCGCCACAGGGGCCATGCAGGTCCGGCCCGATTTCGTCAGCCTGGATCAGTCTGACCCCAAAGAAGTCTACGAGCCCAATCATCCGCTCGCGAATGAGAGGGGTCTTGTCACCTTGTCGAATGTGAACACCTTGATCGAACTGGCGGACGCGCGTGAAGCGCAGCGATCCTATCAGGCCAATCTTTCGATATTCGACCAGGCGCGCCGGATGCACAGCAGTACGCTGGATCTGCTTCGGCGCTGATTTCCAGTACCTTGTATGGGAGAATCCCGATGAGAATTGATCCACTCGCAGCGTCTCAGCTGTACGACTCGGCGCAGAAGGCGACCAGTCCGGCGACCGAGGTTGAAGAGCGCGGATTTGCAGACGCCATTGAACAGGCGCTGCAAGACATGCGCTCGACCGTCGCGAATGGCGAGCGCGCTGCGATGGAGGCAATGGCCGGTAAAGGCGATGTGCAGAGCGTTGTCGAAGCACTCGCGGCAACCGAGATGGCCTTGCAGACAGCGGTCACCGTCCGGGACCGGGTTGTTGAAGCATACCAGGAAATTCTCCGCATGCCTGTCTGATCGGGCTGATCTGCGACCCCCTTGCCCGACCCTGCGGGGTCGGCTCTTCCAGTTCGCGGGAAGGCTCTGCCCTTGGACGAATTGCTGCTGATAAGCCTTATGCGGGACTCCGTCTGGACAGCCGTGCTGATCTCGACGCCGATCCTTGCCGTCGCACTGATCGTGGGGCTGGTGATCGGGTTATTGCAGGCTCTGACATCGATTCAGGAACTGACTCTCACCTTCGTTCCCAAGCTCTTGGCCATCGCTGGCGTGTTCTGGCTCAGCATCTCGTTTATGACCCAGGGGTTGATAACGCTGTTTCAGGGTCGTTTGATCCCGTTGATCGGCGGCGGATGAAACTGGTTCTCGCTTTTGCTGTATTGGCGCTTCTCTGGCCCGCATCGGCCTTTGCAGGCGTCGAAGCGCAGAACATGGCGCTGTGCCGAAATGCGGCCCTTGCGGCGGCAGATAAGCACGGGGTTCCCCGCGCTGTAATGCTGGCCATCTCTCTCGTTGAAACCCGGACAAGGCGCGGTGGCGTGTCCGGACCTTGGCCCTGGACGGTGAATGTGGCGGGGAAGGGGGCATGGTTTGATTCGCGGGCAGCGGCACTGCTGCATGCCCAGCGCGCCTTGGCGGGCGGACAGAAGTCATTCGATGTCGGCTGCTTTCAACTGAATTATCGTTGGCATGGACACCATTTCACATCGATCGATCAAATGTTCGAACCTGGCATATCGGGCGACTATGCCGCCCGATTTGTGAAGTCCCTGCATGGAGAGACGGGCGACTGGATCAAGGCCTCGGGCCTCTATCATTCCCGAACCGCCGTTCACTCGAAACGCTACCGAAAACTCGTGGCGCAGACGGTCGCGCGCATGGGCGGAAAGGTACCAGAGGCAGTAGCGGTTGCCGCCAATGAAGAGTACCGGGCGCAGCAGCGCGTCTTCCGCGTTGAGGGCGGGACGCTGGTTCCAACAGCCGAACGGCGGGAAGTCCGCACGCCCAGCCCGGGCGGGGTGGGGCTCGTTATCCTCCGCCGCGGGCAGGGCGGTCTTTTGCGCTTAAACAATCAAGCGGCAGGTGGCTGATGGACCGGTTGAGCATTTCGACACTCTATCAGCCAACCATCATGCTGGCTCTGGCCCTGATGGCTGTGATCGTCATGATGGTTTTGCCGATGCCGGCATGGCTGCTGGATATCGGCCTGAGCGTGTCGTTTGCGCTGGCGATCCTGATCTTCACGGTCACGCTTTTCATCCAGCGGCCGCTTGATTTCTCGGCCTTCCCGACGATTCTTCTGGGCGCACTAATGTTGCGGCTCAGCCTCAACGTGTCATCGACAAAGCTGATCATCGGCGAGGGGCACACCGGCCCGGCGGCGGCAGGCGGGGTCATCGAAGGCTTTGCCATGTTCATCATGGGCGGAAGTATTTTTCTGGGCCTTGTCGTCTTCGGCGTGTTGCTGATCGTGAACTTCATCGTGATCACACAGGGTGCCGGGCGGATGGCCGAGGTTGGCGCGCGATTTGCGCTGGACGGGATGCCGGGCAAGCAACTTGCAATCGACAGCGATCTTGCCGCGGGCGCAATCACCCATGAAGAGGCAAAGGCGCGCCGAAAGCTCGAGCAGGAAGAGACCACCTTCTTCGGGTCGCTCGATGGCGCATCAAAGTTCGTTAAGGGCGACGCCATCGCAGGGCTTTTGATCACGTTGCTGAACCTCGTGATGGGACTGGCCATGGGTCTCGCCGTCCACGATCTCAGTTTTGCGCAGGCGATCGAGACCTACTCCATCCTGACCGTAGGCGATGGTCTGGTCAGCCAGATCCCCTCGGTTATCACGTCGATCGCAGCCGCATTGCTGTTGTCGAAGGGGGGCCAGAAGGGGTCTGCCGATCAGGCAATGCTGGACCAACTGGGCGGTTATCCGGGTGCGCTCGGTACGGTGGCCGGCCTGATGGCCATCTTCGCTTTTGTGCCCGGACTGCCGTTCGTGCCCTTTATTCTCGGGGCATCAGCACTTGCCATATCGGCCGTACTGGCTGGCCGCATTACGAAGGCCGGGCCTGCGGAGGTCATCGAAAAAGACGAGGCCGCAGATGCACCGGCCCGAAAATCGCTGGGCGATCTTCTGGATGTCGATGAAATCCATGTCCGCTTCGCCCCCAACCTGATCGGTGCGGTGATGGAACCGGGTGCCGGGCTGGAGAACCGCATCGTCAACATGCGCCGGCACATAGCCACGGAATACGGATTTATCATCCCCGAAGTCCGCCTGACGGATGACCCGATGCTGAAAGCCAATGAATATGCGATCCACATCCAGGGCGTGGTGGCCGGCGGTGCAGAGATCAGACCAAATCATGTTCTGGTGCTGCTGAATGAAAGTGTGCCCCTGTCGGTGCCGGGCGACGACGTGTCAGAGCCTGTCTACGGTGCGCCTGCACGCTGGATCGCCGAAACCGCGCATGACGAGGCCGCAGCCCTCGGCCTGCCAGTCGTCTCGCCCGGGGAAGTTGTCGCGACGCACCTTTTGGAGGCCGTGCAGTCACAGTTCAGCCGCTTACTGACCCGGCGCGCCATGCGCAAACTGATGGACGAGTTCACGTCCGTGTCCGATCAGGCGCGGGCAGATGCGAACCGGAAGCTGCTGGATGAATTTGTTCCGGAAAAGGTGCCGGTCGATGTCTTGCAGACGGTTTTGCGCATGCTGCTGGACGAGCGGGTGTCGGTCCGCAACCTGCCACTGATCCTTGAGGCAATCGCAGAGGCCAGGGTTGGCAACGAGCCCGTTGACCAGATCGTCGAACATGTCCGCCGCCGCATCGCATTCCACATCATTTCTCGTTTGTCCGAGGACGACGGGACATTGCCGCTGATTCAGCTTGCCCCCGAGTGGGAGGCGAAATTCGCCGAGCACGAGCGCGACGACAACGGCGAGATCGACATTGCCCTGCCGCCGGAGGAGTTCAATCGCCTTGCCGGTTCGGTACAGGGCATGATCGCGCGGGCCGCCACGAAGTCCGCGTTTCCCGCGATCGCGACGTCGGCGCGCCGCCGTCGGTTCGTTCGCCGGGTGCTTGACGCGAAGGGCATCGCCAACCCCGTCCTCTCGTTCGATGAGATTGGAAACACGAGCAAGCTGTCGCTGCTGGGCACGGCCTGATGGACGCCGCGCTGACCGCGATCTTCACCGAGGCCGGTGCATTGGTCTTCGTGGCAGCTGGCGTTTTTGCCCGGATCGGCGCAGCAGCCTTTCTGGTTCCCGGCCTCGGCGAGAGATCGATCCCGGTGCGTGTCCGCCTCGGTGCGGCCCTTGCCATTGCGGTGCTCCTGGCACCGATCATCCGCGGCTTCGAGCCGTTCACGCCGGCAACCGGGATCGACCTGCTGCGGGTCATCGTTGCGGAGGCTCTGATCGGCCTGATCATCGGGCTGGCCTTTCGCTTCATGGTCTATGCCCTGCAGATCACCGGGATGGTCGCCGCTCAACACCTGAGCGTCGCACAGATGTTCGGCGCAGGTGTCGCTCCCGAGCCCGAACCCACTATTTCGACGCTGCTCGCCATGGGCGGGATCACGCTGGCAATGGCCGCTGGCCTGCACGTCCATCTCGTGGCCAGCCTTGTGATGCTCTACGACGTATTCCCATTCGGGGAATTCCCGAACGGATCGGACATGGCCGAATGGGCGATTTCCCGTTCATCCGAGACTTTCGCCCTGGGTCTGGCGCTTGCAGCACCGTTTGTCGTGGTCGGTTTCGCGTACAATCTGGCGCTCGGGGCGCTGAACCGGGCGATGCCGCAATTGCTGGTCGCGCTCGTTGGGGTGCCGGCCCTGGTGTGGATGGGCCTCGTTCTTCTGTCATTCCTGATCCCGACCCTGATGGATACCTGGCTCGGTCATCTTGACGGCGTGATGCTCGACCCGCTCGGGATGCGCCGGTGAGCGAGGACAGTCAATCCAGCCAGGAAAAATCCCACGAGGCCACGCCGCAAAAGCTCGAAAAGGCGCGGCGCAAGGGGGATCTGGCCCGCAGCCAGGACATGCAGACCTTCATGGCCTATATTGGCCTGTCGGTCGCAGTCTTCATCGGTGGTGGCTGGGCTGCGGCCAATCTGGGCGAGACGCTGTCAGCCTTTCTTGCGCGGCCCGCGGAACTCAGTTCGATGATCCTGGCCCAGTCCTCTGATGTTTTCGGCCTCTTGGCGGGCCGGATCGGTGCT
>JBCCMP010000028.1:0-20588 GCA_039026295.1 Pseudomonadota bacterium | reverse complement strand
GGATTGGACGCCCACGCGGCGGTCGCAGCAGTAAGTTAAACGCTGCTTTGGACGACTTGGAACGTCCATTCGGCTTGGTGGCACCGGCCCGCAAACGCGTGGAGGCGGAGCATTTGGTGCATTCCCGGGTCGCTGGATTGCACCTGCGGTAGTCGTCCTGCCGCGACCGTGCTGCAGGTATTGTAGCAGACAAGGCCTATGACGACTTGGCCATCCGGCAGGCCGTGGCTGAAGATGGCACAATCGCAGTCGTCTTGTCCGATTTAGACGCGAAAATCCATTTCCAGCAGGATCATGACCTCGTGCCGAGAGCCTGCGGTTAACCTGTGGCCAGGCGTCGGGTAATCTGCTGTCCGCCAGTCTGATAGATGCTGGGCCAGAAGACCCGCTGCGCGCCGTTGTAGCGGACAAAGGGTAGTCGCGCGATCCAATCGCGCAATTTCCGTGGTCCCTTGCTCCGTTGCGGTTATCCGCCATCGCTCCAACCGCAAGACCTTTCTGGTACTGTTTTCCGATGCGTTTTACCTGGCAGCGCTCGATTCTGGCGTCTGATGGGCAAGCTGGAACGCTTAAGGCGCACGGCACAAATATGCGACACGACTGCCCGCGATTTCCGCTCCACTGTCGTCCGCACTGCGACCTTCGTACCGAATTCATTCAGGCCATGCGGCCTAGTAACCGTAGTCCTCGAACACGCGGGTGACGTCACCGTCCCAATCGCCATTGTAATGCTCCAGCAGTTCCTCTGACGGGGTTCTGCCGGTCTCGACGAGGTCATGCAGCGCATTCAGGAAATGCCGCTCGTCCGGGACCATGCCGCCTGCGCCTTCGCGGGCGCGGGCCTTCAGGCCGGCTTCAGAGATTGCCAGCACCTCTTTTGCGAGATCCAGCATCGACCGTCCCCGGATCTCGGCCCGGAAACCGCTTACCGACGCGTCGACGCGCAGTTTGTCCCGCTCCTCGGCTGTCCAGTCCTCGCAAAGGTCCCACGCGGCATCCAGCGCGCTTTGATCATAGGTCAGACCGACCCAAAGCGCGGGCAGCGCACACAGCCGCCGCCACGGGCCACCGTCGGCGCCGCGCATTTCGATGAACTTTTTCATGCGGGCCTCGGGGAAGATCGTCGTCAGGTGATCGGCCCAGTCCGACAGGGTCGGAACCTCGCCGGGCAGGGCGGGCAGCTTGCCGTCAAGAAAGTCCCGGAAGGACATGCCGAGCGCGTCGATATAGACCCCGTCGCGGTAGACAAAATACATCGGCACATCCAGCGCATAGTCGACCCAGCGCTCGAAACCCATGCCGTCTTCAAATACGAAGGGCAGCATGCCGGTCCGGTCCGCGTCCAGATCCCGCCAGATCCGGCTTCGCCATGACATATGTCCGTTCGGCTTGCCCTCAAAAAACGGCGAGTTGGCGAAAAGCGCCGTCGCCACTGGCTGCAGCGCCAGTGCAACGCGCATCTTTTGCACCATGTCCGCCTCGGACGAGAAGTCGAGGTTCACCTGAACGGTGCAGGTCCTGTACATCATCTGCGTGCCGTGGGTGCCGACTTCGCCCATGTAGCGGGTCATCAGCTTGTAGCGCCCTTTCGGCATCATCGGCATCTGGTCATGCGTCCAGTGCGGGGCCGCGCCGAGGCCGATGAACTTCACCCCGATCTCGTCGGCGATCGATTTCACCTGCGCCAGATGCTCGTTCACCTCGTCGCAGGTTTCGTGGATGGTCTCCAGCGGCGCGCCAGAGAGTTCAAGCTGCCCTCCGGGCTCCAGGCTGACATTCGCGCCGCCCTTGGTCAGGCCGATGATGTTGCCGCCCTCTTCCAGCGCAGACCAACCGTAACGGTCGCGCAGACCCTCAAGAACTGCCCTGATCGACCGCTTCCCCTCGTAGGGCAGCGGCTTCAATGTGTCCTTGCAGAAGCCGAATTTCTCGTGCTCGGTGCCGATGCGCCAGTCTGCTTTTGGCTTGCAGCCTGACGCGAGATAACTGGCGAGGTCGTCACGGCTCTCGATCGGGCCGCCGCCTTGCTGGGGTATCGACATCTCGCTCTCCTCAACCTTTTTTTCCAGCTAATCAGCTTGAAACCATGACGCAACCAAAACGACGGAAGATGAGGCATAATCCGTTCATTCACTGATTCTCTTTTGCGCCCTTGGCTTTTGCGACCGACGGCGCCCTGTCCTAGGGAGATGCACCATGCCTGCGACCCGTCTGATCCTGATATCCGCCGCCGTTGCCACGACCCTGACAATGGGCGCCTGCGCCCGCCAGATCAGCCCGGACGTCCATTCCGGCCCGTCGGTCGGCGAGACGCTGAACACCTATGCCGGAACGGTCGAGGCGGTGCGCATCGTCGAGATTCAGGAGAGCGACACCCTGGAGGGTAACAAGACCGGGCAATTGCTGGGCGGTCTTGCGGGCGGTGCCGCAGGCGCACGCTTCGGCGACGGTGTCGGCCGGGCGCTGGCCATCGCGGCCGGGGCGATCATCGGGTCGTTCGCCGGTGCGCTGGCAGAGCAGGAGGTAAAGCGTCAGCCCGCGCAAGAAGTGATCGTGCGCACCGATCGCGGCGATCTTCTGACAATGGTGCAGGGTATCGATCCTCGGCTGGTTCCGGGTCAGCGGGTCTTCGTGCAACAGGGCAGCTACGGGCGCGGGCGGATCATTCCGGCGGCGTGATCCGGCCGGTTGGCTCCCGTTTCTTACAGGGCGCGTTGGACCGCAAAAGCCGGTTCAAGGCGCGTGAGGTTCAATGCGCCGCAACATCGCCGTTCGACCAGTCGATCAGGATAGCGCGAGCCAGCGCGTCTGACCCGGGAAGGGTCATTCTGGGGTGTTTGCCTTCCAGGATGACCTGGACTTTTGCCCGGCTGATCCACTGGGCAGACTCGATGGTTTCAGGGTTTGGCTTGATCTCTTCGGTTTCGGCAACGCCGATACACCCGATCATCAGATTGCCCGGGAATGGCCAGGGCTGCGATCCGATGTAACCGATGTCGCCAACATCAATGCCCGTGCCTTCCTTGATCTCGCGCCGGACGGCGTCTTCGATTGTCTCGCCCGGTTCGACGAACCCGGCGGGCAGGCTGAATCGCCCGGGTGTCGCTCCCGGTTTCCGGATCAGCAGCGCCTGATCGTCGAGCACAATCAGCAGTATCACCACGGCATCGGTGCGCGGGAAGTGCTGCGCATCGCAGGCGGCACAGATCCGGACCCAGCCGCCATGCTCCAATTGTGTCCGCGCACCGCAGCTTGAACAGAAAGGATTGGTCAGGTGCCAGGTAACCAGCCCGTGCGCCGTTGCGGCGATGGCGGCACTGGCAGGACCCAGATTTCCGGCAACAGTGCGCAAGTCCATGAACGACGCGGCATCGCAAAACTGGTCATGGACCGTTGCCTCGTCCAAAGCCGAAAAGTCGGCGGTGAAACAGGGCGTGTCGCCGGACAAGCCCAGAAAAACCGGCTCTTCCGTTGCTTCTTGCAGATAGGTTTCCAACGGCGGCACCCATCCCAGACGCGGCTCTTCGGCCGCCGTGTCGATCAACACCTGCCCCTGAAACAGTGGCAAAAGTGCCGCGCGCCGGTGATGCAGCAGATCCTCTGCCATGTCCCTCAGATGCGTTGCCCGGTCCAGCAGGCCGCTTCCGGCGGCAAAGGTCACGCGCTGGGTTTCGGTCATCTCGGGCGGGATCTCCGGGGTGGGACGGACGGCAGAGCATTGCATCATAGACAGCCGGGGCGCAATCCGCGCGAGGGGTCGATCCGGTGGCTCGATCCGGCGGGCGCGGTCTGATCCAGCATACTCCAGTATGCGTGATCCGGCTCGCCCGGCACTCAGCGAAGCGTCAGCGTGTCCGCCGTGTAGGTTCCGGTCTTGCGGTTCACCCGGGACTTCGCCGGGCTGTCATGCAGGACCAACAGCGTTTCGGGGTCCAAGAAGGTGATCGCTTCTGGGTTGTCTCCGGACAGGCCGGTTTGCAGATCAGCCTCCAACGAGACCGCCGCTTCCGGCACAAGGCCGGACCCCCGGGCGGTCAGTGCCCCGTGCCAGCGGTAGAGACGCGCCGGACCGGGGGCCATCATCGTCGGGCCAGTCAGAAGAAGCAGATCATCGCCGTAGACGACGAGATCGCGCAGACCAAGACCGTCCAGCTCCAAAAGATGTTTGCGGAACCTGCGCCCGCCTTCCAGCTTGCGCGCCTTCAGCGCCCCGCGTTTGCCATCGGTCAGGTGGAACTCCAGAATAACAGCATAGCCGCGCAGAACCGGGCCGCGCAGCCCAAGGAAAACCCGCTCGCCAACGACGGCGATGCCCTCCAGATCAAAGCCGTTCTCTTTGCTGGGCAGCGCGGTGAAAGATGCCAGAACGGCGTCATCGGATACCCACTTGATCAGCGAGGACGATCGGCGGCCGGCATCAACCATCCCTGTCCCCCTGTCCGACATCTCGAATGTGCCGCCCCGCCGCGGCAGCAGCGGGATCCGCGCCAGCAGAAAGCGGTTCGGCTGTCTTTCGATCGTTCTGATCCGCTGAAGCGCGTCGTCAGGATCGGCGCGGTCGGGCCTGGGCCGTGTCAGCGCGTGACTGCCAAGGACCCACAGACTGTCCCGGCAAACAGCCATGCCTTCGATATCTGCTTCTGCATTCTTGCCGCCCGGCAGCGCAAGGAAATCTGCAAGATCAACTGTATCACGGTAAGAAAAACCGCTGCCGCGCTTGTCCAGCACCTCGATCGAGGCTGTTTCATCCCCGGCAACAAACAGCGTTTTGCCCGCAATTGCTGCGGCCGACAGGTCATCGACAACCGCAGCGGCGCGCTTGCGGAACGCCAACTTCACTTCGCTTTCAGACGACAAAGTAATCCACCCGAATTTACTTTAGTCTATTGTAGGACAGAACCTGCCAATGACCAACCGGCCGGACATGGTGCCTCACGCAGAGTTGCGCGACGCGGCGAATCCGCCTATATGCGATTGCGAGAGGTTGGCGCGGGCGAGCGCCTCGCCAACCCGGTCAGGTCCGGAAGGAAGCAGCCGTAACGAGCCCCGCTTGGGTCGTTGTCCAGCCTCTCACCCCACGCAATCGCTACTCCAGATGCTCGCCGTGCGTCTCGCGCAATGCGTCGATGCCCATGGAGCGGGTGAGATCGCGAAAGCCGGACGTGGTGGTGTCGGCATGCCAGGCAACGACCTCACACTCGTTTACCGGCAGTGCCCCGGCGTTCCCCTTGCGGATCTGCTGGCGGTCACGGACGGTGAAACCGCCTTCGGTGCGCGTTGCAAGGATCACGTGCCAGGCATCGCGCACATCGTCCGTGCAATAGGACATCAGGTAATCGCGGCCGACCGTTGTTGAACCGGCAAGTTCGCTTTTCTTTCGGGCGTTGACCTTGGTCCAGCCAAGGCGGCTTTCGACAATGAAGATCAGGACCTCGTCCACAACGACCTTCATCGGAATGCCAAGCTCGCCTGCCAGCAGCGCCTCGACTGTCTTTTCTGCGGTCTCAACCGCCTCGCCCGTGCCGGTAAAACGCAGACCCATCAACGCCAGCATGGCGGTGAAGAAGCAGTCCGATGTCGACCAGCCCGTCCAGGTCTTGTCCTGCTCGGACAGGATGTAACCGGTCGTGGGCGAATCGGGGATGCGAAAGCGGATCTGATCGGACATCTTGCGCACGGCCCGTTCCAGCCACGACCAGTCCTTGTGCTGGAACTTCGATGTATCGATGCGCTCGCCCTGAGCGGCGACCCAGTGGGATTTGCCATCCTCCGGTGTCGCGCCCTTGGGAATGTAGGCATCCGGCGTGACGAATGTGTTCCAGCGCTTTTTGCGGAAGTGAAAGGCTTCGCCCCCGAAGATGTGGCTGCGGCCCCTTATGAAGGCGATCAGTTCGTCCGCATATCTGACTTTATGATTGTAGTGGATATCCAGATCCTCGGGCCGGATCGCTTTGATCAGGTTCTCAAGCTGGCCACGGATAAGCTTTTTGGTATCGTACTGCAGAACGCGCATGGGATCCCCGTTATCTGGGCTTCCTATGACACATCGGATGCTTCAGGGCACTTCCGGGCAGCGCCCGAAAGCCCGTCCAACACCGGGTGTCTGTCGAAGGCCGGGTTGATGAAGAGCGCTGCAATTGTACCAGAATCGGGCAGATGCCGTAGGGTCAACATCACAGTCGCGGTGACCTGTTGCCGGTTATCAACAGCCCTTCAGTCTGCCACCCAGGATGCAGCCCACAGGAACTGCCCGTCAGTCTCCACCGCGCAGGGGCGAACCTCGCGCAATCGTTCCAGCGCCGCGCGTGGGCGTTCGCCGCGTTCGACCAGAAGACGCAGGGCGGCCATGCCGGACCGCCCGCACCCGGCGCGGCAGTGGGTCAGCACGCGGCCGCCTGCATCCAGCACCGCGTGGGCGGCATCAGCGGCACCCGTCCACAGGCGCTGCACTTCTGCTGACGGTGCTCCGAAGTCGCTGATCGGCAGGTGATGCCAGTCGATCTTCATCGCAGCCATATGGTCGGCGATCTGGCCTGCCCCGACAGCCTCGAGCTCGTGCATCGTGGTCATCGTCAGCACTGCTTTCGCGCCCCATCCACGGATTGCCAGCAGGTCGTCCTCGTAGGCACCATTGCCGCCCGGGATCGGGCTGATGCCGATCATCCCGTCATCGACCGGTACCTCGTAGATGTTTATGCCCTGCATGGCGTTCCCCCGCATTCGCTCCCCGCGCCCACCGGTCGCGGAAGTCCGCTACTGGACCCTGCCTGCGGGGCAAACTAGTGTCAGCCCAATCGATTCCAATCAGAGACCTCCGTTGAGCGAACCCCAACCCTATCAGGTCCTGGCCCGCAAGTACCGGCCCGCGCATTTCCGCGACCTGATCGGGCAGGAGGCGATGGTCCAGACGCTGACCAATGCGTTCGAGCATGATCGCATCGCCCATGCGTTCATCCTGACCGGTGTCCGCGGGGTCGGCAAAACCACCACCGCCCGGATCATTGCCAAGGGGCTGAACTGCGAAAGCGGCGACAAGCCGACCATCGATCCCTGCGGCGAATGCGAGGCAAGCATCGCCATCTCGGAAGGGCGGCATGTCGATGTTCTGGAGATGGACGCCGCCTCGAACACCTCGGTCAACGACGTGCGGGAGATCATCGATTCCGTTCGCTACCGCGCGGCCTCGGCCCGCTACAAGGTCTACATCATCGACGAAGTGCACATGCTTTCGACCTCGGCCTTCAACGCGCTGCTCAAGACGCTGGAAGAACCGCCCGAGCACGTGAAATTCATCTTTGCCACGACCGAAATCCGCAAGGTACCGGTCACGGTGCTGTCGCGCTGCCAGCGGTTCGATCTGCGGCGGATCGAGCCCGAGGTGATGATGGCCCATCTGGCAGGCATCGCCGAGAAAGAGAATGCCAGACTCAGCAACGAGGCGCTGGCGCTGATCACCCGCGCTGCCGAGGGATCAGTGCGCGATGCGCTGTCGCTGCTGGATCAGGCGATTGCCCACGGGCAGGATGGCGAGATCGACGCGGCCGCTGTGCGCAACATGCTGGGGCTCGCCGACCGTGGCCGCGTGATCGACCTGTTCGAGGCGATCATGGGCGGCAAGGCAAAAGAGGTGCTGGAAGAGCTGAGCCTGCAGTACGCCGACGGGGCGGACCCCGGCGTGGTTTTGCGGGACCTGGCCGAGCTGACGCACTGGATTTCCGTGATCAAGGTCTCGGCAGAGGCGGCGGAGGATCCCACCGTTTCGCCATCGGAACGCGCCCGGGGGCTAGATCTTGCAGGGCGCCTGCCGATGCGTGTGCTGACCCGGGCCTGGCAGATGCTGCTCAAAGCGCTGGAAGAACTGGCGCTGGCGCCAAACGCCATGATGGCGGCCGAAATGGCCGTGATCCGCCTGACCCACGTCGCCGATCTGCCGCCGCCGGGCGATCTGGTACGCAAGCTGACCGATGGCGGCAGCGCTCCGGCGCGCGGCGCACCGGCTCCGACGGGTGGCGGCAGTGGCGGGGCGACAGCGCTGGCCGTGGTTCCGGGAAATGCGACGGTACCGGAAGCAGGCCCGGCCCCTGCCGACGCGCCACAGGCGTTGATGCGCTTTGCCTCGATCACCGATGCCATGGCCATGATCAAACCGCTGGACTTCAAGCTGCACGACGAGGCCGAGGCCTTCCTGCGCCTCGTCCGCTACAGGCCGGGCCTCATCGAGTTTAATCCTGCCCCCGGTGCGCCGGCTGATCTGGCCGGGCGGCTGGGTCAGGTGCTGAGATCGGCGACCGGCGAGCGCTGGTCGGTTCTGGTCTCCGACGCCCCGGGCCAGCCGACCGTCGCCGAAGACCGCCGCGCCGCAGAGGCGGATGCAAAGGCCGAGGCGCAGAACCACCCGATGATCGCGCAGGCCCTTGCGATCTTTCCAGGGGCCACCATCTCGCAGATCAAACCGCTGACACCCGAGCCGGAGCCGGAAATCCTCGCCGCGATCCCCGAGGACGACGACCTGCTCGACGATGACGACGACTATACCGATCCCTTTGAAGAGGACCTCTAGATGTTCGGAAAACTCGGCGACATGGCCGGCATGATGAAAAAAGTCTCGGAGATGCAAGAGCAGATGGCCGAGGCCAACGAGCGCATGGAAACCATGACCGCCGAAGGCTCGGCCGGGGCCGGAATGGTCAAGGCCACCGTGTCCGCCAAGGGGGAGCTTAAATCGCTTTCAGTCGATCCCTCGCTGTTGTCGGGCGAAGAGGACAAAGAGGTGCTAGAGGATCTGATCGTCGCCGCGGTGAATGATGCCCACAAGCAGGCCCGCGAAGCGGGTCAGGCCGAAATGGCCAAGGTAACAGAAGGCCTGCCCCTGCCGCCCGGATTCAAGATGCCGTTTGGGTAAGGCGCACGGGCCGGGCCGCTGCAGCCACCCTGTTCCCGCGTTACATCGGCTCCTCTGCTGATCCCGCCCGGAATCCGGTCGCGACCACGTACATCTCGGCGCTGTCGGCGCGTGACGCGGGCGGTTTGATGTGCATCACCTTGCGGAAGCGCTGCTTCAGCAGGGTCAGCAATTCGCCCTCGGTCCCGCCCTGAAGGACCTTGGCCACGAAAACCCCGCCCTCGGTCAGGACGTCGAAGGCGAAATAAGCCGCCGTCTCGGCCAGCGCGATGATCCGCAGGTGGTCCGTTGCGCGGTGCCCGCTCGCCGATGCCGCCATATCCGACAAGACGACATCCGCCGCGCCGCCCAGCGCATCGCGGACCTTGACGTCGGCCTCGTCCTCCAGAAAATCCAGTTCCATCAGGTCGGCCCCGGCGATGGGCTCCGTCGGCTGGATGTCTACGCCAAGGACACTGCCAACCGACTTCCCCGATTTCTGGCCCAGAGCATTCACCCGGGCGACGGCCACCTGGCACCAGCCGCCCGGTGCACAGCCCAGATCGACGACGCGGGCACCGGGCACCAGGAACCGCAGCTTGTCGTCCAGTTCGATCAGCTTGTACGCGGCGCGGCCCCGGTAGCCGTCCTTGCGCGCGGCATGGACATAAGGATCGTTCAGTTGCCGCTCCAGCCAGCGGGTGGAACTCAGCTTGCGCCCCCGCGCGGTCTTGACCCTCGTCTTCAGTTCGCGCTGTCCGCGCCCTGAAGATCCCTTGCCAAAGCCGCCCTTGCCGGACGCGCTGCCCTTCTTCCGGCCAGTCACTGCTCGGCCCTCATTGTTCCGCCTTCCGGTCGCGCCGCGCCTGGATCAGTCCGTAAAGAATCCCCTCGCGCAGGCCCCGATCGGCGATGCGCAGGCGCTCCACCGGCCAGATGCGCAGGATGGTCATCAGGATCGCCGAGCCGGAGATCACCAGTTCGGATCGACCCCGCCCGATCCCGGGGTGATTGGCCCGGTCACCCAGATCCATGCCAAGCAACTGGTCCGCCACTTCGCCGGCCCCGTCTGCCGGCAGCCAAAGGCCATCGACCTTCGAGCGGTCATAGGATTTCAGCCCAAGGTGCAGCGCACCGAAGGTCGTGGCCGTCCCGGACACACCGACGATCTGCAGGTTCTTCGTCACCTGCTCCGGGTCTGCCATGTCGTACGGCCCGAAAGGCGCAAGACGTTCTTCGAAATGGAGCGACATGGCGGTGAACCGGGCACGTGGATCCTCGATCCGGGCGAACCGGTCGTGCAGGGTCGAGACACCCATCGGCACGGAGATCCAGTCGGCAATGTGCGCTGCCGCGGCCCGGGCGGTGGCCGTCTCGTATTGCCCGCGCCCGAGTGGCGCGAGCGCCCGCACCAGATTTTCGCGCCGCGCCGAGGGCGTGCCGGACATGTCGATCCAGATCAGTTCGGTCGACCCGCCGCCGATGTCGAAGACCAGCAGTTGCTCGGCCTCCGGGTCGATCAGCGGGGCGCAGCCCGCGACGGCCAGCCGCGCCTCTTCCTCCGGCGAGATGATGTCCAGGGTCAGCCCGGTCTCTCGGTTGACCCGGCGCACGAAATCGCGGCCATTGGTGGCGCGGCGGCAGGCCTCTGTCGCCACGATCCGCTGGTCGCGCACCCGGTGCTGGCGGATCTTGCCCGCACAGATGCGCAGCGCCTTCAGCGCGCGGTCCTGCGCCGCTTCGGACAGCTCGTTCGATCCCTCGACCCCTTCACCCAGCCGCACGGCGCGGGAAAAGGCGTCCATCACCTCGAACCCCGATCCCTCGGGGCGGGCCACCAGAAGGCGGCAATTGTTGGTCCCCAGATCCAGTGCGGCGATCGGGCCGTCACCGCGGCCGCGCCCGCCGCGGCCACCGCCACGGCCCGGTCTTCGGCGCCGGGAACTGTGCCCCGGCCCGCGGCCGGAGGCATGCCCGGAGCGCCCGTTCCTGTCATTTTCTGCTGCCACGGCTTCGGTGTGTCGCTTGCGTCACCAACAGCCTTATGCCGCTGCCCATCCTGCGGCAAGATCTACCGGGTCGGGCCGGGATATTGGCGGTGCCACCGGCGCGGGTTTGCGGGTCCGCGCGGGCGCAGCGTCAGCACAACCGCCGCGCTGACGCGCGGCTTTACCGGGACCTCAGCCGCAGCTTGCCGCGACTTTCATGGCCATCGGCTCGATGCCCAGCGCGCGGCTGACCTGATAGGGCAGGTCGGGCTTGTTCATGGTGTAGAGATGCAGACGGTCGACGCCTTCGGTGATCAGCTCGTCGCACTGTTCGGTGCAGATGGCGACAGACAGCAGATCGTGATCCGCCTCGTCCCCGGCATTCGCATAGGCCTTTGCCATCCAGTTCGGCACGGTGGTCCCGCACCGCTCTGCAAAGTTGCGCATGCGGGCGAAGTTTTCCACCGGCAGAATGCCCGGCACGATGGGGGCCGTGATCCCGGAATCGGCGCAGGCATCGCGAAAGCGCAGGAAGCTGTCATTCTCGAAGAAGAACTGCGTGATTGCGCCAGTGGCCCCGGCATCCAGCTTGCGCTTCAGATGGTCGACATCGGCCTGCCGGTTCGCGGCCTCCGGATGCTTTTCGGGATAGGCACCGACCCAGATCTCGAAGCGGTTCGTCTCTGCCAGGGCAGCGACCAGATCGACAGAGCCTGCAAATCCCTCCGGATGCGGCTCGAACCGCTCTGCCCCTTCCGGGGCATCGCCGCGCAGCGCGACGATCCGGCGACAGCCCAGCTTGGCATAGGCGCGCGCCGTTCCCAGCACCTGCGCCTTGGTGGCACCGACGCAGGTCAGATGACCGGCCACATCCAGCCGAGCCCGCTCGCGGATTGCCAGAATTGCCGCCAGCGTGCGGTCCCGGGTCGTGCCTCCGGCACCGTAAGTCACCGAGACGAAGTCCGGTCCAAGGGGCGCGAGCCGCTCGACAGCCGTCCACAGCGCCATCGAGGCGCGCGGTGTCTTCGGCGGAAAGAACTCGAAACTGATGCGCGCACGCGGTTGTGCGCCCGAAACGGCATGGGCCATGGGATACCTCAGATGATGATCAGTATCGCGGTCCGGCGTCTACAATGCCCAGCCAGTCGCTCGGTCAATCCTGTACGCGGTCGAAAGCGACAAAGCAAGTCGTTTTCCCGACATTTTCTACTTTGGGGCGAGTTGCGTCAATGTGGGGCAATACCCGGGACGGAAGCTGGGTATAAACAGATCCCTGCACAGAATGTCGCAACTGAACATACCAGAGTCGAAAAATCTCAGTGATTCGGATCGTTAGAGGCGTAGCGGGGAGTATCGGTTTTGGTATCTGCTCTGAAAGCTGCTGAATGGCAAACATGACCATCGTCTACTGGCGGGATATTCCGGCCCAGGTGATCGTCGGCAAGGGCCGGCGCGCCGCGAAGGTGGCATTGCCGGAGAGGTTCGAGCAGGCCATTGACAGATGCGCGATGAAGGTTGGCGCAAAGGACGACGATGCCTATCTGTCCGAATGGCGCAAGGTCGACAGCGGAGAGGTCGAAGGCGACCCCAACGAAGCCGCTGCCAGCACCGCCGCCCGCCTGGAAGCGGAATTCGACAGGGAACGGATCAAGACGCTGATTGCCAATGACGGCTGGGCGAACGCCCAGACCACTGCTTGAGGAAGACGCTGATGTCCAAGATCATCGACATGTTCTCGCGCAAGAAGACCGCACCGGCAGTGAACGGCGATCTGGCCGCGTTTCTGCAGGGTTTCTCGATCGAGGTCATGCCGCGCACGGCCGAGAAGATCGAGGATTTCCGGGCGATCCTGCCGGAAGGCACGCGCGTTTATGTCGCCCATATCGAGGGCACGCCGATCGAGGACATGGTCGCCACCGCCAAACGCATCGCGGGCGAAGGCTTTCCGGTCATGCCGCACTTCCCGGCGCGCGGCATCGCCTCGAAAAATCAGCTTTCCGACTGGATCGCGCGCTATCAGGGCGAGGCGGGCATCGATCAGGCGCTCCTGCTGGCCGGAGGCTACGACAAACCGACGGGCGATTTCGACAATTCGATGGAGCTGCTGGAGACCGGCCTTTTCGACGCAGCTGGCTTTAAGCGCCTGCATGTCGCCGGGCACCCGGAAGGCAACAAGGACATCGACCCCGACGGCGGCGACGCGAACGTCTCGGACGCCCTGCGCTGGAAACAGGGTTTTTCCGAGCGCACCGACGCCGAGATGGCGATTGCGACCCAGTTCTGCTTTGAATCCGGACCCGTTATCGAATGGGCGGACAGACTGAAAGCGGAAGGCATCGATCTGCCCATCCATATCGGCATCGCCGGACCTGCCAAGCTGCAGACGATGATCAAGTTTGCCATGGCCTGCGGCGTCGGTCCCAGCCTGCGCGTCCTGCAGCGGCGCGCCGCTGATGTGACCAAGCTGATCCTGCCGTTCGAGCCGACGGACATCCTGACCGAGCTGGCCGCCCACAAGGCGGCGAACCCGGATTTCAACATCACGCAGGTCCACTTCTTCCCGCTGGGCGGGATCAAGAAGACCGCCGAGTACTGCGATGAACATGGCCGCCCCGCCGGGCAGGCCAGTGCCGCCATCGCTTGACAGACCCCACATAATCACTGCAAACGCCGGGCCTCTGCGCCCGGCGCTTTTCGTAAAAGGATCCCTGCATGACCCGCACCGTCGTCGAGTCCAAGTCCAAGACTGTAGTCATCGGCTTTGACGAACCCTTTTGCGTGATCGGAGAGCGCATCAACCCGACGGGCCGCAAGAAACTGGCGGCAGAGCTGGAAGCGGGCGACTTCACCACCGTCGAAAAGGACACGATGGAGCAGGTGGCGTGCGGCGCGGACGTGCTGGACATCAACTCGGGCGCAGTCTTCTCGAACAAGATGGCCGAGGACCCGCGCTATGCGGACAACAACTTTGTCGAACCGGCGCTGATGAAGGAACTGGTCGAGCGGGTGCAGGCGCTGTCGGACGTGCCGCTCTGCATCGACAGTTCGGTTCCCGGCGCGCTGCAGAACGGGCTGGAAGCCGCCAACGGCCGGCCCTTGCTGAACTCGGTGACCGGAGAAGAAGAGCGGCTGGAAATCGTGCTGCCACTGGTCGCGAAGTACAACGTGCCGGTGGTGGCGATCTCGAACGACGACACCGGTATCTCGGAAGATCCGGACGTGCGCTTCGCGGTTGCCAAGAAGATCGTCGAGCGCGCGGCCGACCACAACATCCCGGCGCATGACATCGTTGTCGATCCGCTGGTCATGCCTATCGGGGCAATGGCGACCGCCGGTCATCAGGTTTTCACCCTGGTCCGTCGCCTGCGTGAAGAGCTGGGCGTGAACACGACATGCGGCGCATCCAACATTTCGTTCGGGCTGCCGAACCTGCACGGGATCAACAATGCGTTCCTGCCCATGGCCGCCGCGCACGGGATGACGTCGGCCATCATGAACCCGGTCACGCTGGGCGCTTCGGACAAGAAGATGGCGGACCGCATCGCGGAACTCGCGGCCCTGGGGATCGCCATACCCGAAGGCGTGGACCCGGCGGCGCTGGCCCCGCTGATCGGCCTTGGTTCCCGTTCGGCCACACCTTCGAAAGAGATCGAAGCGATCAAGGCGGCTGACTTCCTGCTGAACCATGATCCGGCGGGCGGCGCATGGATCAAGTTCAACAAACCCGCCGCCTCTGCCGGGGGCGGCGAAGGCGCGCGCGGGGCACGCGAGGGTAGGCGGCGGAGACGCGGATAACACCCGTTGTCGTCGTCAGCCGAATGACCCTGCGCTGAGATCGCACCCGCAACCCTTCCGATGAAATGCCGTGTTTTGAACTGGGCCGATTACATCGCGCGTAGAGCAGCCTGTTGTGCCTCTCTACCCCGATAGCCAAAAGAATTGGGCCGATGCTGCGCGGCACCGGCCCTTATTGTCCCTGTCCCTCTGCGAGGCTCCCTGTCGTTGTCCCCCGACCCCAGGTCCCTGTCTTTTCGCTGTCTTTTCCCTGTCGTCGCTTTAGTTTTTGCCCCCGTCGTCGTCTCGGTCTCTGCACCTGTCTCCGTCCCTGTCGCCCTGTCTGATCCAGCTCTCAGTCTGGTCTGTTATCTTTGGATCAGGCGCCGGTGTAGAACATGATGTCCAGGTCGATCTGGTCCGTCAGTTCGCCGTCCGTCACGTAGACGGTCACCTCGTAGGTCGAGTCGTTATCCGCGCTAGAGCCCGGCGTCAGGACGCTGTTCACGAACAGCGCACCGGTTTCCGGGTCAATGCGAAAGAATTCGGCGTCCGAACCGGGTGCGGTCCCGTCGTCCAGCGAAAAGACCAGCGTGTCTTCCGTGTCGGCATCTTCGGCAACGACCGTTGTGATCTGCGAGCCGACCGGTGAGAAGGCGGCAAGGATTGTCGGGTTCGTCGGTTCAATGATCTCCGGCGCTGCGTTCGGGTCTTCTTCCGGCTGTTCAGGACGCTCGCAGCCCTTCCAGTCGAATTTTTTCCAGTCCTTCTTCTTGGTCCAGCCGCAGCCCTTGTCGCCGTCGTTTTCGCGGCGTCCGCAGCCGTCCTTGAACTTGCGGCCGCCATCCTCGTCACGGTCACGTTTGCGGCACCCGTCGATGAAGCTTTTCCAGCCGAAATCGTCGCGGTCGTCGTTGCAGAACTTTTTCTTCCAGTCGTGCTTGGACTTGCGGCCGCCATGGTCGTCGTCGTCGCGCTTGTGGGACTTCCAGCTGAACTTTTTGTGGCCCCAGGATTTGCCGCCGTGGTCGTCTTCCTGGATCCAAACCCATTTGGACGGCGGCTGGTTCGACGAGGATTCGCCCCAGCTTTTGGATTTGCCCCAGCCCTTGAAACCGCCCCAGACCGAACCTTTGAAATCCGAATAGCAACCCATCTCACTCGCTCCACACTACTGCAATCAACTTGCGAACAATTCTACAGAAATTCGCCAATAAGTTGAGAGCTGCGCCTGTGCCGTACCGGGAATGGTGCAGGTAAAGCTGCCGCAATTCCGGAGCGGTGGTTCATAATGGGAAACATCGTAGGCCCTGACGAACGTCCGCGCCGTACCGATCGGTGTTTTACACGAGAATGGGTGGCCTCAGCGCCTCAATCCGCCCGCGATTCCGCAGAATCGCCCGCCGATCAGCAGTCGGGGACGATATCCGCCGGATCGGTCGGTGCCACCATCAGGTGGTTCATCGAATAGGATGGGCGCTCGCACCCGGCTTCGCCGACGATTTTGGCTGGGATGCCGGCAACAGTCTTGCAGGACGGCACGTCCCTCAGGACGACCGAACCTGCGGCGACCCGGCTGCAATTGCCGACCTTGATGTTGCCCAGGACTTTGGCGCCCGCGCCAATCAGGACGCCGTCGCCGATCTTCGGGTGCCGGTCGCCGGTGTCCTTGCCGTTCCCGCCCAGCGTGACGCCGTGCAGGATCGAGACGTCATTGCCGACCACCGCTGTCTCGCCGATCACGATGGAATGGGCATGGTCGATCATGATGCCCTGCCCGATCCGCGCGCCGGGGTTTATGTCCATGCTGAATAACTCGGACCCGCGCATCTGGATGAACATTGCCAGATCCTTGCGGTGATTGGTCCACAGCCAGTGCGAGACACGGTAGGCCTGCACGCCAAGGAACCCCTTGAAGTACATCAGCGGCTGAATCATCCGGTGGCAGAAAGGGTCGCGCTCGCGGACGGCCATGACGTCGGCGCGGGCGGCAATGCCGATCTCCGGCCGGTCAGAGAACGCGCTGTCGCACAGCTCTCGCAGCAGCAGGGCAGGCATCTCGGGCGAGGCCATTTTCTCGGCGATCCGATAGCTCAGCGCATCTTCCAGGCTGCGGTGGTTCAGGACGCCCGCATGGACCGTGCTGGCCATCAGCGGCTCGTCCGCCGCAAGCTGCGCAGCTTCTGTCCGGATCGTCGTCCAGACCGGATCGACCGTATCGCTGGACCGGGGTTTCAGATCGGCTGGCATGGTCTTGTCCTCATCGTCTCGTCCGTCGCATCTGGCTTGGACTCGCTTGTGACATAGGCGTCGAGCGATCAAAGTACCACTATGGACCGTGAAATGCTCATGAAATTCCGTGAACGGCTGGATCAGGAAGCCGCCGAACTGCGGGCGGCCGATGCGCAAACCAGTTCGGACCGCGCGCCGGTAGAACTGGATCAGGTCGCCGTCGGACGGCTCAGCCGGATGGATGCGATGCAGCAACAGGCCATGGCGCAGGCCCAGTCGCGGCGCCGGGCCGGGCGCCTGAAGGCCATCAGGGCTGCCTTGCAGCGCATGGACGAGGACGAATTCGGCTGGTGCCAGAACTGCGGCGAGGAGATTGCGCCGGGACGCCTGGACCTGGATCCGACCGCCAGTCAGTGCGTGAGTTGTGCCGCCGGATAGGCTTTACATGAAAAGCCCCAGAACCGTCCCGATCGCCGTGCAGGCCAGAATGGTGTGCCCGACATCAATGAACCACAACGGCTTTGGCCGATCCGCAAAGGCATAGTTTGTGATGATCCACGGGGCGGCCAGACACATGCCAGCGCCAAGGCCGGATATAAGGCCGGAGGTCAGACCCGTGATCCCGCCGGAAGAGAAGACGTGGCTCATCATGCCAGCCACAACAAGGTTGCAGATAAAGGCGATGATGAAGGGCAGCGGATTGCGGTTGGACTGCACCTCTTCCTGAGTTTTTCCAACCGCGGCCAGCCAGGGTTTGGCCAGCGTCATGTACCAGATCGCGCCCATCCCGTATCCGGCAAGCGCGGCAAGAAATACGCTCAGATAGGACATGTCATCCCCCGATATTTTTGTTCCGGTTGATCAAGGATGCGGGACCGGTCGCACCGGGTCCAGTGGTTTATCCCGCCTCTTCCAGCCGATCCGTGGCCGGGGCGGGCGACGGACCGAGCGCTGAGATCTCGTCCCGGAAGTCCGCGGCCATGGGATTGTTCAGCGCCGCCAGCGACGGCTGAACCTGCTCCACCGACCGTGCGCCGATGATCGGCGCCGTGATGCCAGGATGCCCTGCCACCCATTGCACCGCCAGCGTGACCGGGTGAACGCCCCGCTCGCGTGCCAGGGCGGCAAAGGACGCCGAGACCTCGTGCATCCAGTCCTGACCATAACGTTTGACATACATCTGGTTGGTCTTCAGCCGTCCCGTGGCACCGCTTTCGCCAGCGAACTTTCCGGACAAGAGGCCCCCCGCGACGGGCGAATAACTGATCACTCCCAAGCCCGCATCCCGGCAGGCAGGCAAAATCTCCACCTCGGCCTGCCGTTTCAGCAGATTGTACATGGGCTGTATCACGTCGATGGGTGCCCACTGGTTCAGGGCGGCCAGCCCCAGCCCTTTCACGATCTGCCAGGCCGCCCAGTTCGACACGCCGACATGCAGGACCTTGCCGTCGCGAACCAGGTCCTCGACGGCGCGCAGCTGCACGTCCATGGGCGGCTCGTCTTCCCATTTGTGCAGAAACAGCACCTCGACCCGGTCGGTGCCCAGGCGCTTAAGCGATGCCTCGACCGCGGTCAGGATATGACGGCGCGAGACGCCGCGTGCGTTCGGCCCCTCGCCCATCGGGCCGTGGCATTTGGTGGTCAGGATGATCTCGTCCCGCTCATGGGCGATCAGGCGGCCCAGGATCTCTTCAGACTGCCCGCCATTGTAGACATCGGCGCAATCGTAGAAGTTGATTCCGACCTCGCGCGTGACCTTGTAGAGATCGCTTGACGTCGCCTCGTCCGCGTCCCCGCCGAAGGACATGGTGCCGAAACAAAGCGGCGAGACATGGAGGCCGGTCCGGCCCAGTAGCTTCATCATTGGCACTCTCCCTTGAAGATCCGCGCACAGTCTAGAGCAGGGCCTGCAACCGCTCAAACCGTTGCAGGAACGCTTTCTGAACCCTTGCCGTCGGTTGCGGGTCCAGCCGGACATCGGCCGCGCCTTTGAAGCGTGGGCGTGGGAAATGTTTCGAGGCCTCGGTCTCGGTGAAACCAGCAAGCTGGGTCGCCTCGAACCAGGCACTGGCGCGGTCAGCCAGCTTGATCAGTTTCCTGATCGGCTCGGCCGGATGGGCGGGCAGGCCGAAACGCAGGTGGACGGCGGCCTCCAATTTTGCCTCGAAGGCTTTATAGTCCAGACCGATGGCCGCTTTGAACGGGCTGATCATGTCGCCGATCACATATTCGGGGGCATCATGCAGCAGGCAGGTCAGCCGCTCGCCGGGCGAGGCTTTGGGCTTGTAGACCCGGAAAATCTCTTCCACCAGCAGCGAGTGCTCCGCCACGGAATAGGGATGCCTGCCAAGCGTCTGTCCGTTCCACCGCGCGACGCGCGCAAGGCCGTGGGCAATATCCTCGATCTCGACGTCCAGGGGGGACGGGTCCAGCAGATCCAGCCGTCGGCCCGAGAGCATGCGTTGCCAGGCGCGGGGTTGAGCGGCGCTGGTTCTGTTCACGGCTTCTGCTTTCATTTGGACGACGGTTTCGATCAGTGTACCATCATTAACAAATTGAGCGGGTGAAAATGCTAGTCATGAGGAGGGGGATTCGTGGAGTCAGATAAGCCTGATGGCAAGGTGCCTGAAGAACCATTTTCGCAACGCGACGGGTATTCCGATATCCCAGGTTTCTCGGATTCGGCTGGAGTTTTCCGCCCACAGTCGCCGCGCCAAGCGTTTGAGGAAAGCGAAGTGAACTACCGCCGTCTCAGCGAGATTGAGCGCGTTCGTGCGATTGTCGCCCAAGGATTACCTCTTTCGGTCCTCAAAGCAGAACTCGGCGACATTGGCCTGACGCTTGCGCAACTGGAAGCTGCGGATTTCATCCCAAAGGATTTTTTTGCGGGGGCAGGTGAAGACCAGATCGTACATCCGGATCATCTGAGGCGGATCCTGAGAATCGTTAGGTTCGTGCGACGCGCGCAAGCCACAATCGGCCAAAGCGACAGGATTATGTTTTGGCTGAAACAGCCCTTCGAGGATTTTGATGATTTGACCGGCTTTCAGTTGCTGAAAAGCGAAGAAGGCGCCGCCGTGTTGTTCGAAAGATTGGAGGCTATCGACCACGGCATGTTCGCGTGAGCGAACCAGATATCTGCTGGCGCGTTTGCCGGGAAATCTATGCAGATTTGCGCGGCTTGGGCGGCGTCTATATGGCGCAGCGATGGAACCATAAGGGCCAAGCCGTGGTTTACGCTGCCGAGCATCCGGCCCTTGCAGCTTATGAAGTCCTAGCAACACAGAATTTCATCGGCCCGGATGACAGTATCGAGAAGCAGGTCCTGCTGGAGATCGATCTGTCAGCAGTCACAGGCTCAATCGAAACAGCGCCGCCATTCGATCGGGAAGACAAGATGGAGAGCCGGGATTACGGAACCGCCTGGCTGCAGGAAAATCGTACCGTCTTGCTTAGGGTTGCGTCGGTTCGTGTCCCACGCAGCACGAACATTCTGATCAATCCAAGCCATCCGCGTGCCGAAGAGTTGTCTTTCGAAATACACGCATTCTCATTCAGATAGCCCTCTGCCGCGACTCTAAATCCCCGCGCCGCTCATTGTCCATTCAACCTTGCCCTGTTATAGCCCGCGCCGGATCGTGGGCAGGGCGCCCTGAGCAGGAGCAAGACATGAACGATTACGTCGTCAAAGACATCAGCCTCGCCGATTTTGG
>JBCCMP010000027.1:0-21116 GCA_039026295.1 Pseudomonadota bacterium | reverse complement strand
GTGGTCAAAGGGATACCGAGCGCCGCGCAGGTGCGGGTGACGGTCGCTGTATCGACCACGTACTCTTCGCCGCCGATCAGGGCGAGCACGGGGTGATCGGGCAATGCCACGCTCTGGAGGCGGTTCATTTCTGATGCCGCCTGGGACATCCAGCCGATGGTCGGCATGGCAAGGGGGAGGTCGGGATAGGTCGTCGCCATCATCACCATCCAGTCCCAGAATTCGGTATCTTGGGTCAGGAGGTTCCAGGCGGGGTTGCGCAGGGAATAGGGCAGCTTGGCGTGCCGGCTCGGTGGCCAGGCCTCGGGCTGACCCATCAGAAGGCCGGTGCGCACATAGGCGGCCCCGGCAACCCGCGCGATCCGGGGCATATAGACCCCGAACATCGGAGCCGAGAGGACGGTCGCGGTCAGTCCTTCGGCGAAGTCGGCCCGTTCCAGCGCCGCGGTGGCAATCGCACCGCCCATCGAATGGGCAACCAAAAGCCGCGGGCCGGGCAGGTCTGCGGCCAGACCGGTCAGGGCATCGAGATCGAGCTGGTATTCGGCGAAGTCGCCGACATGCCCCTTCAGGCGCGGGGTGGCGAAACGGTCGGACAGACCCTGTCCACGCCAGTCGACGGACACGACATCATAGCCACGGGCCGCGAGGGCGGCTGCGGGCGTCGATGCCTTTTCGACGTATTCGGTACGACCGGTCAGGTAGAGGACATGGGCGCGCGGCTTTTCGGCCCGCCAGTGTGCCGCCCGCAGCCGGACGCCATCGGCGGCCGTGATCCAGTGGACCGCGTCCGGGTGCGCCCCGCCGGGCGGGACGCCGTGGAACGGCGCGCGCTCGGGCCGGGGATCCACGTCGGCCTGCAATCGGGCCTCCAATCCGGCCTTTCGGTGCCGGTAAGGGCTCAGCCCAGAAGCTGGCCGAGTTTCATGGCGACGGACATGTCGCCGTCGACCTTGATCTTCCCGGTCATGAAGGCCGCTGTCGGATCAAGCTCGCCCGCGAAGAGGTCCTGAAACGTGTCGACGGACGCCGAGATCGTGCAGGCCGCATCGCCATCTTCGGTGCTGACGCCGTCCTCGTTGATCACGATCGCGCCTTCGCCTTCGATGTCGAACTTCACCGAGCCGTCGAAACCGCCATCGCCCAGCCGTTCGCGCAGGCCAGCCGCGGCCTTTTCCAAAACGTCGCTCATCACATTCTCCCATGTCTCTGGTGTCTTCCCTTCCCTCAGCTATCCCATCGCCCTATCATTGGGCAATGAGACAGTCAGTCATTCGGGCGGGTATCGCTGCGGCAACCCTGACCTTCGGGGTTCAAAGTGCTGCCGCACAGTCGCAGCCGGGGCTCGAGGTTGAGCCGCTGCCGGATCAGTCGGAGCAGGAACAGTCGGGGGCCGGGGGGTCGGAGCAAGGGCAACCGGAAGCGGGGGCCGCGCCGACGGAGGGGCCCGCGCCGGACGGGGAGGCGGCGGCACCGGCCGCAGACCTGTCGGAGGACGACGCCCGCGCCCAACATCTTGACGAGTTGTTCGCGCTGCTCGCCGATCCCGATCTGGACAACTGGGAACGGGTGCAGGCGCAGATCTGGCAGGCCTGGGCGCGGTCCGGGTCGCCGTCGATGGATCTGTTGGCGCAGCGGGCCGACAAGGCGATCGAGGAGCAACGGCTGGACACCGCGCTTCTACACCTGAACGATCTGGTCCGCCTGGCACCGGAGTATTCCGAGGGCTGGAACAAGCGGGCCACGCTGCACTTCATGCGCGGCGATTACGGCCCGTCGCTGGATGACATTGCCGAGACGCTGAAGCGCGAGCCCCGTCATTTCGGGGCGCTGTCAGGGCTGGGCATCATCCTGGACCGGATCGGCGACGAGGCCGGGGCGCTCGAGGCCTATCGGCGGGCGGTCAGGATCCACCCGCACTTGCCGGGAGCCCAGGAGGGCATCAAGAAGCTGGAAAAAGAGGTCGAGGGTCAGCGGTTATAACCGCCGGACCCTGCGACGGCGTGCTGGTCTGGCACTCGTCCTGCGCTGGGCGGTGGGCGACCTGCACGCGGCTCTTTCGACCAATGCGTGGCGGCCGGACAGTGCTGACAGCACGAACAGCCGATCGCCGAAATGGCGAGCGGGCATCCGGCGCCTGAGCGGTCTGGCGAGAGTTCCTGAGAGGCTCGGGATTGGAACCGCGGCGGTGATGCTGTTGCCTGTTGGCGGTGCATCCTGGCGGTTCGGGGTGTGTTCGTCTTGCAAACACGGTGTTTTCAAACACGGTGCCCGATAAACACGTGCCCGACAAAAGCGGGCAAGGGCGGCAGGCCTGCCGTAGTCCCCCGCTCCCTCAACGGCGCGACCAGCCGAGGGAGAATTGTAGTTCGTTCCGGAACGGAGCCGATTTATGGGGCTGATTCTTTAAAATTTTCCTAAGAATTGAAAAATTCAGAAGGAGGGGACAGCGTCTGAGCGCCATCTCGGGACGCAGCCATCTTAGCGCAACGTATGGGTCCGACTCGCAGGCACCACGGCTGTGCGACCAACCTCTGCGCATACCAATGAACGGTTGCGGACTGATGAATTTTTGTCGGATTTGCAGGGAATTTCTCCAAAAATCGGTTGTTTTCGCGGCAAGAGCGCCGATCACACCCTTGGTTTTCGCCCATTAACTTTTTTGGCGCTGGGATTTTGGGGGGCTGAAACCTGTATGGCTTGCGTATGGCAAGCGTATGGCTTTGGGCCCGGCAGAAGTCGGGTTGAATGGTTAACTGGGGGCCTGGATCTTCGGGATTTGTTCACACTTGGCCGATGTGACAAACGCCAAGGTGCGGTCGTAGGGCGACGATCATGTTGGATGTGTCGATTGGTTTACAGCGATGATGTTCATACATGCGACGGCCACCGGCTTTGCAATGAAAGAGTGTTTGGCACGCGACGTCCGGTTCGCCTAATTGTTCCAATGCTCCACGTTCGCGGGGTGCTCAGCTACAAGACGTTTGATCCACTTTCAGGAGGTGATTGACATGCAGAAATTTGCACCCGTGCCCCGCACGATACTTTTGGCCGCGATCCGGGCACTCTGCCTTGCCCCCTTGGTGCTGGCGGCGGCGATCACCGGCGCACAGGCACAAGAGGAGGGCAGCCTGAAGATTGTGCCGGTCTTCGGGGCGGAGCGGATGGATATCACGGGCGATGTTTACTGGTTCGGCAGCGATATCGGCACGATCGAGAGCGAGCGGCGGAGCGATGCGGGTGATCTCTGGGGCTATAATTTTGCCGAGCGGGTCCGGTCGCTGGGCGAAGACGGGGTCTACCCGCCGGCGACAGCTGAGGTCGGCGTTGCGCTGAACCTTGAAGGCTTCATCCATCTGGGCCGGTATCCGGCACCGGTGGCGGTTGACGGCGTTCAGGTGCTGGAGGTCCCGATCACGGGGGCCGGCCGGATCGTCGTAGAGGCGGACGGTCTGGAGGACAACGCACTGATGGAGCTGATGATCGACGGGCCGGGCGGGTCGACCACCGGAACGACGGGCTGGCGCAACATGCGCGGCGCGCACTACCGGATGCCGGGCAATTTCACGGTCAGGCTGACAAACAAGGACACCGGTGCAAGCCAGACACAGCAGGTGTCAATGGGCGAGGGTCAGAGCGCGACCGTGAGCTTCGATTTCTGACGGCATTCGGCATTCGGCGGTGAGTTGCGCCGCGGACCCGCAGTTCTTGTACCAGACCCTGATCCCTGCGACGGCCTGTCCAATCCCTGCCCGATCGCCTAGACTTTAGGTTCGGTCGCGTACTTTTCCCGAAGGACTGCCATGCTGGATCACGCCGACAGGACGATTACGGCGGTTCTGGGCCCCACCAATACCGGCAAGACGCACTATGCGCTGGAGCGGATGCTGGCGCGTCCGGACGGTATCATCGGGCTGCCGCTGCGTCTGCTGGCGCGGGAGGTCTATGACCGGCTGGTCAAGCTGCGCGGGCCGAATGCGGTCTCGCTGATCACGGGCGAGGAGAAGATCGCCCCGCTGCGGGCCAAGTACCATGTGGCAACGGTGGAGGCGATGCCGCTGCACCATCCCGTCGATTTCGTCGCAATCGACGAGGTGCAGCTTTGCGCCGACCCCGACAGGGGGCATGTCTTCACTGACCGGCTCTTGAACGCGCGGGGGCGGTACGAGACGCTGTTTCTGGGGTCCGACACGATCCGCCCCCGCATCGCCAATCTGGTGCCCAAGGCGCGGTTCACGTCGCGGGATCGGTACAGCACGCTGACATGGACGGGGGCGCGCAAGATTTCCCGCCTGAAGCCGCGCACGGCCGTGGTCGCGTTCTCGGTCGATCAGGTCTATGCGATTGCCGAGCTGATCCGCCGTCAGAGGGGCGGCGCGGCGGTGGTGATGGGGGCCTTGAGCCCGCGCACCCGGAACGCCCAGGTAGCTTTGTACCAGGACGGCGAGGTCGACTACATGGTCGCGACCGATGCCATCGGCATGGGGCTCAATCTGGACGTCGACCATGTGGCCTTTGCCGGGACGTCGAAGTTCGATGGCTGGCGGCACCGGGATCTTGTCCCGGCCGAACTGGCGCAGATTGCCGGGCGCGCGGGGCGGTTCACCAAGGACGGGACCTTCGGGGTAACGGGCGAGGCGAGCCCCCTGGACCCGGAGATCATCGGCCACATCGAGAACCACCGCTTCAAGCCGCTGTCCAAGCTGATGTGGCGCAACGGGGAGCTGAACTTCCAGTCGGTGGAGAGCCTCATGGCCTCGCTGGACGCCGCGCCGGAGGATCAGGATCTGGTCCGGGCGCGAGAGGCGGAGGATCAGTCCACACTGAAGACCCTGTGGGCAGACGGGGATGTGCAGGACGCGACGCAGCACCCGACCCATGTGAAACAGTTGTGGGAGGTCTGTCAGGTTCCCGACTTTCGCAAGGTGTCACCGACAGAGCACGCCTCTCTGTTGGGCCGGATTTACCACTTTCTGCGCGGCAAGGCGGGGTGTATACCGTCGGAGTGGTTGTCAGGGCAGATTGCCCGGCTGGACCGGACGGATGGCGATATTGATGCGCTTTCGAAAAGACTCGCCTTCATCAGGACATGGACCTATGTCGCGAACCGCGCGGGCTGGACGGACGAGCCCGAGCATTGGCGCGAGACGACCCGCGCCGTCGAGGACCGCCTGTCGGATGCCCTGCATGCGGCCTTGACCCAGAGATTTGTCGACCGGCGCACCAGCGTGCTGATGCGGCGGTTGAAACAGAAGGAGCGCCTGGTGGCGGAGATTGACGACAACGGCCGGGTGACCGCGGAAGGCCAGTTCCTGGGAAAGCTGGACGGGTTCCGGTTCACGGTGGACGAGAGCGCCAGCGGCGACGAGTTGAAGACGCTGAAATCGGCGTCCATGCAGGCCCTGCAGACCGAGATGTCGAAGCGGGCGGACAAGCTGTACCTGAGCCCGGATTCCGAGATCGACGTCACCGATCAGGGCGGGCTGATGTGGGGCCAGGACGCGATTGGCCGGGTCGAGAAGGGCGATGATCCGCTGACGCCGAAGGTCAAGGTCTTCGTCGATGACGAGGCCGGGTCCGATGTGGCCGAAAAGGTCGAGCGGCGTCTGCGCCACTGGCTGATGCGCCGGATCAATGCACAGTTCGAGCCATTGATCCAGATGCGCGATGACGAGGCAATCACCGGACTGGCCAAGGGCGTCGCCTTCAGGCTGGCTGAAAGCTTCGGCGTTATCCGCAGGCGGGAGATCGCCGACGACATCAAGTCCCTGCCGCAGGACGACCGGGCACTGCTGCGCAAGCACGGGGTGCGGTTCGGGCAGCATTTCATTTTCATGCCAGCATTGCTGAAACCCGCGCCGACCCGTCTGCGCCTGTTGCTGTGGGCGCTGTCCGAAGGGCATGAGGATTTCGCGGAAGCGCCGCCAGCCGGCCACGTGACGTTTCTGGCCAAGGACGGCCTGCCCGATGGATACTACGACATGGCCGGCTACAGCCGCCTGAATGCGCGGGCGCTGCGGATCGACATGCTGGAGCGGCTGGCGGATTTGCTCCGCCCGATGGACGCGCGGGGCGGGTTCGAGGCGACGCCCGACATGCTGTCGATCACCGGGTGCACGCTGGAACAGTTCGCCGACATGATGGGCGGGCTGGGGTTCAAGGCTGAAAAGGGCGAGCGGCTGAAGTCGGAGCGCCCGAAGCCGCCGGCGAAGGAGCCGGTTGAGCCGGCAGAGGCTGCGGATTCAACGGCGCGGGAAGCATCGAAGGGGGAAGCATCGACGGGGGAAGGCGCGGCAGATGCCGGATCCCCAGGGTCGGAGGAGGCGCCCGCAGAAGCGGCGGCCGAGGCGTCCGCAGGAGCGGCGTCAGAGGCGGCGTCAGAGGCGGCGTCAGAGGCGGCGTCAGAGGCGGCGTCAGAGGCGGCGTCAGAGGCGGCAAACGCGCGTCAAGAGGCTGACGGGATTACCGAGGAGATCGGGGCAACCGAAGCGCAAAAAGCGCCCGAGCCTCCGGAGACTGCTGAAGCAGGGTCTGCTGAGGCGTTAGGCACTGATGCGCCCGGACAGGCTGCGGAAACCGAGGACGCTGCGCAGGCTTTGAGTGGTGAGCCGGACACCGCAGACCTCGCCGGAGTTGAACCCGTCGCGGCCGCGGAGGCTGCAGGCGACGGCGATGGAGCAGAGCCTTCGACCGTCGATTTGGCCAACCAGCGCGCGGACGCCGATGCATCGGAATCCGCAGAGGGCGAGGCGCAAGTCACCGAAGCCCCAACGGAGAAGCCCGGGTCAGATACTGATGCCGGTGACGGAACTGAAGCAGCCGCCGACGAGAACGAGATCTTCTACACATTCCGCCTTGCGCCGCGGGGCCGACCGAACCGCGGACCGCGTCGCGATGCGGGTGGGCGTCAGGACGGTGGGAGACAGGACGGTGGGCGACAGGACGGCCAGGGTCGGCGCGGCAAATTCGGCGGAACACAAGGCGGTCAAGGTGCCGGGCATGGTGGCGGTAAGGGCAAGGCCAAGGGCAAAGGCGGCGGAAAAGGCTTTGGCAAGGGCGGCAAGCCCCGCCGCGAGGACGATCGCGGCCCACGCAAGATGTCTGCGCAGCCGCCGAAGAAGGACCGGCCCATCGATCCTGACAGCCCTTTCGCGATCCTCCAGAAACTGAAGGGCGAATGACCGACGCCGCGCCCGCAAAGATGCGGGTCGACAAATGGCTGTGGCAGGCCCGTTTCTTCAAATCACGTTCGCTGGCAGGAGAGGTGGCCGGTTCAGGCGCGATGCGTCTGAACGGCGCGCGTATCGACAAGTCGTCGCAGAATGTGCGGCCGGGTGATGTGCTGACCTTCGCCAAGGCCGGGCACGTGCGGGTGATCCAGGTCGATGCTGTCGGCACGCGGCGCGGCCCGGCGACGGAAGCGGCCACGCTTTACACCGACCTTTCGCCGCCAGAGCCGCGCGAGCCACGCCCGCCAGGCGATGCGAGGCGCGAGGCTGGGGCCGGACGCCCGACCAAACGGGACCGGCGCGAAATCGACACATTCAAATCCGGCAGGTCTTGAAGCCCCCGGTTCGTGGCCATATGAATCAAGGGAGCAAAGCGAGAACGACGGCCAGCGTCCAATCTAATCCGAGGTACCGGAGCACCGCAGTATGCCGTATGTTGTCACTGACAATTGCATCGCCTGCAAATACACGGATTGCGTCGAAGTGTGCCCGGTCGACTGCTTCTACGAAGGCGAGAACATGCTGGTCATTCACCCGGACGAGTGCATCGATTGCGGGGTCTGCGAGCCGGAATGCCCGGCCGATGCGATTCGTCCGGATACAGACGGCGGCATGGAAAGCTGGCTGGAGTTGAACCTGAAATACTCGGAGGCCTGGCCGAACATCACGATCAAGAAGGACGAGCTTCCCGAGGCCGAAGAACGGGACGGGGAGGAAAACAAACTGGAAAAGTATTTTTCGGAGAATGCGGGCGAGGGCGATTGATCGCGAATTAAGGCACCCTATATCATTTTATGCGTCGCCAGTTATCCCGATTAAGGAGTGATTTTTCAGGCCCGGCACTGCTCCGACGGCCGCCAGGGTGGAGAATCGATTCATTTTCTGTTATGTAAGTTTCATCAAAACAGTGCGCGGCGCGTCAGGGCTGAAAAAACAGGAACCTGCACCCGCGGAAAGAGAAACGCAATCGCGATGGGCTGGGGCGCGGAACGCGCACAGGGCCCCTTTTTCGCGAATCTTCACCGTCGAAGGCACCTAGCTGGGCGGAACCGGACGAATCAGGAGAAGAGATGTCGAAGAAATCAGCACGTTCACTTGAGTTTCGGGCAGACGAATTCGTTGTGTATCCCGCGCACGGGGTCGGCAAGATCGTCACGATCGAAGAACAGGAAGTTGCCGGCGTCAAGCTGGAGCTGTTCGTGATCTCGTTCGAGAAGGACAAGATGACCCTCCGGGTACCGACGGCGAAGGCCTCGTCCATCGGCATGCGGTCTCTGTCGAGCCCGGATCTGGTGGATGAAGCGCTGAAGACCTTGAAGGGCAAGGCCAAGATCAAGCGGGCTATGTGGTCGCGCCGGGCCCAGGAATACGAACAGAAGATCAACTCTGGCGATCTGATCTCGATCGCTGAAGTGGTCCGCGACCTGCACCGCGCCGAGGATCAGCCGGATCAGTCGTATTCAGAGCGTCAGCTTTATGAAGCCGCGCTCGAGCGCCTGACCCGCGAAGTCGCGGCCGTTGAGAAGCTCGACGAAGTGAATGCCGCGGAAAAGGTCGGTTCGGTCCTGCAGGCCAAAGCCGCCTGAACGGGACTAACTGAGAATTTGAAAGGGCGCTGCTTCGGCGGCGCCTTTTTTCGTTTGGCGCTGCGTTTCTATAACATCTTCCATCGCAGCGGTGCTGGAAGCACCTGATCACTGAAATCTATGCGCAATGCACGGCGCGGCTGCATCGAGGTCGACGGACGCGATCTGTGCAGCATCAACATTGACAGGACCAGAATGTCCCCAGGTTCGGCGGTGCACAGCTCGACCGGGTAGGACTCGGCGGCGTCCGCAGCAGATGTGCTGTTGATCAGTCCCGTCTTGTGGCTGCCGAGGGCGATCTCCATTGCGCCATTGTCAGCATCATTCCGGTCGAGATGCACGCGCACGAAAAGCATCTCTGCCAGGACGTCCAGTGGCGGCTCGCAATGCCACGTGCCTGCCTTCCGAGACCAGTTTGTAAAGCCCGAAACATCGTGCCGGTCGGCGACCGTGATCACTCTGTCCTGGTGCCACGGGACTGACCAGTTCACCGCGCCGGTTTTTTCAAAGGCCACCACCCTGACCGGTGCATGCCGAGGCCAAAGGCTGCCGATCGAGGCGGCGACCGAGGGGGGCAGCGAGAAGTGGTCGATCCGGGCACCCGGGCGCTGCCCGCTGAACGTGAGGTTCAGTTTCGCAAGGTCGTCTTTGGTGACCGCATTGCGGAGCCAGACACGGCCTTCTCTGGCAAGTTGATCAGTCGTCACCCGAAGAACCGGTCGATGATCTCGGCATAAAGACCGGTCAGTGTCCGGATGTCTTCCGACGGCACGCGCTCGTTTGTCTGGTGCATCGTATCGCCGACCAGGCCAAGTTCGACCACCGGGCAGATGTCCTTGATGAAGCGCGCATCTGACGTGCCGCCGCCCGTCGTCAGGGCCGGGCGTTCCAGGGTCAGATCGGTGACGGCGTCCACGACCACATCGGTCAGTGGGCCGGGCTGGGTCAGGAAGCTTTCGCCGGAGACATGCCAGTCGACCTCGGCCTCGCAGGGGCCGTTATGGCTGATCGCGCGGACGATCTGATCGACCCAAACCATGATGCTGTCCGATGTCTGGGTGTCATTGAAGCGGATATTGAAGACGGCCCGCCCCTCGGCAGGGATCACGTTCGAGGCGGGGTTGCCCACATCCATGGTCGTCAGGGCCAGCGTCGATGGCTGGAAATGGGTCGAGCCAAGATCGATCGGCTGGTCCGCCAGACGCACGCAGATCTGCGCCAGCACCGGCAGCGGGTTCACGGCCCGTTCGGGATAGGCCGTATGGCCTTGCGAGCCGCGCACCGTCAGCGTACCGGTCATCGAGCCGCGGCGGCCGATCTTCACGGTATCGCCGACCCGGGCGAGCGAGGTCGGCTCGCCGACGATGCAGAAGTCCAGCCCCTCGCCTGCTTCCGCCATCCAGTCGAGAATGGCGCGGGTCCCGTCCTGGGAGGGGCCTTCTTCATCTCCCGTGATCAGGAGCGCGATCGAGCCTGCGGGCGGCTTGGTGCGCACCTGTTCGATGGCCGCCGCAACGAACGCGGCAACGCCCGACTTCATGTCGACGGCTCCCCTGCCCCAGAGGATGCCGTCCTCGGTCAGCGCGCCGCTGAAGGGCGCATGGGTCCAGAGACCTTCATCACCCGTCGGGACAACGTCCGTATGCCCGCCAAAGCCGAGGACAGGCCCCTCGTTTCCCCAGCGCGCATGGATGTTTTCGACCCCGCCGCGGCTGATGCGGGTGCAGGCAAAGCCCTCTTGCGTCAGCAGTGCCTCGAGCAGTTGCAGAGCCCCGCCCTCGGCGGGCGTGACCGACGGGCACTTGATGAGTTCCTGGGTCAGGATGACCGGGTCGATATGGGTCAAGAGGCCCCTCCGCTTGGATCTTCGGCCGAAGGGCTAGCGCACCGGACGATTGCGGCGCAAGCTCGATACGATCTCAGTCGTCGAATGTCGTGACGGAGACCACGAGAACGGCATTTTCCGCCAGCGCGCGGTCCATCAGGGCGTTGTCTTCTGCGCCGATATCCTCGCCTGCCGTCAGCCGCTCGGTCCGGGCGCCATAGGATTCGACCTCCAGCGGAGCCATCTCGGCCTGACGCAGGACCTGCACGGTCGCATCGACGGCGGATTTTTCGTCCTTGCCCGAGGCATAGCAAAGTAGTGCCGCGCCGGTGGTGCCATCGGGCAGACCGTCGCCTTCCGAACGGCCCACCTGGACCAGCAGGGTGTAGACGTCGTCATCGCGGGCGGCGGTCATTGGGTGTCTTTCATCAGGAAACGCTGGGCGCATGGCGGGATCACGACGGGCAGATGCTCTGTCCCGATGTATTCGGAAACGCCATAGGGATTCCAGTCTTCGTCGGTCTCGTACAGCAAGCGGAATCCGGCCAGCACCGGCGCACCGGTGGGCGGCGGCATATCCAGATAAGTGGCGGCGTTGTTGGCCCAGCGAAAATCCATGTCGCCGTAGCGGTCGCCGTAGTTGGTTGTATCGATCAGCATCAACGCCGTGCATCCGGCAAAGCCGGTCTGTCCGGGCACGTGGCTGATCAAGCCAATCACTTCATCCGTTGTGCCGTCGCGTGTGCGCCAGCTTTCGGGCCGGGCAAGCACGTCGCGCAGGGCCGTCAGATGTTCCCCCGCCAGGTAGCCGTAGTCCGCGTGGGCCACGTGGTACAGAACCGTGTCAGGCATCTCGCGCGCCAGGGCGATCAGTTCGGTCCGGATGGCTGGCCCATCAGTCATGGCAGCATCAGCACGGTCAGGTGCGGGATCAAGCGGCCAAAGATCGGCAAGCTGCACGAACCCCATGGTCAGTGTCGCGCGCGCCCGGACGTCCTGCGCGGCATAAATCTCGTGCCAAGCTTGCCAGTTCTGCGCGATAGATTCGGGTGCGCGGCCACCCTCCAGAACATCAGCCATCAAGGCCGCCGTTGCACAGGCAAAAGCAGGGTGGTCAGGATCAGCGGCGGCGCGTTCCAGCGGTTCAATTAACGCAAGCGTCGTGACATTGGTGTCCAGTCGGCACCCCGAAGCCGCAAGCGCGCGCCATTCGGCAGCGGCGCGCTCAATGACCAAAGCCTGAAGGTCGGCCACCGCCTGCAACAAGCGCCAGCCGGACCGGCGCACGGTCAGTCGCGCAATAGATCGTTGATCGACGTTTTCGACCGCGTGCCCTCGTCCACCGTCTTGATGATGACGGCGCAGTAGAGCGACGGGCCGGGGGTGCCGTCGGGGAGCGGCTTGCCGGGGAGCGAGCCGGGGACGACGACCGAATAGGCCGGGACCTCGCCGATGTGGACCTCGCCGGTGTGGCGGTCGACGATCTTGGTCGAGGCGCCGATGAAGACGCCCATCGAGATCACGGTGCCTTCCCGGACGACGACGCCCTCGACCACCTCGGACCGGGCGCCGATGAAGCAGTTATCCTCGACGATGACCGGGCCTGCCTGCAGGGGTTCAAGCACCCCGCCGATGCCTGCGCCGCCGGAGATGTGTACGTTCTTGCCGATCTGCGCGCAGGACCCGACGGTCGCCCAGGTGTCGACCATGGTGCCGCTGTCGACATAGGCACCCAGATTGACGAACGACGGCATCAGCACCACGCCCGGCGCGATATAGGCGGATCGGCGCACGGTGCAGTTCGGCACGGCGCGGAAGCCGGCCGCGCCCCATTCGTTGTCGCCCCAGCCTTCGAACTTGCTGGGCACCTTGTCCCACCAGGTCGCGCCGCCCGGCCCGCCGGAGATCGGGGCCATGTCGTTGAGGCGGAAGCTGAGCAGGACCGCTTTCTTGGCCCACTGATTGACGTGCCATGCGGCGTCATCGCCGCGTTCGGCCACGCGCAACGCGCCCTTGTCCATGGCCGAAAGAGCGGTGTCGACCGCGTCACGGACTTCGCCCTGGGTTCCGGGATTTACGTTGTCGCGATTGTCCCAGGCCGCTTCGATGGCGGTTTCCAGATCTGCGTTGCTCATGATGTCCTCCTCGCGGCGTGCGCCTGTTGGCAGCGCCAGAATGCGCATGTTTGGCGATGCCTATAGACACAAGCGCCGGGCCGCGCAATCGTGGCGGCAACTGGTTCAGGAGAGCACGATGAACGACCGCCGTACCTCGATCTTTCGTTCGGCCGATGAAGATGCACGCACGGTCCGCGATGTCCCGGATACGGCCCAGACCCGGGCCCCGGCCTATCGGCTGGCCTTCGAGGACGACGATTTCCTGCACCATGACGATCTGCGCCCGGTGCGTCTGCAACTGGAGTTGTTGAAGCCCGAGATGGCCATGGCGGAGGCCGGGATCGAGTCCACGGTTGTCCTGTTCGGCGGCGCGCGCATCCCGGAGCCTTCGAAGAAGGCGGAGGCGCGGACCGAGACGCTGGCGGGCCTGTCGACCTATTACGACGAGGCGCGCACGTTCGCGGGATTGATCGGCACAGAATGCCTGGCGCGGGGCAGCCGCGAATACGTGGTCGTGACCGGTGGCGGACCCGGTGTGATGGAAGCGGGCAATCGCGGCGCGCAGGATGTGGGTGCGCCGTCGATCGGGCTGAACATCGTTCTGCCACACGAGCAGGCTCCGAACACCTATGTCACACCGGAGCTGTGCTTCAATTTTCATTACTTCGCGATCCGGAAGATGCACTTCCTGATGCGCGCGCGGGCAATCGCGGTCTTTCCGGGCGGGTTCGGGACGCTGGACGAATTGTTCGAGACGCTGACCCTGATCCAGACGGAGCGGATGGAACCGGTGCCGGTCCTGCTGTTCGGGACCGAGTTCTGGAACCGGATCGTGAACTGGGAGGCGCTGTCGGATGCCGGAACGATCTCGGCCGAAGATCTGGACCTGTTCCGGTTTGTCGAGACGGCAGAGGAAGCCTGGGCAATCATCAAGCCGTAGGGTTTCCCAGGCCGTGCGTGCGACCCGGTTCAGGGCAGCCCCGCGATCTTGACCGATGGCAATTGCGAGACAATGCGCGGTCGAGAGCACCGATAGCTGTCGCAGCCCGGATGCTGAACAGGCCGAACAGCATGTATCTCTGCACCGCCCTGGCAGCAGCCGGGAAGGCAATGGCCGGGTCACTTACAACGGCCTAGACACAGCAAAAGGCCATTCGATGCTCAGTGTCTGTGATGTCGGCTCCCTTGCAGATGGTCCGGTGCCACGGATACGGTTGGCCCGGGCCCTGCCTATCGGGCCGCACGGGGACTTCTAAAGCGGGGTGTGATAACCAACGGCCCCCGGGCGCGAAAATTCTCAGTTCCGCTCCAACGCGTGCTCGCGCAGGGCCTCGATCGGCACGACATCCAGTGCCCTGCGGTGCGTTGAGACAAGGCTCACCCTTGGCGCTTTTCCGGCGTTGTATGCCTGAAGAAACCGCCCCGCACACAGGCACCACTGATCCCCGGGCTTCAATCCGGCGAAGCCGTATTGCGGCACCGGCGTCGACAGGTCGTTGCCGACCGATTTGGAGAATGACAGGAACTCCGCCGTCATCACGGCGCAAACCGTATGGCTGCCCTGATCCTCGTCACAGGTGTCGCAGCACCCGTTTCGAAAGAAGCCCGTCACCGGATTCATCGAACAGGGACGCAGTTCGTCCCCCAGGACGTTCACGGATGGGTCAATTTCAACCATAGGGTCCTCGCGCGGGTCATTTTGTGCTATTATATCCCGTAGCAGCGGATCGGCCACCAAAACCCGGCAAAACGGGTATGCCGACCAGAACAGAGGCAGAGCAGGAAAGAGGCATTCCCATGCTGACCAGACGCGCATTCACCGGCACGGCACTCTGTGCCGGCCTGACCGCAACAGCGGCCGCAACGCAGGCCCGCGCCGAAACGGCGGCGATCATCAACACCCGGGTCAATCTAGCGCTCGAGCAGATGTGGTCGCAGGTCCCCCAGTCACGCCAGATCGCGACGCGCGCCCGGGCCGCGCTCGTGATGCCGGACGTTGTCAAGGCCGGGCTGATCCTCGGCGGCTCCTACGGTGAGGGCGCCCTTCTGATGAACGATGCGGCGCAAGGCTATCAGGCACCGGCAACCGGTTATTACTCCGTCGCGGCCGCCTCGATCGGATTTCAGGCCGGCGTGCAGACCACCAACCATGTGCTGTTTTTCATGACAGACGAGGCGGTTACAGGCTTTCGGCGCGCCGATGGGTGGGAAGTCGGGGCCGACGCGGAAGTGACCTTCCCCGAGGCCGGGCTGAACCTGTCGGTCGACAGCGCACTGTTCGAAAAACCGGTGATCGGCTACGTCTTCGGCCAGGACGGGTTTCTGGTCGGCGCCAGTCTGGAGGGCGCAAAATATTCGCCCATTGTCAGATAGGCTGCACCCATGAGCGCCGGACAGCTGTTCGGTTCCCGCCGGCGATATGCTCGGCGCAGCCATTACATCGGCGCAGGCCCGACTTCACGTTCGCTGCGCAAAGGGCATGGCAGGGCGGCGCTCACTCACGCCAGCGTCGCCGTCTCCCAAAGCCGCAATTCGGCAACCATCAGGCCCCGTGGTCCGCGGAACGTCCGCACCGCCATGCCTTCCCCGCTGCTCAGGTCCTGGAACCCACAGCGGCGCACGGTTTCCATGTGCACGAACACATCTTCGTCTCTGCCGAAGATGTTCACGAAGCCGAAGCCCTTTTGCTTGTCGAACCACTTTACCCGTGCAGGTTGCAAAGGACCGGCCTCGGATTCAGCGCCCAGAAACTCTGTGGGACGGGCTTCCTCGGCAAACCCCGGCATCGCTGGGGCTATCTCCAGCTCGTTCACTTCCAGCAATTTGACTGCCTGCAGACCACGCGTACCCGTGGTTGCAACCAGCTTGATTTCCGAGCCTTCGGTCAAGGCAACACGACCGAAAGCCCGCACACAGGAAGCATGCACCATCACGTCAGATCCGCCGTCCTCCGGAACGACAAATCCGTACCCTTTGACAGCGTCATACCACTTGACGTGGCCCGCCATCACATGTTCGTCACTCTCTCCGTCCTTCAACTTTCAACCCCTGTCCAAACCCGTTCGATTCAGTGATAACACTTTGTTAGCCTTGTGCTAAGGGTTTAAATGCAGATTCTCAACGCCCACTTGCGCCAGTTCGGGGCACGCGGGATAGCCGGGAACAACGATACGGCGATGCACATTCCACTACGAATCCCGATAGCGATGCTTATCGCAGCTGTGCTGGTGACCAGCTGCGGACCGAACCGGATCAGCGCCGGATCACAGCGCGAGCGCAATTCCGATGCGGTCGACCTGCAGCGCCTGCTGGTGCTGCCGCGGCCTCCGGCCATCTACGCGGCCGATCCCGGACAGGTCGGCAAAGCGGGACAGATCCTGCGCAATCTTGCGGTTCAGGATCTGACCCGGCGCGAGGGTGCAGGTTATGTGGATGCGAACGCCCTGCCCTGGCTCACCGGGTCAACCGAGGGGCGAGCTTTTCTGGCCTCCAAGGCGCCGCGCGCCATCGTCCGGGGCAGCCCGGCAGAATTCTGTCCCGCCGCCATTACCACCAGCGGCCAGCGCCCTGCCATTGATCTGGCCACGGACGCTTTGCGCCAGTGTTTGTCTGCGTCGCGCGATGGCTGCGGGTGCGAAGTGATCGCGATCAATTCGACTCTGATGGTGCCGCGGCAGGACGTGACATATGCGACTGGCATCGCCGCACGGATCCGCGCCCGTTCGCTGGGACTGGACGGTCTTCTGGTGGCCGAGGAAGCACAGGGCGGCGACATCCTTCTGCGCGATCTTGGCGGTGTGATCGGCAAGATCTCGCGATCGGGCGACGGTATCGTGACGGTCCAGATGCGCAACGGGGCCGCGCCCTTCGAAGGAAAGGCCCGCAAAGTCGGTTATCGCCGCGGAAGGCTGGCCGAGCGCATCTATGCCAGTGATCCGGACGGCAATCGCCTCAGCCTGCTGATCGGGTTTGACCCCGGAGAGTTGGCCGAACTGGCCGGCGCATGGCTGGCCTGGCCGCCTGATGCCTGATGCCTGATCAGCCGCACCCGCCGCGGTCACCTTCGACACGGGTCCATATCTGCGAGGATCCGAACAGCGGCAGCAGAACGTAGCCGCGCACCTTCAGCTCGGTCTCGGACAGGGGCTCGATCTCGGCTCCATAGGTGTCGCCGTTGCGCGGATTGTAGATCCAGCCATCGGCCCACAGACCGTCGCCATCGTCGCGCAACGCCCCGGCGAGCTGCAATCCGCACAGCGGCTGCCCCTTTGCATCCAGCTTTACCGCTCCGTCCGCATCCCGCGGATTGGCAACCCAGACCATCTGGCCGCACAGACCCTCGCCGCGACAGGGCTGGATCGCCACAATCCCCCGGCCGTTCTCTGTCAGCCAGAAGCCTTCCGGCCGCGGCTCGGCAGCGTGTGCTGTTGCCCCCAGGACGGTTGCCGCCAGGACGGTTGCGGCGAAAGCTCCGATCATCCGAAACATCATGAAAGCTGCCTGCCCGTTTCATGTTCAACTGGATATGCAATCTCGGCCCTCCGCAGGCAAGCGTCTGTACGCCCACCGCCCCGCTTGACCGGGCTATGCCGCAGTCGACCACTTCGTTTTCGACGCCGCATCAGGCCCGACCGGCAAAAAAACCGGCGCGACCGTCGAACCAGAGATTTCCGACTCGCCCTCGGATGCTTTAGATTCTGCGGGATGCGAGACACTGACAGGGACGCTGGACAGGGACTGGGACCGGATGTTTCAAAGCTTCGAACTGACCGCTGACAAGGGGGCGACGCCAGACCGGGTTGCCGCGCTGCGCGCCGCCATGGCCGAAGCGGGCGTCACCGGTTTTCTTGTGCCCCGCGCCGACGCCCACCAGGGCGAAAATGTCGCCCCGCGCGACGAGCGCCTGGCCTGGCTGACAGGTTTCACCGGCTCGGCCGGGATCGCCGTGGTGATGGCAGAGCGTGCCGCCCTGTTCGTTGACGGGCGATATACGCTTCAGGCCAGCGATCAGGTCGTCACGGACATATTCGAGATCGTGCCCATGCACGAAACCCCGGTCCACAAGTGGCTGGAGACCGCGCTGCCGCAGAACGGCAAACTGGCCTATGACCCTTGGCTGCACGGCAAGACGCAGATCGACCAGATCCGCAAGGTGGCCAAGACATCCGGGACAGCGCTGATCAGCCTGAATGAGAACCTGATCGACAAGGTCTGGACCGATCAGCCCCCCGCGCCCGCCGGGGCGGTCAGAATTCATGGCCTCGATGTCGCCGGCGAGGACAATGCCGCGAAACGAAGCCGCATCGGTGCTGCTGTTGCGGACAAGGGCGCATCTCAGGCGGTGCTGACCCTTCCCGACAGCATTGCGTGGCTCTTGAACATCCGAGGCAGCGATATCGCCCGGTCCCCGGTTGCGCATGGTTTTGCCATCGCCAAAGCGGACGGCCATGTCGATCTTTTCATGGACCCCGACAAGCTCGACGGCACGGTGCGAGAGCACCTGGGCAATACGGTGTCGATCCACGGCCCCGACGCCCTTGCCGCAGCGCTCGGCGCGCTGGAAGGCCCGGTCCTGCTCGACCAGACCTCATGCCCGCTGTGGGTCGCCGAACAGATGGCTGAAACCGGGCAGGAGCTGATCTGGGGAGAGGACCCCTGCATCCAGCCCAAGGCCGCCAAAAACGGCTCTGAAATCGCCGGAATGCATGCGGCGCACCAGCGCGACGGCACCGCGATGATCCGCTTCCTCTGCTGGCTCGACGGCGCGATTGCGGCTGGCGAGACCCTGACCGAGATGGACATCGTCACCAGGCTGGAAGGTTTCAGGGCTGCTGCGGGCGATCTCAGCGACATCTCGTTCGATACCATCGCCGGGTCGGGCCCGAACGGGGCAATCGTGCACTACCGGGTCAACCGCGACAGCAATCGCACGCTGGTACCGGGCGAGCTTTTGCTGGTCGACAGCGGCGGACAATACCCGGACGGGACCACCGACATCACCCGCACGATGCCGACGGGGGCGGTGACGGATGTGCAACGCAAGCACTTCACGCTGGTTCTGAAAGGCATGATCGGGCTCAGCCGCATCCGCTGGCCCAAGGGCCTGAACGGCCGTGATCTGGATCCGCTGGCCCGGGCCGCGCTGTGGCGGGCGGGGCTGGACTATGACCACGGTACGGGACACGGGGTCGGTGCCAGCCTAAACGTGCACGAGGGGCCGCAGAACATCTCGCGCCGCGGCACTTCCGAATTGAAACCCGGCATGATCGTCTCGAACGAGCCCGGTTTCTATCTGGAGGGCGCCTACGGCATCCGGATCGAAAACCTGGTGATTGTCACCGAACCTGACGTCCCGCGCGGCGGCATGCGGCCCATGCTGGGGTTCGAGACGCTGACCTGGTGCCCGATCGATCGCCGCCTGATCGATCCCGTGCTGCTGGATGCCGAGGAACGCGCCTGGCTGGATGCCTATCACGCAGAGGTGCTGGCGCGGATTGGACCGCTTCTCGATGACGCGACCGCCGCTTGGCTGGCCGCCGCCTGCGCACCGATCGATGCGGAACCGATCACGAAGGCCTCGCGCTTCACGATCCGCGCTGCACAAGGCACCGTCGTCGTGCGCGCGGGCGGATCGGTCTTCGCCGAATCGAAACGCGCGCTGGTTCTGAAAGAGGGCGATTACCCCCCTGTCTTCTACCTGCCCCGCACCGATGCCGGGCTGGAGTTCATGGAGCCATCGGACACAAGCACCACCTGCCCGCACAAGGGCGAGGCCAGCTATTTCAACTTCACGGGCAAATCCCAGCCGATCCCTGATGCGGCCTGGTCCTATCAAGACCCGGTCGACGGTGCCAGCGCAATCCGCGGATACGTGGCGTTCTACGGCGACAAGGTGACCGTGGAAGAGATTTGAGAGGCACGCTCCAGCTTTCGCCGCCCAGCCCCGCCCGACGACAGCGCGCCCTTACCCGTCGATCAATCCGACCAGCGTCTCCAACCGATCCGCTTCGGCCGCCGGTTTGTCCCAGCGGATCCGCTTGATCCGGGGAAAGCGCATGGCGATCCCGGATTTGTGGCGGGGCGAGTGCTGCACCGCGTCGAATGCAACCTCCAACACCACCTCTGGCGTGACAGCCCGAACGGGGCCGTATCGCTCGACCGTGTTGGCGCGGACCCACTTGTCCAACCTGGCAAGCTCCTGATCGGTGAAACCGGAATAGGCCTTGCCCACCGGCACCAGTTCGGGGCCGATCTCTCCCTGCCGCCAGGCCGCGAAAGTGAAGTCCGAGTAAAAGGATGACCGCTTCCCGTGCCCGCGTTGCGCATAGACCAGCACGCAATCGGCGGCCAGGGGATCGCGCTTCCACTTGAACCACGGACCCATGGGGCGGCCACCGGTATAGGGCGCGTCACGGCGTTTCAGCATCAGACCTTCCTGCCCCGCCGCGCGTGCTTCGGCGCGCAGCGCCTGCAGCTCTTCCCAGTCCGAGAACACCACCTCGTCCGAGAAATCCGTGCGGGGCGGGGCGTTGCCCGCCAGCCAGTCCCGCAGTGCCGTCCGGCGATCTTCCAGCGGCCGTGCCCGCATGTCAGTCTCGCCGTCGTGCAGCAGATCATAGAGCCGCAGGTGCGCCGGGCTGTCGGCCACGGTTTTTTTTCCGACCCGCTTGCGGCCGAGCCGTTTCTGCAGATCGGCGAAGGGCGCAACCTCGTCGCCGCGCACCACCAGCAACTCGCCGTCCACCGTGCCGGACCAGGTCATGCTGTCGATCACATCGGGGAATGATGCGCTGATATCGTCTCCTGTGCGCGTGTAGAGCCGACGCTCGCCGTTCATGGCAGTGGCCTGAATGCGGATGCCGTCCCACTTGAATTCGGCGACATAGGCGGAGGGGGTCATCGCATCGAGCCGCGCCTCGTCCAGTGGATTGGCCAGCATGACCGGCCGGAACGCCAGGGCCAGATCGACCTCCGGGGCCGGGCCGCCTTCCAGCCAGTCGAAAAGATCGCGGTACGGGGGCTCCAGACCGAACCAGAGCTCTTCGATCCGGTCGAGCGTCCGGCCATCCTGCCCGGCCGCCATCTGAGCCAGCGCAGTGCGCACCAGCCGGGCCGAGACGCCAACCCGCATGCCGCCCGTGGCCAGCTTGATCAGCGCCAGCCTCTCCGACGGGCCAAGCCGGTTGCAAAGCGTCGTCAGTGCCTTGCCCGCTTCGACCGGGCCGGTCCCGGCGAGCAGTCTGATCACCTCGTCCAGCGGCAGGTCATCGCCGCCATCCTCGGGCCAGATCAGCGCAACGGTTTCAGCCAGATCGCCCACATAGTCGTAGCTGAGCCGGAACAGCACGGGATCGACCCG
>JBCCMP010000026.1:0-21431 GCA_039026295.1 Pseudomonadota bacterium | reverse complement strand
GTGCTGCCTCTCTCGACAGAGTTGCCTATCAACAACTGCTCATGTCAGTAGTGCGCTGTAGGCTTACCAATGTCAATACCCGAGATGTAGGGCGGGTTCGAGACGATCAGGTCAAACGGCCCGCCCGGCGGCGCGGGGTTCATCCAGTCCGCCTCCACCAGGGCGGTGCGCTCTGCGACGCCCAGATCGGCGGCGTTTGCTTTGGCGACGGACAACGCCCCGGCCGAGATGTCCGTGCCCGTTCCCGTGGCCTCCGGCCATTCCGCCAGAAGCGACAACAGGATGCACCCGGTTCCGGTGCCCAGATCCAGAACCCGGTCAAACGGGCCGCGGTGGATGGCGTCGGCGACCAGCACTTCGGTCTCGGGCCGGGGGTCCAGCACCGCCGGGCTGACCCGGAAGCTGCGGCCCCAGAAGGTGCGGCGTCCGGTGATATGGCTGACGGGCTCGCGCGCGACCCGGCGGGTGATGGCCGCCTCGAAGCTCTGCCCGGCGTCCGGGTCGACCGGGTCACGGGCGGCGGCCAGCAGCGATGCGGCCTGAAGACCGGTCGCCCACCGCATCAGAAGCCGGGCATCGCGCAGGGCGTCCGGGACGCCCGCTGCCGTCAGCCGCGCCGCCCCGTCCCGGATCAGCGCATCAATGGTTTGCGTCACGCCTGCATCTCGGCCAGCCGCTCTGCCTGATCGGCGGCGACCAGCGCATCGACAATTTCGGTCAGATCGCCGGTGATCACCTGGTCCAGCTTGTAGAGCGTCAGTTTGATGCGGTGGTCCGTCACCCGGCCCTGCGGGAAATTGTAGGTCCGGATCCGCTCGGACCGGTCGCCCGACCCGACCTGTCCCTTGCGGTCCGCGGCGCGGGCCTGCTCGGCTTCCTGCCGGGCCAGATCGAACAGCCGCGTGCGCAGCACTTGCATCGCGATGGCGCGGTTCTGATGCTGAGACTTCTCGGACGAGGTGACCACAATCCCCGAGGGGATATGCGTGATCCGCACCGCCGAGTCGGTCGTGTTGACGTGCTGCCCGCCCGCGCCCGAGGCGCGCATGGTGTCGATCCTGATGTCCGCCGCCGGAATCTCGATGTCGATTTCCTCGGCCTCCGGCAGCACCGCGACCGTGGCCGCCGAGGTGTGGATGCGCCCCTGGCTTTCCGTCTGCGGCACCCGCTGGACCCGGTGGACACCGGATTCGAATTTCAGCCGTGCGAAGACGCCGTCCCCGCGCACAGCGGCGACGATTTCCTTGAAACCGCCGATCTCGGCCGGGCTCTCCTCCAGCACGTCGACCCGCCAGCCCTGGGCATCGGCAAAACGCTGGTACATCCGGAAAAGATCACCGGCGAACAGCGCCGCCTCGTCGCCGCCGGTGCCGGGCCTGATCTCGATGATTGCCGGGCGGTCATCGGCGGCGTCCTTGGGCAGCAGCGCAAGCTGAAGCGCCGTCTCCAGATCCGGCATTTGCGCTTCAAGCTCGGCGACTTCGTCCCGGGCCAGATCAGCCATTTCGGGATCGTTCAGCATCTCGCGCGCATCGTCCAGTGCGCTGGCTGCGCCCTGCCAGGCCTCGATCTGCGCGACAACGTCCCTCAGCCCGGCATATTCGCGGCCCAGCTGCGCAATCTCCTCGGCATCCGCGGTCTCGTTCATCTTGGCTTCGATGAAGGCGAACCGGTTCAGAATTTCCTGAAGGCGTTCCGTGGGGATCATGGTGGCGGACATGGCCCTGACTTGCCGCGCCGGACGGGCGAGGTCAAGGTCACGCGCGGCGCTGCGGCGAGCCATTCATTGCAAGTTCAACTGTGCGGCGGTAATGTTCGCCCATGAAAAAGCTTGCTCTTATCGCCATCGCGGCGGGAGTGACTTTGCTCCCCGCGACGCACGGTCTGGCCGACCAGGCCAAGCCGCAATTCACGCCGGCCCAGATGAACGGCAACCAGTTCATTCCGCCCAAGCCGAAAGACGGTTTTCGCTATCCCGACTGCTTTTGCACGGACAGCGAGGGCAAGCGGATCGAGCTGGGTCAGATGACCTGCCTGAAGATCGGCTCGCAGCAGGTGCTGGCGCGCTGCGCCATGTCCGTGAACAACCCGACCTGGCGGCACATCAGTCAGGGATGCCCCAGCGTCTAAGATTTGGTGCCTGAGGTTCGGTGCCTGAGGTTTCGCGGCTGAGAGGTCTCACCCGGCCTTCCTGCGTCGGTCTTGCCTGCGTCAGAGCTTGCTCAACCAGGCCTCGACCCGGGCCTTGTTGACGCCCAGATCACTGTGCCCGAACCGCGAACGGGACCAGATGATCAGCGCGGCCCCCTCGCCTTCGGGCACGGCTTTGACCGTGATGTAATCGGGAAAGCCCAGCAGACGGGTCTTCTGGATGTAGGTGATCCAAAGCTCGTCCACCGACCCGGCCAGCACCTCGGATTGCGGGCGCGCAATCGCATCGAGCTGGAACAGCAGCGACTTCGGATCGGTCTGGCGCATCCGGGCGACCGCATCGGCAGTCGCGGTGGTCGCACCGGCGGGCGCCACGAGGTAATCATTCGGCTTTCCCGTCCGCTCGATCGTCGACGGATCGACATGCCACTGGGCGACATCGTGGCTGACCGTGCGGAAGTAGATTGCCCCCGCGATGGTCGCGATCACGACGGCGATCACCAGCCATTTCAGGATTGTCAGGATCATCGGGTCTACTCTGCCGCTTGCGCAGCGGCGCTGTCCGATTCCAGCTCGTCAGCCTTCGCCTCGACCTGCTGCACGATGTGATCAATCATCTGATCATTGTCCATCCGGTGGCTCTTCATGCCGCCCAGATAGACCATGCCGTGACCGCCGCCGCCGCCGGTCCAGCCGACATCGGTCATCAGGGCCTCGCCGGGGCCGTTGACCACGCAACCGATGATGCTGAGTGACATCGGCGTCTTGATGTGCTCCAGCCGCTCTTCCAGCGTCGCGACGGTCTTGATCACGTCAAATCCCTGCCGCGCACAGGACGGGCAAGAGATGATGTTGACGCCGCGATGGCGCAGGCCCAGCGCCTTCAGCAGCTCGAACCCGACCTTGACCTCTTCCTCGGGCGGCGCACTCAGCGAGACGCGCAGCGTGTCGCCGATGCCCATCCACAGAAGCTGCCCCATGCCGATGGCCGACTTGATGGTGCCGGAGGTCATGCCCCCCGCTTCCGTGATGCCCAGATGGATCGGGGCCTCCGTCGCTTCGGCCAGCGCCTGATAGGCCGCGCTCGCCAGAAAGACGTCCGATGCTTTGACCGAGATCTTGAACTCGAAGAAGTCGTTGTCCTCGAGGATCCTGATGTGCTCCAGACCGCTTTCGACCATCGCCTCCGGGCAGGGCTCGCCGTATTTTTCCAGAAGGTTCTTTTCCAGGCTGCCGCCGTTGACCCCGATGCGCATGGAACAGCCATGGTCGCGGGCGGCCTTGATGACTTCGCGCACGCGCTCTTCCGAGCCGATATTCCCGGGGTTGATGCGCAGGCAAGCGGCACCGGCTTCGGCGGCCATGATGCCCATGCGGTAGTGGAAGTGGATGTCGGCGACGATCGGGACCGGCGACTCGCGGCAGATCTCCTTCATTGCCGCCGCGCTGTCCTTGTCGGGGACCGAGACGCGGACGATGTCTGCGCCTGCTTCTGCGCACCGCTCGATCTGCTCGAGCGTGGCCTTCGGATCGGTGGTGAGGGTGTTCGTCATCGTCTGAACCGAGATCGGCGCATCACCGCCGACTGCCACTGGTCCGACATGGATCTGACGGCTCTTTCGCCGGTCGATCATGCGCCAGGGTCTGATGTGGTTCATGGCATCCAGCCCGTCAGGTGTGTAAGGCTAACCTGACATATGACGGAATGGCGCGTGTGTCGAGTGCGATGAGACATCGGCGGCGGCAAGTCGGCGATGAATTGCGATGAAAATCCGGGGTGAGGTTTCCCGGTGACAGCGGGCCGATCAGGGCCGCGCGATTTCCGCCCGTTGTTCGGTCGAGTTCGGATCGGTCGGCGCGATCGCGTTCAGATCAGCCTCGGGGAAGGCGTTCCGCACATCATCTGCCGCAAGCGACACCTTGCGCGCCACGCTGCCCGGTTTGCCCAGCGGCCCGTAGGCGATGCCGTTGATCACGACGAAGGTTGCCCCGGCCGCGCCCGAGCGCATCATCGGGGCAATTACCTGTTCGGGAAGGCGATAGCGCTCTCCGGCCGCAAGGGTCCCCTGCCAAACCGTTGTGTTGTCGCTTTCGTAGACGCGGATCCACGCTTCCGCGGTCGCGTGCAGGACGATGCCGCCGTCCTGTTCCAGGGTTGTGCCGGGCGGCAGGCCCGCCTCGCTGGCGACGGCAAGCTGATCGCCGTCGTTGTATTCGCCGAATTCGGCGAACAGCTCGGTCATCGGTGCATCACCGGTTGCCGGCTGCTCCGGTTGGGCGAAGACCCCGGCGTCGGCCGGGTTGATGGCCGAGATGGGCCCGTCCCGGCGCATCTTCGCCAGGTTGGGCAGTTCCGGCTGGGCAGCGACCGCTGCCAAGGCGCCGCCGCCCTGGTAATCCTGTGCCGTCGGGCGCGCGATCTCTTGCGCGCTGAGGTCCGGTGCGTCGATCTGCGGTTCGGACGCGACAACCACCGGTGCATCCGGCAGCGGTGCGATGCCGATGCGCTGGATGTCCTGAAGCAGCGCGTAGCCGCCATAGGACAGCCCGCCGATCAGCGCCAGCAGGGCGGCGGTCGAGCCGATCGCCCCCAGTGAAATCCGCGCCTGAAACCGGTTCGTTCGCGGCGGCTCCGCGAAGCGAGAAGATCCGATCTGGTTGCCGACAGCGGCTGTCACCGCAGCCTGCGTCCTGGTGAGGGACTGGTAGGCAGACCCGTCGCCGGAGGTCGACATCAGTGCCGCCGGAGAATTGTAACCGGATTCCTCGCAGAAGCGCTGGTAGCAGTCCTCGGCATTCATGCCCAGATACCGGGCGTAGGACCGGACATAGCCTGCTATGACGCTTTGATTGGTGAAACCCGTCAGATCGCAGTTTTCCATCGCAGTGAGCATCTTGACCTTGATGCGCAGCTCGCGTTCCGCATCGTCCAGGGTCTTGCCGAGAGACGCACGTTCTCCGCGCATCTCGTCACCGAGAGTCATGGCGTACGAATCAAACCCTTTGAGCTCCATCCGGAGCACTCCTGCTCTGACCCCGACCGTTTGGTTCTGCCCGCGGTTTTCAAACAGCCGCTTTTTAGAACTATCGCTCAAACTTCATGGTGTTTCAATGACATTGAGTGCCTTTGATGTGAAATTTGGACAAATTTTAACGGTGAGTTGCGGTTTTTGCTGACCCATTCTTGTCTGTGATCGTGGTCTCTTCGTGGTCCCACATCTGCTGGCGGAAAACTGCCGGTCCAAAACAAGCTTTGGTCGAGTGGCCCGGCAGTCTCTTCGACCTTGGTTTGCACAGCGCTCGTCAGCCTATCGATATCGCTCCGATGAGCGGGTTTCCCGCGGCAGCGGTCAGATCGCCGATCCCCTTCCGTGGCGGGCCCGGATCGCGCGCTCGAATTCAGAGGGCTGGCGGTCATTCCGGTGTCGCGGGGCCGGAATACGCCGAAGCGCGGGACCGGTCGGGCCCCGGGGCGCGCGCGACGGCGGCGTCGTGCGGCGACCCCGAAGCCTTGACCGGGCGCATGCACGTCATGCGCGGCCAAGAACGACAAGCCTGTCCGGTCCGGAGACACGCGCCTAGTAGATATACCGGATTTCCTCGGTCCAGTAGCGTTCGACCGAGCGCAGATCCTCGTTCATTCCGTCGATGCCCGTGGAGCGCAGGCGATCCGATGCGCCCAGATCGTCGGCGTGGCGCTGGAAGAGGTCGGCCACCATGCGGTGCACCTCAAGGCCCTGTTCGGTGAGGCGTACGCGAACCGAACGGCGGTCGACGTCGCAGCGCTGATGATCGATGTAGCCCATCTCCACCAGTTTCTTCAGGTTGTAGGAGACGTTGGAGCCCTGATAGTAGCCGCGGTTCTTAAGTTCCCCGGCGGTCATGATCTTCGAGCCGATGTTGAACAGCAGCAATGCCTGAACAGAGTTGATGTCGAACTTGCCGACCCGTTCAAACTCGTCCTTGATCACGTCAAGTAGAAGCCGATGCAAACGCTCGATAAGCGCCAGCGTTTCAAGATAGCCCGACAAAAGGTCATGCCCCTGTTCGTCTTCATAGACGGGGGCCACGGCGGCGCTCATGCTCATGATGTACTCCGAACCAGTCACAACAACTGACGCTGACACTGGCCCGGGATTCACAAACAGGGAGTTAATCGCGACAAAATTTTCGCGATATTTCGATGTTTACCTTACTCCGTTCAAAAATTCGATCACGCCCGAGAAGTCCTTGTCCGCCTTTCCGGCCAGGTCCATCATGCCGTAGATCTGCGTGGCATGGGCGCCCAGCGGTGTGGCCGCGCCCGCGGCCTGCGCGGCCTCCATCGCGATGCGCAGATCCTTCAGCATCAGTTCCGCCGCAAACCCCGGCTGATAGTCGCGGTTCGAGGGGGCGGCCGGTACTGGCCCGGGTGCCGGGCAGTAGTCGTTCAGCGACCAGCACCGCGCCGTCGCAGTCGACGAGATATCGTAGAGTTTTTGCGCGTCCAGACCCAGCCGTTCCGCCAGCGAGAAGCCTTCGGCGACCGAGATCATCTGGATCGCTAACATCATGTTATTGCAGATCTTTGCGGCCGATCCCGCGCCCGCGCCCCCCGCGTGGAAGATGTTCTTGCCCATGGCCTGAAGGGCAGGCTGCGCGGCAGCAAATGCGGCGTCCGATCCGCCAACCATGAAGGTCAGGGTGCCCGCCGTCGCGCCGCCGATGCCGCCCGACATCGGGCTGTCGACCATCATCTGCCCACGCTCTTCGGCCTCGGCAATCACCTCCCGCGCGGAGGCGGTGTCGATCGTTGAACAATCGATGAAACACGTGCCATCCGATGCCGCGTCCAGGATGCCGCCCTGACCGCAATAGACCCCTTTGACATGGCGGGCGGCGGGCAGGGCGGTGACGACGATTTCAGCGGCCGCGACGGCCTCGGCCGGGGATGATGCGACGTGGCCGCCAGCCTCGGTTAACCCTGCCAGCGCGGCCTCACTCAGGTCAAAACCGGTCACATCGTGGCCTGCGCCCAGAAGATTTTTCGCCATGGGCAGGCCCATATTGCCCAGTCCGATGAATCCGATGCGCGCCATGTTCCGCTCCCCTCGCTGTGATTCCCGGCACCCTATTTCGGTCGCGGGGGAATGTCAGCCGATCTTGTGGAAGCTCTGGACGACCTCGACGATGGGGCGGTGCGCCTCCGGCGTCTCAGTCGCGCCGGACACCCAGAGGTAGAGATCGTTGTCGCCCTCGTCCATTAGCGCCTCGTAGGCATCCATCTGCTCCAGGCTGAGCGCGGCCAGCCCTTCCCGGGAATCGGAAAACGGCCCGAGCAGAAGATCCATTTCCTTGGTTCCCCGGCGCCAGGACCGGATCCTGAGCTTTTTCAGGCGGATCTCCAGTTCTTCGCTTGCAGTATCGTCGGTCATGTCTGCCTTTCGCTATTGCTCAGAGCTTTTTTCGCAGCGGTCGGTGGTCTTTCCTGCACAACTTCTTTTGCCACATCCTCCAGCGGCCACAGCCACGCCGCGCCGATCACACCGGCGCTGTCGCCCAACTGATTCACCACAACAGGTGTTTCAAAACTGTCAGAAAACACGTGGGCGCGCATGGCGTCCGGCAATTTTTCCGCGAGACCGGGCATCTTGGACAGCCCGCCGCCCAGAACGATGACGTCCGGGTCCAGAATGTTGACCACGCCGGCCAGTGCGCGGCCCAGCCGGTCGCGGTGCTTGTCCAGGGTCTCGATCGCGTCCATGTCCCCCGCCGCCGCGACGCCTGCGATCATTTCGGCGGGCATATCCGCGCCGGTGCGCTGCAGGTGGTCTGCGGCGATGGCGGGGCCAGAGCACCACGTCTCGATGCATCCCCGCCGCCCGCAATAACAGAGCGGGCCCGGCAGTTCCGAGGCCAGCGGTGCGGGCAGCGGGTTGTGGCCCCATTCGCCGCCGATGGCATTGCGGCCCAGCAGTGTCCTGCCGTTGATCACCACGCCGCCGCCGACGCCTGTGCCGACGATCACGCCGAAGACGGTCTGATGGCCGCGCCCCGCGCCGCTGACCGCCTCGGCCAGTGCGAAGCAGTTTGCATCATTGGCCATGCGGATGCTGCGTCCCGTCAGACCCTCGAGATCGCTCTGCAGCCTCTCGCCGTTCAGACAGGTGCTGTTGGCATTGCGCATCAGGCCGGTCGCCGGAGAGATCGAGCCCGGCGTGCCGATGCCCACATGGCCAAGATGATCGCCCGTCGCCGCCTCTGCCCTTTCGATCAGGGCCGCGATTGCCTTCAGGGTTTCGCGATAGTCGGCCTGCGGCGTCGCGATGCGCTCTCGCATCCGGACGCTGTCATCCGCGGCGACGACGGCGACTTCGATCTTCGTGCCGCCAAGATCAATTCCAAGCCGGGATGTCATGGCAGGCGGGGAGTGTCAGCCGCCGGGTGCCATCATTGCGCGCAGGCGCTTTTCGATGCGGCCGGTGCGGTCCGCGAGGCGCGCCTGTTCGACCCGCATGGTGCGCAACTCGTCGATCAGCGCGCGGATGTCAGAGGATTGCACGGTCTCTTCCGTTTCGACTTCCGGGACGCCCTCGCCCTCGCCGGTCATCAGCCAGATGATCGAGACATTCAGCAATCCGCTGAGCATCGAGAGCTTGTTCGCGCGCGGCTCGGACCGGTCCGCTTCCCAGTTGCGCACAGTGGCCAGCTTGACCCCCAGCCGCCGGGCCAGTTGCGATTGCTCCATCTGGGCGAAATCGCGGGCACGGGCGAGACGGTCACCGAAAGTCGAGACGTCGTTGCTCCAGTCGAATTCCTCGGCCTCCGTTGAAATCTCGCTCTGGGCCTCGGCTTCTGTTGCATCTGACATCGTGGTCTCCTGCCTGCCCTGTCCGGGCTGTGGTTGCGCACAACCTATGGGGGTCGCTTCGCCCCGGCCACCGGTCACTGCGCCGCAGCGGGCGCATGATCCGGGTGGCGGAGGGACAGCTTGACCGCCAGAGTGGCGGCACCTCCCAACGATGCGAGCCTCTAGCACGATGACCACCGCCCCGCAAATGACCACCCGCGCCTGGGTCGAGCTGACCCTTCTGGCCATGCTCTGGGGCGGGGTCTTCGTGAGCATCGCGATTGCGTTGCAAGAGATGGGCCCGTTCACCGCCGTGCTGCACCGGGTTGGCTGGGCGACGCTGATCCTGTGGCTGGTCGTCTGGGTGCGCGGCATCCCGGTGCCGCGCAGCGCCGCTGTCTGGGGGATCTTTCTGGTGATGGGGATTCTGAACAACGCGCTGCCCTTTTTCCTGATCACCTGGGGCCAGACCCGTATCGAGAGCGGGATGGTTTCGATCTTCAATGCCATGACCGCGCCGCTTGGTGTGCTGGTGGCGGCAATGCTGCTGCGCGACGAGCCGCTGCGCCCCCACCGGCTGGGCGGTGTCGCACTGGCCTTTCTGGGCGCGGCCGTGGTCATCGGGATCGACCGGCTGGGCCAGTTGGACCCCCGGGCCGCCGGGCAGTGGGCGGTGCTGGGCGCGACGCTGAGCTATGCCTTTGCCGGGGTCTGGGGACGGCGGTTCATGCAGGGCATCGATCCGATCATGGCCGCGACCGGCATGCTGACCGGCGCGACGCTGATTGCGCTTCCGGCGGCGCTGTGGCTGGAAGGGGTGCCCAGCCTTGCCCTCAGCCCGCATGTCTGGGGTGCGATTGCCTACTACGCCGTCTTTGCAACGGCGGGGGCGTATCTCTTGTACTACCGGGTGCTGGCGATGGCCGGGGCCGGAAACCTGCTGCTCTGCACCTTGCTGATCCCGCCGATTGCCGTTTTCCTGGGCTGGGCCATCCTGTCGGAGGCATTGCCCACCGAGGCGTTCCTGGGCTTTGGCCTGATCGCCGCCGGGCTGATCGTGATGGACGGACGTGTCTTTCGGCACTGAGAGGCGCGCAGCAGAAAGCCTGGGCGCGCGGGAGCGGCCGGTATCTGAGACACTCGTTCGGGGAGGACATGGTTCGGGGAGATATCTGGTCCCCGTTCCGTCCCTGGATGGTGTCCGAAGCCTGCCCAAGGGGTGCTTCGGATAAACTGCAACCGGCCGGCTACAGCTGGGCCCGCCCACAGTGGACCCACGGTGCGTGGCTGGGATCTTATCCCCGCCCGCCACTCGCGCGCGATGGGGCAGGGGGATACGGACAGTTCCCTAAGATTTGGCTAAAATCCCGCGCAACACGCAGCGCGCGGTGGTCTGACGGCAAGGGTCTGCTGTGCTGGTTTGACTTTGTGGCCTTAATTCGGCGGTCTCAATTCGGCGTTCTTCCAGAATCTAAGCCGCGCCGATCAGTTGCGGCATCTCCAGATAGATGCTGCCCGGCAGGGTGGCGGCTGAACCCAGGAACATGGTCATGCGCGCCTCGCGACCGTCGAGGATCAGATCCCAGACCATCACATCGCGCGAGCCGATCCGCGCCCGCTTGCGGGGTTTGCGGGCCAGTCCCCGCCCGTCGACGATGGCCTGCAGCGTCGTCAGCGCGGTCTCTGAATCATTATCCTGGAAGACAATCGAGCATCGGCGCACCTCTACCTGACCGACCGATGGGCGGTTTTGAACCTTGACGGACGCGGTGCCCGAGCCGTGCACCATCGCGCCCGAGGCGCTGGGTGTGGTCATGCCCAGATCCCGCATCCGCCGGTTCGCCGATACGAAGTCGGGCGCGCTGGCGATGCAGATCTCGTCGAACAGGCGCACTGCATCCGTTGCCGAGACCGGGGTGACCGGGTCCTCGGCCGGTTCCGGGGCAGGGGCACAGCCCGCGATCAGAAGTGCGAGGGCGGCAAGTCCCCTCATCCGGGAAAAACTCTCACGAGGCCGCGGCCTCGTCCATTGCCGCGAGCGTGGCGTCCCAGGCGAGCAGGATCGAGGCGTGCCGGTTCTTGTAGTCCTTGGCCGGAAGCAGGGCTTCCAGTTCGGCAAAGCGCCCTTCCGGCACCGGGCCGTCCTGTTTCAGCATGGCCTTCAGGGTGTCGCGTGCCTCGGATATTTCGGTCCGGTCCCGGCCGATCGCCGCTGACCCGAGGACCGAGGCAGAGGACTGCCCCAGTGCGCAGGCCTTCACATCCTGGGCAAACTCGGTAATGCGCCCATCCTCGACCCCGACATCCACCGTGACGGTCGATCCGCAGAGCGGCGAGCGCTTCATCGCGCTGCCGGTGGGCGCATCCAGCCGCCCCACATGCGGGATCGATGCCGCCAGCGCAAGGATGCGCTTGGAGTAGAGTTTCATCAGATCCTGAGTGACTGCGGACATGGACCTCTCCTGTGCATTCGCCTAAATAGCGTCCCCGCGCCCCATCGAAAAGGCCCGGCGCGCATTTTCCCGTGTGGAAAGAGGACATCCGCATGCCTGAGAGCCCGCTTGACGGCCCCTTCGATCCGGCCACGCTGACATTCAATGCCGACGGTCTGCTGCCCGCGATCGCGCAGCAGCATGACACCGGCGAGGTCCTGATGATGGCCTGGATGAACGCCGAGGCGGTGGCGCGCACGCTGGAAAGCCGCCGCGTCACCTACTGGTCGCGGTCGCGGCAAGCATTCTGGCGCAAGGGCGATACCTCGGGGCACATACAGAACCTCGTGGATCTGCGCGTCGATTGCGACCGGGACTGCCTGCTGCTGATGGTCGATCAGGTGGGGCCGGCCTGCCACACGAACCGGCGGTCCTGTTTCTATACGGCCGTCCGCGACGGAGGCGACGATCTTGAAGAGACCGTGCTGAGCGAGCCGATCGTGTGAGCCGAGTGCATGTTCGCTGAACTCTGGCGCCGCAAGTGGCGCGCCCGCCTTACGTCCGCTGCCCTGCGCCGGATGGCCCTCGGGCTGCTGATCGGCGCGATCGGAGGCGCGGTTGCCCAGTATTTCCACGTGCCGCTCGCCTGGATGCTGGGGCCGCTGTTTTTCTGCATGGCGGCGAGCCTTGCGGGGCTGCCCGCAGAAGTGCCGCTTTGGATGCGGTCGAACTTCATGCTGTTCATCGGCATCTTCCTGGGAGAGAGCTTCGATGGCCTGACGCTGGAGGCCCTGTCGCGTTGGCCGGTGTCGATGGCGGGTGCCGTGCTCTACCTGCCCGTGGCGATGGCGGCGGCCTATGCCTACTACCGGCACGTCGCCCGGCAGGGGCCGATGACGGCGCTCTGTTCGTCGATCCCGGGCGGTCTGACGGCGGTCGTGCTGATCTCTGACGCGCTGGGCGCGGACGAGCGCAATGTGGCGCTGGCCCAGTCGCTGCGCGTCGCGCTGGTTGTCTGCATGGCCCCGTTCGTCGCCTTCGTGATCATGGGCTATGTGGCGGCGGAGGACGGCGGATTGAGCGGGCAAAAGCTGATCTCTCTGCCCGATCTCGCGATTTTGTTGGGGGTGAGCGCGTTGCTGATGTGGCTGCTCAGCGGCTCCGGCATTCCGATCCTGACGCTTGTCTGCCCGCTGATCGCCTCGGCCATTCTGCGGCCGACCGGGGTGATCGAGGGCGTGCTGCCGCACTGGCTGGTGGAGATCGGGCTGCTGGTGCTGGGCGCGTCCGTTGGCGGGCGCTTTGCCGGGGTGCCCTGGTCGCAGGTCTTCAGCTTCGGTGCGGTCACGTTCGGCGGCACGGCCATTCTGATGGCGGTCGCGGGCGTGCTGGCCTGGGGCGTGGCGGCCATCACCGGGCAGAACCTGATCGGCCTGCTGTTGGCCTATGCGCCCGGCGGTGTCGCGGAAATGAGCCTGATTGCCTTCGCCATCGATGCCGATCCGGGCTTTGTCGCCGTGCATCATCTGGTGCGGATCGCCTTCGTGATGGCGCTGATCCCGATCCTGATCGCGTGGCTGGGGCGACCCGAAAAACCCTAAAAGAAGAGGCCGCGTCTCCCCCGTTACCACCGGTTCAACCGTCGCGGGAGGGTTCTGCGCTGGGCCGACGCCCTGTTCAGGTTCGAGTTTGGGGCGCAGATCTGTCTTCAGCAGGCGCTGGCCTGCATCTTCAAAATGTCCCAGACTGTTGCCAAGCAGATCAGGACCTTTCCCATGCCCGACCAACCGAACCAGATGATCGTCGCCGCGCAGCCCGAAGCCGCGGAAGCCGGGGCGCGCGTTCTCATGCGCGGCGGCAACGCCGTGGATGCGGCCATGGCGGCGGCACTGGTGCAGGGGGTCGTCGATCCACACATGTGCGGGATCGCGGGCTTCGGGTCCTGCCAGATCTATGACCCCGGGCGCGGCATCCACACGGTCATCGACTTTCACGGCAAGACACCGCTGGCCGCGACGCCCGACATGTGGCTGGACCGGCTGGAGGGGGAGACGCGGGACGGGTTCGGCTTTGTCCTGAAGGACAATGTCAACGATATCGGCTACCAGTCGGTCACCACCCCGGGATCGCTGAAGGCCTATTTCGAGGCAGCGACGGAGTTTGGCACCTGGGACTGGCCCGACATCGTCGCCCCCGCCGTCGCGCAGGCGGAACAGGGCTTCACCATCCGCCCGCACGTGCATTTCTGGTGGACCTTCGGGGCAGATCTTGGCCGGGTGTCGAACGCCGACAGGTGCCGGTACTCGAAAACCGGGCGCGCGGCGTTCTGCCTGCCGGATGGCACCCCCAAGCCGATCGGGGCGCATGTCGACAACCCGGATCTCGCCCGGACGCTGTCGCTGATCGCCCGGGATGGCGCGGACATTTTCTACACCGGTGAGATCGCCGACCGCATTGACGAGGACTTCCGCGCCAATGGCGGGCTTTTGTCAAAGGCGGATCTGGCCGCCTATCAGACCACCCGGACCGAGCCGCTGCGGGGCAGCTACCGGGGCTTTGACTACACCACCAACCACCCGCCGGGCGGCGGCATCATGCTGGTCCAGATGCTCAACATTCTGGAGAATTTCGTTCTGACCGATCTGGGTCATAACTCGTCCGGCTATATCCAGCTGGTGTCAGAGGCGATGAAGGCCGCCACCGCCGACAAGGAAGCCCATGTCGGCGACCCGGCTTTCGTGACGATCCCCGATTTCCTGACCGACAAGGTCTATGCCGCCGGGCTCGCCGGGCGCATCGGCAGCGGGGAGAAGATGCGGGTGACACGCCTGACGCAGGAGCCGAAAGACACGACCCATGTCGCCGTCGTCGACAAGGACGGCATGTGCGTGACCATGACCCACTCGCTGGGCATGCCGTCTGGCGTGATCACGGAAGGGCTCGGGTTCACCTACAACGGCTGCATGGGCGTCTTTGATCCAAGGCCCGGGCGGGCGGGGTCTATCGCGCCGGGCAAGGCGCGGTTCTCCTCGGTCTGCCCGACGATTGTCTTCCGGGACGGTGCGCCCCGTGTCGTGCTGGGCGCGCCCGGCGGGACTCAGATCGCCATGGGCGTGCTTCAGGTTCTTTTGAACGTCCTGGATTTTGACATGAGCATGGTCGAGGCGGTGTCAGCCCCGCGCTTTTCTGCCACATCAGATGCCATCGACATTACCAACCGCATCCCGGGCTATGTGGCCGAACCGCTTCAAGCGCAGGGCTACGAGGTGATCCGTTCGCCCCTGACGTTCGGAATTGCGGCGGTTCACGGTATCCGCATCGATGAAGGCGTGCTGACCGGCGGTGCCGATCCCGGGCATGACGGTGTTGCGCTGGGTGTGTGAGAGCCCGGTTCTTAACAGGCCCAGTGGTCCTCTAGCAGCGCGATTGTCTCACCCATGCGCGCTGGGTCCCATGGGCGGATCAGCCTGTAGGCAGCGACAGTGCCCGACACGGCGGCGCATCGCTTGAAGTGCGCGTCCTGCTGGTCGAGCAGGCTGGCGAATTCGGGGCGGTAGGCGTTGTCCGCGATGATCGATAGTGCCTTAAGCCCGTCTTCGCGGATCAGTTTCGGCGGCGCATCGACGTCGCCCTTTTCCAGCGCGATCACCTCGCGCAGGGGCAGCGGCTGATCCGGGGCCGTCGCCGGGTTCCGGTAGTAATACTTGTCCTGCCGGGCACCGACGCTGGGCAGGTCCTCCGTCCCCTCGCCCAACCCGTCGAGCGAGGCGCGCCAGAGCTTGAACATCGATGATCCCGGCCATGCCTGATACTGCCCGTCTGCGCGGGGCGAGAGCGGCAGCGTATCATCAGACAGGACGGCAAATCCGTGCCGCCCCAGATGCGCGGCCAGGGTGGATTTTCCGGCACCGCTGTCCCCGACGAAGACGCTGATCGCATCGCCGCGCCGGATCGCGGCACCGTGCAGGACAAGCTGACCGCGCTGGTGAAAGATCATGCCCATACAGGAGCCGAGCAGGAACAGCCGCACCGTCGCAGAATCGGCACCGGGCAGGAGGGTGACATCGATCGTCTTGCCGCCGCGCACCAGATAGTGCGCCGTCTCGCCCGCCCACATCGCGGGTCCGTCCGGCGTCTGGTAGAACCCGGCATAGGCCTTGACCGGCATTGCGGTCGCCTGATGGGCCGCGCGCGCCGCCTCGCATACGGTGATAGTCACATCTGCGGGTGAGGCTTCGGCAAAATCGGTATCGACCGGAGTCATTTCCGGCAGATCGAGGTCCGATGCGATGGTCAGCCCATAGGCGCGGTAGCGGTGCTGAAGGGTCATGCGCTGCCCGCCCCCACATGGTCCGGGAAGGCAGGGCAGTCCACCCTGATCCGGTCCTGCGCATAGAGGAAACGGGCCAGCATCAGCACGTTGGGAATTATATCGGTCGACGGGTTCCATTCACCGCCGTGCGATCTTTTTCGAAGTGCCTCGAGGGCCTCTTCCTCCGTCGCGCTGTCCACGAGAAACTGGCGGAGGCGATCGGTTCTGATGTGACGGCGCACCAGCGGGTTCGCGCCCAGAACATCGCATTCCTCGATCAGTGCCTCCCGCTGACGGGCCATTCTCAGGGCTGTCCCCGGCAGGGGTCCTGTTTTTTCGACACGCGCCAGCACTTCTTCGGGGACAATTCCCTGCATTGCAGTCCGGAAAATCACGCGGTTGAGCCCGCGATGGCTGTTCAATGCCGCCGGTATGCTGAGAGCGAAGGAAATGAGGTCCAGATCGGCCATGGGGAAGGCATAGGAAACCCCATGGCGGGCACCTGTGAATGCGAAATCCTGCAGCGTCTTCGTCAGTTCGGCCCGTTCCAGCGAGGCCCGTCTTACCCATCGGCTGTCGGCGTAGGACTTCCGGCGCGGCACCAGGTCTCTTGCCCCCGGATCGGTGCAAAACCCAGCGATACCGGTGGCCAGGGTGTCGATTGTCGCTCGTGTCGACCGTCGAGCGGTCCCGAGGTTTCGAATCCAGAGCGGGAGAACAGGCGGAAGCGCATTGCGCAGGATGAGGTATGCCATCGAGGCCCCGGAAAATCGTGCGTGCTCTGCAAGCATGGCACGCAGACCACGCCAGTCCGTCGACCAGCAGAGTTCCGACAGACCGTTGATGCCATGGCTGGTGACGACTTCGTCGCCCATCCAGCCAGAAAGAACGACCGATGCGCCTTGCGCCGCCGCGTTCGATGCAAACTGTTCCTCGTGGTGGTTTTCTCCGATGTAGCGTCCGACATGTGGGTCGATGTCTTCAGCCAGTCTTCGGGGCAGGCAGGCACTGCCCGGAAAAAATGCGATGCGGTCGTCTGCATCCGCGACAAGAGCGGCAAGCCTGGTGTCCGGTGGGTCGAGGACCCCCTCTTCCGGTGCCTCGACGATCCCGAAGCCAAGAATTGGCACGATCTGTCGTGACACCTGCTGCGCGGCCACCATCGCGACGGCGGACGAATCCAGACCGCCGCTGATGTGGACGCCGACGTTTTGGTCTTCAGGAAGACGGCGCTGCACGGCTTGCGCGAATAAACGCTGAACTTCTGCGGCAATTTCGCGTCGGTCCGTTGCGGCGGACAGTCTTTTGGGCAGCGGCATGCGCCACGTGCGCCTAGCACTTACCGAACCGCTTGACGTTACGGATACGGCAGACGCCTGGCCAACGCAGAAGATGTCTCGAAATGGTGTGCCGGTCCCGGCTGTCCTGCCGATGAATGCAATTGCCTGGACGGCATCATGATCCAGGAGACTGCGCGCCAAGCCGGTGCGCAGAAGTCCGTGCGGTAGAGACGCAAAGGCAAAATACCTGCCGGGCCGATGGGTGTAGTGTAGCGGCCGGACACCAAAGTGGTCACACTGGAGCGTGAGCGTCTTCCGATGCGGATTCCAACACGCAAATGCAAAGTCGCCATGGACGTCCGCGAGCAGGTCTGAACCGTTTCGATGCCATGCGTGCAAGAGGTCCGTCGGTACCTGTTTCGCGCCGAGGGCATACATCCGCGCGTCGGCGACCATTACCCAACTGTCTGCTTCAGATAAGTTTGGTTCAGGCGGCTGATTATCGGAACTGGACGCGGCGGATAACACCCCCAGGCCGACCGGGCCGCTGCACCGGACGGCCCTGCAGCTTGGTTTTTCAGGCTGCATTGCGTCCAGGATGGCATGCACCGATCGGGGTTCAACCTGCTCGCCGTCGTACCGGAGCAGCCCGCCGATCAGATGCATTGATCAGATGCTAAAGTGCGCCGACGGTTCATGAATAACTTCCGAGCACCGCAAACTGATCCAGATCGCCGTCACCGTTGATCACGCGGTCGCCGGCTACGATCCATGCATGCGCGTGCCTCTCGGCTGCGCCGTCTGGATCATCTTGAGCGCTAAGTGACAGCCCGAGATGGATCGTCGCCGGGATTCCCCGGCGTTTGAGCATCCGCCGGCCCGCCAAAGCCTGCTGCAGGCAAGCAGCGCGGAACGGAACGACGGAAGAGACCGTCGACAACATCTGACCGATTTCGAACGCGTCGCGGACTTGTTCATCGGTCGCCAATGCGGCGTCGCAGCCTTGATGGCCGAGTTTGGGAAGAAAATGACTTGCCGGACGCAGGCTGTCCAGTCGGGCCCAAAGCAGACACAGCGCGGCTTCCGCAGCCAAGATCTTTCGTCGCCATGGTGCCGAAAGCAATCTACGGGTTATGGCTATCCAGCGCATCATGCGGGATTATTTCCACCAGGCCATTGGAAACGAGTTGCGAGACAAACGCTATCACCTCTTCTCGGCATCGGTCGTGACTGACGTCATATTCTTGCTGTAGCTCTGATACAACAGATCGGACCGAACTGGGCTGTTTCAATAGCTCCCAGATTCTTTGCCCGGACGATTCGACGGCAAAGTATTTCCCGGCTGCTGCACTCAGCATCAGTGTCTGATTGCCAACCTTGGTTTCGATGTGTTCGTCGCCGCGACGAATGATCGTGTTCAAGTCGATGGACACAGTCTGTGTCTCCAAAGGAAAGTTTGCCTCAGGATTGAAATTCCTTGGGTGCTCAATGGTTCGACGGCAGTGTTGTGGAACCACCAAACAATAACGCCGTAACGCAATATTGCGTCACTACGGCGACAGAGTGCAAAAAATGTAAGACTGGTAGCTAGCTCGCCGACCCGACAGGCGTCTCTGGAGCTTCCAGGAAGAAGTCTGTTTCACCGCCCGCCGTTTCGGCCACCGGCAACTCTTCCAGGTACGGCGTTTCCCACTCGATCAACGTCGCCTGTTCCATCACGAACCCCGTTCCTTACAACTACTGTTGTAAATTAGCGCATTTGCATGATGCAACGCAACCTGTCACGATCGGAAAAGTCGGACATTCCGCCGCGTTCCGCGGAATTCTTATGCTTTTGCGGCGAATTAATCAACTCAGGGTGGTTTTTGCATTTGCGAGCGGTTTCCGTTTGGCATGCCGTGTTTCAGCCCTGTTGATCTTGACGATTCGTGGCGCGGACATGATGCAGCCGCGTGGACGAACAGCGATAAACGGGGCGGCGGCGATGGACACGCAAGAGGTGCGGGGCGGACTTCTTTTCGACAAGGACGGGACCATCTTCGATTTTGCGGCGACGTGGGCCGGGGTGATTGACCGGGTGCTCGACGAAGTCACACCGGACCGCGCGCTGCAGCTGAGGATCGCCCGGGAGGGCGGGTACGATCCCGAGACCGGACATTTCGCGCCCGGATCGCTTACAGTTGCGGCCCCGCTGGACGAGGTCGCCGCGTTGTGGGCTGGCTTTCTGCCGGACCGGAGCGCAGCGGAGATCGAGGACATCGCGAACCGGATCGTCGAACGGGCGGCGGCGGATGGTGCACTGGTGCCTGCCGTGCCGGATCTACCGGGGCTGCTGGATGGACTGCGCCGCGACGGGTTCATCCTGGGCATTGCCACGCACGATTCCGAGGCGGCGGCCATTCAGCACCTGTCGGTGGCGGGGGTCATCGACCGGTTCGACTTCATCGCAGGCTATGACAGCGGCCATGGGTTGAAACCGGGGCCAGGGATGTTGCTGGCCTTTTGCGCCGCGACGGGGCTGGCCGCGGACCGGGTGGTGATGGTGGGCGACAGCATCCACGATCTGGGGGTTGCACCCGCGGCAGGCGCGGCGATGGCGGTCGGGGTGCTGACCGGCCCGGCCACCCGCGCCGATCTGGCACCGCTTGCCGATCACGTGCTCGATTCCATCGGCGGCTTGCCGGATCTGTTGCGCGGCAGGCTTTGACATCGGCGGCGCGGCCCTCTCTAGTCGGGCGATGACCTGGCAGACCGAGACCGACGAGATTCACCGCCGCCGCAAACTGGCCCTGGAACAGGGCGGGGCAGAGGCCGTCGCCCGCCAGCACAACAAGGGCCGCCTGACAATCCGCGAGCGGATCGATGCCTTGCTGGACCCCGGCAGTTTCGACGAGATCGGCATGGGCGCCGGCGCACCGGAAGAGGATGGCGGATTTTCGCCGGCCAATTACGTGCTGGGCTTTGGCAGGATCGACGGTCGGCGCGTCATCGTCGGCGGGGAAGACTTCACGCTGAAGGGCGGCTCGCCCTCTGCCGCAGGGTTCCGCAAGTCGGTCTATACCGAGGATGCGGCGCTGCAGTACAAAGTGCCCCTGATCCGTCTGCACGAAGGGGCCGGGGGATCGGTTGGTGGATCGGGCAAGGACACGCTGCCTGCGCCGGTCTTCAGCCCCGCCCGGTTCCGGTCGATCGCCCAGTGCATGGGCACCGTCCCGGTCGCCACAGGGGCCATGGGCGCGGTCGCGGGCCTGCCCGCTGGACGGCTGGTCGCCTCGCACTTCTCGGTCATGTCGAAATCCACGGCGCAGGTCCTTACCGCCGGACCTGCCGTCGTCGAACGGGCCATGGGCGAGAAGCTGACCAAGGAGGAACTGGGCGGCGCACAGGTCCACACCAAGAACGGAACCGTCGACAACGCCGCAGAGGACGAGATCGACTGCACCCAGCAGATCCGCCGGTTCCTGTCCTATCTGCCCGACCACATCTGGGACCTCGCCCCGATGGGCGCGCAGGACGATCCGGTTGACCGTCAGGAGGAATCGCTGCTGGACATCGTCCCGCGCGAGCGGCGCAAGAGTTTCGACATGCGCAAGGTCTTGCGGCTGGTGCTGGATGAAGGCTCGTTCTTCGAGGTCGGCAAAGGCTATGGCCGGTCGCAGATCACCGGGCTGGCGCGCCTCAACGGGCAGGCCGTGGGGGTCTGGGCCAATGACGGGCGGCATCTGGCCGGGTCGATGACGGCGGACGGTGCCCAGAAAGCCCGGCGGTTCATGGAGCTGTGCCAGACCTTCCACCTGCCGATCCTCAGCTTTGTAGATGAACCCGGGTTCATGATCGGATCACAGGCAGAGCGGGAGGCCACGATCCGGCACGGGGCGAATGCCGCCGCCACCGCGGCGTTGCTGACCGTGCCCTGGGCGTCTGTCACCATCCGCCGGTCCTTCGGTGTGGCGCAGGTCGCCCATTACGGACCCGACGGGCTGGTCCTGAACTGGCCGTCGGCCGAAACCGGGCCCCTGCCTGTCGAGGGGGGCGTGGCCGTTGCCTTCCACCGCGAGATCGCCGCGGCGCCCGATCCCGATGCCAAAAGAAAGGAACTGGAGGACATGCTGGCCGCCAAGCAGTCGCCCTTTCCCCGCGCCGAGGCGTTCGCCGTGCACGAGATGATCGACCCGCGCGAGACCCGGCCCATGCTGGCGCGCTGGATTGACCGGATCCAACCGCTTTTAGAGTTCGAAAAGGGACCGAGTTCCTTCACCTGCCGTCCCTGAGGGCGGTGCAAAAACCGGGCGCTGCCTGTGCCCTCTGCCGGACAGGGAGCGGAGCAGGGCGTCGATCCAAGGGAGAACGAGGCATGAGCACCAAAGTGCATTTTGAAACCGCCGGTTCGGTGTGGAAGCTTCACGTGGCCGAGGGCGATCAGGTCG
>JBCCMP010000025.1:0-21460 GCA_039026295.1 Pseudomonadota bacterium | reverse complement strand
CCAATCCGCGCTGCATTCGCCAATGCCTGCCCAAGGGCAGCTGCACCCTGATTCGATGCGCTAGCTGGTGTAAGGAGTGCGATTTTGACCGGACCAGACGGATCAAATCCACCCGGTGGTATCGCCGCTGGCGTTGTTTGGCCGGACGTGGTTACCCTAGGTGCACAAGCGGCAACTGCCACAAACCCTGCGATTGCAGCCCCTTTTGCGGCCAGTTTGAACAGGCGAAGCATGATATCCTCTCAGTCTCTGTCGCGAGCTACGCCCGCCCCAGCCCCCACCCCTGAACGGATTGAGTGGAACCTATGAGCGGGTCTCGGGAAAGTAAACGTCCCAGTCTGGACACCCGTACTCGCCAAAGACGCGGTGTAGCAACACCGCCACGCTCTGACCATTTGGCATCAGGTTTATGGCTGGTCGCAACGCCGATCGGCAATGCGGAGGACATTACACTAAGAGCCCTCGAAGTGCTGGCGCAGGCCGAAATTCTGGCGTGCGAAGATACTAGACGACTCCGCAAACTGATGGCGATGCACGGTATTGATCGCGCAGGGCGCGAGTTAATTGCCTACAACGATCAGAACGGGCCTCAACGCAGGCCAGTTTTGATGGATCATCTGCGGGCTGGACGCAGTGTCGCATATACCTCGGATGCTGGAACTCCGCTGATCGCCGATCCCGGATACCGACTGGTAAACGCTGCCCAGGATGCCGAAGTTCCTGTCCATACGGTGCCAGGACCTTCTGCTGTCATGGCCGCATTGACGCTCGCTGGCCTTCCGACCGATCGATTTTTGTTTCTGGGGTTTTTGCCGATCAAAGTCGGCCAAAGAAGACGAGAACTCGATGCTGTTTCATCGATCGAGGCGACACTCGTGATCTACGAATCCGGTAAGCGCGTTGGCAAAACTCTGCAGGATCTGAGCTCTGTTTTCGGGGGCAACCGCGACGCCGCAATTGTCCGCGAGGTTACAAAGCTCCACGAGGAAACGCGACGCGCAACACTTTTTGATCTGGCGACAGAGATTGGCCCCGACCAGACATTGCGTGGCGAAATCGTTATCGTGATTGGGCCACCAGCCAACGTTTCACATGGGTTGGAAGACATCGACACGCTTCTTTTGGACCGTCTCGGCTCAATGTCACTCCGGGACGCGGCTGTAGAGGTGGCATCAATTACCGGTCATCCCCGCAGAGAGATTTATGCGCGGGCTCTAAGCCTGAGCGCATCAGATTAAAGATCCATTCACTGTTCCGGGAAGATATCTTCATTTCTTTCCTCACTGATCCCGCGGGAGAAGTCGTTTTGCACAGTTCCCTTGGGCCGAAACCCGGACCTTCAAGCACCCCTTGCCACGATCAGGAACGCAAGGCTCGCCGCGGGCGGCAGTCTTACTATGCTGGGGTTGCGGCAGAGGAAACGATCGCAGATCACTACCGGCGCTCAGGACACACGATCATAGCCCAACGAAAGCGGACGCCCTACGGCGAACTCGATTTGATAGTCCGGAACGGTGATGTCACGGTCTTCGTCGAGGTTAAGCGGCGTAAGCATTCGCTTGGTCCCGACTCTCCGATCAGCAACCGCCAGTGGCAAAGATTGGAATCTGCTGCGCTTCATTGTATTGTCGAAGAGTTCGAAGTGACGCGTGTCCACCCGGTCTGCCGGTTCGATGTCGCCTTTGTCGGCGCAGATGGCAGCTATAGGATCATAGAGAACGCGCGCATGTTCGGCGATTGAGGCAGTCGAAACTGGCGGAGAGAAAGAGCTATGAGAATCAAGCCCGCATGGATCGTGCTGGCGCTTGGTGGCTTTGCGGTCACCGGATGCGCCACAGTTGTTCTGGGAACGGCTGGCACGGTAGCGACCAGAACCGTTCTCGCAGAGCGTTCCACAATGGACGCGCTACGTGACACAGAAATCCAGCTTAGTCTGAACAACAACTTCATCTCCCATTCAACAGAACTTTTCACGGACGTTTCAACCAGTGTCGTCGAAGGACGAGTGCTGTTGACGGGATCGGTCCCCAGCAGGGACGACAAAGTTACGGCGACGCGCATCGCTTGGGAGACCGACGGCGTACTGGAAGTAACCGACGAATTGGTCGTCCAGGAAGACACGGGTGCCGTCGCATATGCCGAGGATGCATGGATCTCGAATCAGCTGCGTTTCAATCTGTTGACTGACCGGCAGATCTCATCGGTCAATTACTCAGTCGAGACGGTCGATAAGGTGGTGCATATCACCGGTCTGGCGCGTTCGAGGGGTGAGCTAAGCCGTGTGATCTCGGTCGCATCGGGCATTCCAGGGGTTGCCAGAGTAGTCAGCCATGTGCTGACCATTGATGACCCGCGCCGCACGGCCAGGGTTCGCAAACCTGCCACGACGGGCTAATCCCGGCGCGGCCCGCCGTCAGAGGAAGAAATGGCCCTGAACGTTGCCATCCAGATGGACCCGATCGGGTCCATCGACATCAATGCCGACAGCACGTTCCGTCTCGCCCTGGAAGCGGCGGCACGTGGACACTCGCTATTCTATTACCATGTCGAGGATCTCGTTTGGCAGGACGGGCGGGTTCTGGCCGCGGGTCATGACCTGGAAGTTCGCAAGGTTCAGGGTGACCATTTCTCGCTGGGCGAACGCCGCGAGGTCGATCTGGCCGATTGGGATGTTGTCCTGCTGCGTCAGGACCCACCTTTCGACATGAGCTACATCACCAATACGCATCTGTTGCAGATGATTCACCCTGATACACTGGTGGTAAATGATCCGTTCTGGGTGCGGAACTGCCCGGAAAAGATCCTGGTCCTTGAGTTCCTGGACCTGATGCCGCCAACGATGGTTGCCCGCAATCTGGATGCGATCAAGAACTTCCGCGCAGAGCATGGCGACATCATCGTGAAGCCGCTCTACGGCAATGGCGGTGCGGGCGTTTTCAGGTTGAAACCCGGCGATTCTAACCTTGCCTCGCTGCACGAGATGTTCACCGGCATCAATCGTGAGCCATTGATGGTGCAGAAATTCCTGCCGGATGTCACCCAGGGTGATAAACGGGTCATCCTTGTCGATGGCGACGTTGTCGGTGCCATCAACCGCGTTCCGCAAGCAGGAGAAACGCGGTCAAACATGCACGTGGGCGGACGGCCTGAAAAGGTCGCACTGACCGACCGCGACCGTGAGATTTGCGAACGCCTGCGTCCGGTATTGCATGAACGGGGCCTGATCTTCACCGGCATCGACGTGATTGGCGGCCACCTGACCGAAATCAATGTGACGTCACCGACCGGTATCCAGGAACTGGAACGGTTCGACGGCGTCAATGTGGCAGGATTGATCTGGGACGCGATCGAACGTCGGCGCAGTATCCAAAGAGGATGAGCACGCGGCAACATATCCTGAATTTACTGCTGCGCGTGATCGTGAAGACAAACCTTGCGCGCATGAAGCGACCTCAGGATCTGCGTCGGCAGTTGGAACGCGATGCCGTTCGCCACTTTCATGTGCCAGACAGAGCCAGTTTTATCCGCGATGTCATCCGTCCCAAGGGCGGGCAACAAAATGGCTCGGCGGTCGACGCTTTGTGGGCCAGTTGCAGAAACCCAGACCGGCGTAAGGTTATCCTCTATTTCCACGGCGGCGCATTTATCGCTGGGTCATCGCAAACACATCGTCATCTGGGCGCAGCCCTGGCAGATGCCACAGGTGTCCGTGCCTTTCTGCCCGACTACCGACTGGCACCGGAAGACCCCTTTCCCGCCGCAGTCGACGACGCCCTGGTCGCATATCTTCATCTGCTTGATGCAGGGTACGAGCCAGCGGAAATCGCCCTTGGCGGGGATTCGGCTGGTGGTGGGCTTGCTTTTGCATTGCTGTTGAAACTGGCACAGGTTGAACTGCCGCAGCCTGCTGCGATCGTTGCGTTTTCCCCATGGGCGGACATGACGGGTCAATCCGAGAGCCTCCGTCGGAATGCGCAGCGCGATGTCATGCTGCCGGTCCGCCGCATGCGCGAAGTTGTGGATTTTTATCTCGCCTCACATGACAGGGCCGATCCGCTCGCTTCACCAGCCCTGGCGGAATGGCAGGCACCGCCGCCAGCGCTGATCCTGGCGAGCCGTAGCGAAATTCTTGTCGATGACGCCCGAAAACTGGCTCAGGCGCTTCGCAAGGGGGGTGGAAGCGTCCAACTCGAGCTTTGGCGCGGACTTCCACACGCATGGCCGATTTTTGCCGGCCGTCTGCCGGAAGCAGATCAGGCGATCACAAGCGCGGGCGCTTTTCTCGCACGGCATCTTTGTGCGGAGAGACAAGCCTTGGTTGCCTGACAAAAAGCGTCTAACGCGCCGGAAGCAAGAGCGATGAGGAGCGTCTGGACCGGCTGCTTGGGACAGTCCCCGCGACACGGTAGTGTAACTGGTCAGCCACGCGCGAAACGCGGTCCAATCCATTATCGGCATGGTCCAACAAAATGCTTGGTGCTTGGCTGGACAGGACTTTTGCAACGCTTCGCAGGACATCGATTTCACTGCCTGATGTGTCGATCTTGATGGCATCAATCGCCTGATTTTGAAGCCAGTCATCGCCCGTGATCACGTCAATCTCGACCACAGAGCTGTCTTGGGCGGTTGGCGGATCCACCTTCACCATTGTCTCTGAGCTTCTTTTGCGGTTGCGCAACATCCAGCTTTTCCCAGGACGCGATCCAAGAGCCACCAGCGGTGCTGCAAGGTTCACGCGATCGCTCAAACCGTTGACGGACAGGTTGGTTAGCAGGAGTTTGTGCACTTCATCATTCGGCTCCACGATCGTCAATTTAGCTGCGTTTCCGACGCGGCCCATAACGGCAGAATGGTTCCCGATGTGCGCGCCTACGTCCACAAAGTGGCCTCCGTCTGGAAAACGCTCCAGCAGAAGACGCAAACCCTGTTCATCCCAGATCTCACCTGACCGATGCGTCGCCATCACCGGGTCTGGCCCGGCCCGCCCGGCAAAATTCAATTCATTGCCAGATAGAAACAAGGTCGCGACGAATTCGCTGTGCGCCAGCGACCAATCCCGTTTGATCAAAGCCTGAATTGGTACTTCGACAGAATGGCGCAGGACGCTTGGCGTATCTTCCGCCAGATGCGCGACCGGTTGAGGACGGACATATACATTCAATCCCGCCGGGGGCGGAGCATATTCGGATAGTGCTGCTAACTCCGGGAAATTCGCCGGGATAGGGTCACCCGGGCTGAGCCCGTTCCAGACAATCGCCCAATCGACGCCGCAAAGAATGCCCTGCTGCTGCGTAATCTCAAGCAATCGCCGGGCACCCTTCATCGTGACCACATAGGCATCACCGCCAGGGGAGGCCTTCAGGTTCGCACCCTTTGGCCCGCCCCTTTCGGCGAGATCGGCCAGAACTCGCGGCAGGCTGACCGGAAGTGTTTCGTTTGCTGTCCAACTCGCCAGCCGGTCGTTCGCAAACAGTATATCGAGGTCTTCGATCCTGGCAGCATCGCGGGCAAGATGCTCCACGTCCTCAACCAGGCGGGCATCGTCCTCGCAAATCAGGGCTATTGGAATCTGATCATCGACAAGCTTCTGCCAGGCACGTCTGTGGCTTAGGAAACAGCCAATTGCCCCCGGTTTCGCCGTGTCGTTTCCCCAGAATGTTCGTCCGATAAGATCGGCGTAGATCGCGAACGGAAAGCCAGGCCGATGCGCATCCAGGGCGTCAATCCGTTCCGGCACCACCCCCACCTTTTCGGCGGCGGCGCAGAAACCCGCCCAGCGATCGCGATCGACCAAACGGTTGATGACCAATACGGGAAAACGATCCGTCACCCCTGCCGCGTGGCCTTTTCAACGATACCTGACGTGCCTTCACGCTGTTCCAGCTCTGACAGAACATCACTGAAAGACAGATCCTGCGCCGCAAGCATGACCATCAAATGATAAATTACGTCAGCCGCTTCACGCGTCAGCGCCTCGCGATCGCCGCGAACAGCTTCGATGATGGCCTCGACCGCCTCTTCGCCAAACTTTTCCGCGCACTTGGCAGGGCCTTTCGCCAGTAGCGCTGCAGTGTGGGACGAACCGGGGTCAGCTGTCCGGCGCGACGCGATCGTCTCGTCCAAGCGCGTGAGCAGATTGGTCATAGCCTCACCGCCACACCATGTTCGGCCATGTGAGCCTTCGCCTCGGCGATCGTGAATTCGCCGAAATGGAAAATCGACGCTGCGAGGACGGCCGACGCCTGACCCTCTGTGACGCCTTCCACAAGATGATCGAGCGTGCCCACGCCGCCTGAGGCTATGACTGGGATCTTTACTGCCTCTGACACGGCACGTGTGAGCGGCAGGTTGAAGCCCGATTTCGTTCCGTCGCGGTCCATGGAGGTCAACAGGATTTCTCCGGCGCCCTTCGCCTCCATCAACTTGGCAAACTCTACCGCGTCGATCCCGGTGGGTTCTCGTCCGCCATGTGTGAAGATTTCAAACTTGTCCGGGCCGACTGCTTTGGCGTCGATGGCGACGACGATGCATTGCGCACCGAACTTATCGGATGCGCGGGCGACGAAATCCGGATCTTTTACCGCGGCCGTGTTGATCGAGACCTTGTCGGCGCCTGCAAGGAGCAGCGCACGGATATCATCAACCGTGCGAACACCCCCACCGATCGTAAGGGGCATGAAACACTGTTCGGCTGTTCGGCGTGCAACATCGAGAATTGTGCCCCGATTTTCATGCGACGCGGTTATGTCCAAAAAACACAGCTCGTCCGCACCGGCATCGTCATAGACCTTTGCCTGCTCAACCGGATCGCCCGCGTCGATCAGGTCGACGAAATTCACGCCTTTCACCACGCGTCCGTCCTTGACATCGAGGCACGGGATGATGCGTGTTTTCAGCATAGGCAACTCACGACAAAGTTGTTTGATGTTTCAACGCGTCGGCGCTTCTTTTGCGCGCGACCATAGACGAGATACGGGGAGATACAATCATGCGCCTTGCCGCAATCGCTGCTGCTGCTTTCACCACTGCTGCTATGCTGACAGCACCGGCCGCCCAGGCTGATCATATGACCAGCATGACCGGTGACTGGGATGTTCAGCAAACGATGGACAAACTTCAGGCTGCTGTAGAAGGCGCAGGAGCGACCGTCTTTGCGCGGATCGACCACGCCGGAGGGGCCGCCAAGGTTGGCCAGGAACTGGCGCCAAACCAGCTTCTGATCTTCGGGAATCCGAAACTCGGCACGCCGATGATGCAGTCCTCGCCATCCATGGGAATCGACCTGCCACTGAAGGTGCACATTTACGAGAATTCAGACGGCAAGACGGTCATCGCCTATCCTGCCATGCAGGCTCTGGCAGAAGAGCACGGTGTCGATAGCCCGGCTGTCGGAAAAGCTGCTGGCGCTTTGAAAAACCTGATCGGCAAAGCCACAGAGTAGACGCTATCCGCTGGTAGTTTTGTACCCGCCTCGAGTCTTCAGGGCGGTTACATGCTAGTTGATCGGCGGTTTAGGCTGCTCTTGCTTGGCGCGTCTCAGCGCAGGAAATCACTTCAATCAAGTTCCCAAAACGCGCTGAGCCTCTTTGACACTGATCCGCCCATCATAGAGCGCGCGTCCAGAGATCACGCCATCCAGATCCGCACCGCAGTCCCGTAACGCCACAAGATCATCGACGGATGATACACCGCCAGATGCGATCACCGGTATTGATACCGCGCGTGCCAGGTCCGCTGTCGCGTCGACGTTCGGCCCCTGCATTGCGCCATCACGATCAATGTCGGTGTAAATGATCGCGGCAACACCCGCGTCTTCAAACTTTCGGGCGAGATCCAAGGCGGTGATGTCTGTCGTTTCAGCCCATCCCTCGACGGCGACCATGCCTCCGCGGGCATCGATTCCGACAGCGATCCGGCCCGGGAAGGCGCGCGCCGCGTCGCGAACCAGATCAGGATCGCGTACCGCAATGGTTCCAAGGATTATCCGCGACAGCCCTTTGGCCAGCCACATCTGGATTGTCGCAATGTCCCGGATACCGCCGCCCAACTGGGCAGGGACCGCAATTGCCGCCAGAATGGCTTCAACTGCTGCACTGTTTACCGGTTCCCCTTCAAACGCCCCGTTCAGGTCAACCAGGTGAATCCAACGGCATCCGGCGTCCTGAAAAGAAAGCGCCTGCGCTGCCGGATCATCATTGAAGACGGTTGCCTGGTCCATCTCGCCGCGCAACAATCGCACGCACTGGCCGTCTTTCAGGTCGATAGCGGGATAGAGGATCATCGGCGGGCTCCGGTATTTGCGCGTCCGCTTATCCCGGCAGGCGCAAAAAAACCACCCGCGCAAGATTGTGATTTGCGCGGAGCGTGCCCTCGGCGCACGCTTATAGGCAGCAACAAGGAGAGCAACACATGTTCCGAAAACTACTCATGGCAGCGGCTGTGGCATTGATGGCTACGTCGGCCTTTGCCGCCGAGGGAGAACGCGTTCAGGTCAAGGGCGAGATCATTGACACCTGGTGCTACTTTTCGGGCGTGATGGGGCCGCCAGAGAGCGTGACCGGCTCGGCTCACCATACATGCGCGCTTTGGTGCGCGGCCGGCGGCATTCCAGTCGGGGTACTGGCCGAAGACGGTACAGTTTACATGGTTCTGAAATGGCAAGGGAACCCTGACGTGGCGGGCGGCACGCTGCTCAGCGTCCAATCGAACGAGATTGAGGCGGACGGGATCCTGCACCGCCGGGACGGGATCAACTATTTGATCGTCGAAAGCGTCATCGCCAATAACGGGACCACCAACCAGAATCATGACGAATGGGGCGTAACCCCGGACTTCGCGATTCCGGAAAGCGTGACAGGGGGCTGAACCGATGCGGATGATAATAGCGGCCGCGTTGGCGGTGGTTCTGGCTGGGCCTGCTATGGCCGAGGGAGAATTCTCGGAGGGCAGCCAGGCAAAGGGCTTTGGATCGGGTGTGCAGGGTTCAGAGCCCGCGCTCTTCAAAGCACGCGTCGTAGACGTGCTTTGCGAGTTGACCGGTGACTGCCCGGAAAACTGCGGTGCGGGGAAGCGCCAGATGGGTCTGGTACGCGAAAAAGACGGCGTGCTGGTCCTGGGCGCAAAGAACGCGCAGACGTCCTTCAACGGCGCTACGGTCGATCTGGCAGCCTATTGTGGGCAAACCGTTACCGTGGACGGATTTCTGGTTGGCGACCCAGAGGTCGCACCGACAAAGGTCTACATGGTCAAGTCGATTCTGCGGGAAGGTTCCGACAAATGGGGCGCAGCAAAGCGTTGGACGCGTGTCTGGAATCGCGAAAATAAAGACGTCGCCGACGTGAAGGGCCCATGGTTCCGGAAAGATCCAGCTGTTGTGGCCGAGATCGAAGCGAAGGGCTGGCTGGGTCTTGGTCACGAAGCTGACAAGGTCTTCATCGAAGAGAACTACTGATGCGTTGGGCGGTGGTTGCAGCGACGCTACTGACGGGCCCGGTACTCGCCCATGACGGGGTGGTTCACTCGACGTCCGAAGAGGCCGCCGCCCATAAGGCCGAGACGGCGGCCCAGAACGGTCAGCCGACGCCTGGCCTGCCGTTCCCGGTAGACATTCGGGCGGAGTTCAATCTGATTGATCAGGATGGGCACCCAGTCTCCCAGGCGGACTTCTCCGGAAAGCCCATCGCCATATTCTTTGGGTATGCGAACTGCGAGGCAATCTGTTCTGTCGCGCTGCCCCGCCTTGGCGAGGCGCTTGATTTGCTGAAAGCCGATGCTGATCGGATCACGCCACTTTTGATCACCGTTGATCCGGCACGGGATACGCCCGAAAGCATGGGTCCTGCGTTGGCGAAATGGCACCCGCGGCTGCGCGGACTGACGGGTTCAGAAGACGCTTTGGCAGAAGCGCGTGATGCCTTTCAGGTAGAAAGCGAAAAGATCTTCGACGACCCGGAAGGCAATCCGGTTTATGCCCATGGCAGCTTCATCTATCTGATCGGGTCAGACGGATCTGTTCTGACCTTGCTTCCCCCGATCCTCGGGCCAGAGCGTATGGCGGAGATCATCAGAAGTTATCTCTGACATTGGCCGCTTTTGCGGAGTAAGCCTGCTAGCCTAGCGGTAAATTTTTATGAAATTTTTCATTTTTCCCGCCCGTCGGCGTTGACCTTTCCGCGTTCACGCCCCTAACTCCTTTCCGATAACAGAGTGATCAGGGAGGTTATCACCATGCGCGTGATCGGACTGGCCGCTGGCTTAGCGCTGATGGCAAGCACAGCATTGGCGAACGACGTTTTCGGAGTTTGGAAAAGTGCACCCAATGACGAAGGCGGCTACATCCACGTGGATATCGGTCCTTGCGCCGGTGACGGCGCAAAAGTCTGTGGAAAGATCCTCGAGGCATTCGCCGCAGATCCCAACGCGCCAGCCCCTGAATGGGTCGGCAGGAACATTATTCAGGACATGGTCGCAGATGGTTCCAACGAATGGGACGACGGCACGATTTGGGCACCCGACGATAACGAGACCTATTCATCGACCATGGAGTTGAAGGGCGATGTCCTAACGGTGTCCGGCTGCGTGCTGGGTGGCCTGATCTGCCGCGGTCAGGACTGGACGCGGGTCAAGTAAGCTGAATTTCCTCGGCGCTGTCCTGAGCCCAGCGGTGCAGCGCCGGTCACTAGGCTATTTGTAGACCAGTATCGACGGCCACTTTTCGTTCGCGCGTGAGATGAACTGGCTGTGGGTGCCAAGCCATTCCTTATGAACCTTCATGTTCAGGTTCAGATACAGCTTATCGTCAAATATCCGGAAGATCGTAGGGTTAATGCCGACGATGCGGTCCTTTGCGATGCCCCACGCGCAGTAACCACCATACTGCGGGGCCCAGCGTTCCGGGTCCGCACGAAACTTTTCCATATTCTCGGCGCTCGAAAATAGCCACTTCGCGCCTTTCCACTCCAACTGGTAAACTTTTTCACCGCGAACCGGCTTTCGCTCCAGATGATAGGCAACGGCGTCATAACCTTTGAGGGCGTGGCCATGCATGTCGGTGTAGATCTCGTCCTTCTGAAGTGCCGCGGCACTGGCACCGGTCGCGGCAGTGGCAAGCGCGGCGGCAAGGACAGTTCTGCGGGTGATGGTGCTCATGAACCCTCTCCAGTTTGTCTGCCTTAGCTTAGCGAAACAGCCAAAGGAGCGAAACCGTGAACGCGCCGGATCAGGGTGACCAGCGCAAGAAATTAGCGATCAGCCGCAGACCCGTCGCCTGACTCTTTTCCGGGTGGAACTGCGTCCCGATCATGTTGTCGCGCCCGATGATCGCCGTGAGTTGCTGAGCATATTCCACAGCCGCCAGAATGTCGGCATTATGCTGGGCTTCCAGATGAAACGAGTGAACGAAATAGGCGTGCTGTCCGGATTCTATGCCGGACAGAACCGGATGATCGGACATCAATGACAGATCGTTCCACCCCATATGCGGGACTTTAAACGCAGCATCGGTCGGCGCAATCTTGACCACATCGCCTGCAACCCAGCCGAACCCCGGTGTCTCGCCAAATTCCAGCCCGCGCGTCGCCATCAACTGCATACCGACGCAGATGCCCAGAAAAGGCGCACCCGCCGCCACCCGGTTCGAAATCGCGTCGAAGAGACCGTCCACCGACATCAGGCCCTGGCGGCAGTCGGCAAATGCCCCCACGCCCGGTAGCACAATGCGGTCGGCTTTGGTGACGGTGTCCGGGTCATCCGTGACCACAATCGCACCGCCATCAACTTCTGCTGACATCCGCTCGAAGGCTTTCGCGGCAGACCGCAGATTGCCGGACTTGTAGTCGATGATCGCCGTTGTCATGCGGCGTGTCCTGCAAGGTACAGCTCTTCGGCACCCTCCGGTGTCTCGGCATCAACGGCACCGACTTCACGCCAGCCGAAGGCGCGGCGTTCGAGACGCAGGATCTCGGCACCTTCCAATCCCACGACAAACGAGAGACCATAAAAAAAGGGTATCAGCCCAAAGGGCGAAATGGCCGCGACGATGATCGTCAGAACAGTCATGCCCAAAAGGGTCAGCCAGAGACCATTCCATACCGCCCATACCGGCGGGGCGAAAAAGGCCAGCAGATCCTTGCCGTCGCGTACGGCTTCCAGATCGCGGCCGGGCCGTTCATGTATGGTGTACAGCGCCATCTCAGAGACTGCCCTTGGTGGACGGGATCGCATCGGCCTTGCGAGCATCGGTCTCGATCGCTTCACACAGGGCTCGGGCCACCGCTTTGAAGGCCGCTTCCGCAATGTGATGGGCATTGATGCCATCGATGCGTTCCACATGCAGGGTGATCCCGCCATGGGTTGAGAAAGCCTGAAAGAACTCACGCACCAGTTCGGTGTCAAACGTGCCGATCTTCGGGGCCGTAAAGTCGACCTTCCAGAAAAGGAACGGTCGGCCCGACAGGTCCAGTGCGGCACGCACCAGGGTGTCGTCCATCGGCAAAAGGCACGATCCGTAGCGTCGAATGCCCTTTTTGTCGGCCAGCGCTTTCGACAGAGTTTGACCCAGCACGATGCCGACATCCTCGACCGTATGGTGATCATCGATGTGCAGATCGCCGATCGCATGCACCTTCATATCGATCAGGGCATGGCGGGACAGCTGGTCGAGCATGTGATCGAAGAATCCGATGCCGGTCTGGTTGTCATATGTCCCGGTCCCGTCGAGGTTCATCTCGGCGGTAATCTCGGTCTCTGCCGTCTTGCGGCTGATGCTGGCCGTGCGCATGGGCGTTCCCTGAAATTGCGTGCCCCCTATATCGTGGGCGGCGGCGGCCCGCAATTGGCTGGTAAATCACAGATCAGCGTCTTAAGTCAGCCGACATGGAGAAACATATGACCGAACAGAATTTTCCCGGCTGGCACGGCACGACAATTGTCGCTGTCAAGCGACACGGCAAGGTTGCAGTTGCCGGAGACGGACAGGTCAGTCTTGGCCAGACGGTGATCAAGGGAAATGCCCGCAAGGTGCGCCGTCTGTCACCCGGCGGGCACGACGTGGTCTGCGGATTTGCAGGCGCAACGGCGGACGCGTTCACCCTGCTTGAGCGGTTGGAGACTAAGCTGGAAGCCAATCCCGGTCAGCTGACACGCGCCTGCGTTGAACTGGCGAAGGACTGGCGAACAGACAAGTATCTTCGGAACCTCGAGGCCATGCTGATCGTCACGGACGGCGCAGATCTGCTGGTCGTGACCGGCGCGGGGGATGTTCTGGAACCGGAGGGCGGGGTGGCCGCCATCGGATCCGGCGGCAACTACGCGCTGGCGGCTGCCAGGGCGATGGCTGATCTGGACCTGGATGCCGAGACAGCTGCGCGCAAAGCGCTGGAGATTGCCGCGTCGATCTGTGTCTACACAAACGGAAATGCGGTTTTGGAAGTCATCGACGCCTGAAACCTGTCTTTACCGATGGCGGCTATGCATGCCAGAATTTCCCGGTGTGGGGGAAAGTTTGATGGCAGATACTGATCCGACAGAGCGCCCGGCGCGCGTTGATCCGGCCGGGCGCCCACTGGAGGGGCGGGGTCGGCAGGCGCTGATGGCTCTTGCCATAATGGTCAGCTGGTTCTGCCTGATTGTCCTGATGTTCTGGGCCACAGGTGGCGGAAACGAAGCCGTATCAGCCAAGTTCTTCGCCGCGACCGCTGTTCTGGGCTGGCTGCTGGCCGAGGTTTTCGGCAGCCAGCGCGGGCTTGTCTGGCCGACCAGCGCCCTGGCGCTGGCGGGCTCTCTCAGTCTCGGCATCTCGGTGGGGCTTGCCACCACGCCGATCCGCGAGCCCAATATGATCACCAGCCTCGCGATCCTGACGGGTGTCGCTTCGCTGTCGATGACGACTTATCTCTTCCGCTTCCGGCTGCCCGGCCTCGTCTCTCCGATCATCACCTTTGCAATCATTTCGCTGTTTCTGGCGAGTTACGGCGCCAGCGGCGAAGGGCTTCAGAAGGTCGAGGGGCTGAGCCCGCGCGGCATTCTGGCCGCACTGATTGGCTCGCCGCTTTGGATGAGCGTTTTCGGTGCGCTGTCACTGGTCGCCGTATTACTGGCCAGACATCTGGATCTGAAGGGCGACGATTTCGGGCTTGCATCGGCCCGTCCGCTGCACATCGTCGGGGCCGGCGTCCTGGCATTGATTGTCGGCCGGATCCTGGCAGGTCTGCCCGGACCATTGGATTTGTTTCTTCTGCTGATCATCTGGATCGCAGGTGCCGTCTGGGCGCTGAGGATCAACCGTGTGGCTGTCATGCTGGCGGTCCATCTGGCGATTTCCAAACCGCTGATGATCGCACTGGCGAGCACCTTTGGCTGGGCCGTCTGGCGGCCGTCACTCGATGACTGGGCACTGGTGCTTTTGCTGATTGCGCTGGCTGACCTTGTCCTGTGGCTTCCCTTGCACCAGATATCGCTGGCGCGCGGGTGGACTCTGGGCCCCGGGGGCCGTATCCCGCGCCGACGCGACGGTATGGGCTGGTGGTGGCGCTACTGGCCTTATGCGTGACACCAAACCCGCACCAGTGCCTGCCACGGCCGCCGAAGGACATCCATGACCAACCTGACCCCGCGCGAGATCGTATCGGAACTTGATCGGTTCATTATCGGTCAAAAAGATGCCAAGCGGGCCGTTGCTGTGGCGTTGCGCAACCGGTGGCGCCGTCAGCAGCTGTCTGCCGACATGCAGGCAGAGATACATCCGAAGAACATCCTGATGATCGGGCCCACGGGTGTCGGCAAGACAGAGATTTCGCGCCGCCTGGCAAAGCTGGCCAATGCGCCATTCCTGAAGGTCGAGGCGACGAAGTTCACCGAGGTCGGCTATGTCGGTCGGGATGTCGAGCAGATCATCCGAGATCTGGTTGAAAGCGCGATCATAATGACCCGCGAAAACAAGCGCGATCAGAACCGCGTGCAGGCACACGATGCAGCCGAGGACCGGGTGATCGATGCACTGGTGAAAGGCGACAGCTCGGAAGCGACCCGGCAGTTCTTCCGCAAAAAACTGCGTAACAACGAACTGGACGACGAAGAGATCGAGCTGGAAATCGCCGATGCTTCCAACCCGATGCCGTTCCTGGACATGCCCGGCGGTGGCGGTCAGATCGGCATGGCAAACCTTAGTGATCTTTTCGGAAAGGCTTTTTCGGGCCGAACCAAGACCGTGAAGACCTCGGTTTCAGAAAGCTACAAGATCCTGATTGACGAAGAGGCCGACAAGCTGGTCGATCAGGAAGTGATCACCCGGGAGGCAATCGAGGCGGTGGAGCAGAACGGCATCGTCTTCCTGGACGAGATCGACAAGGTCTGCGCCCGGGCGGAGACAAGGGGGGCCGATGTCTCGCGAGAGGGTGTGCAGCGCGACCTGTTGCCGTTGATCGAAGGAACGACCGTCTCCACGAAGCACGGGGCCGTGAACACCGACCACATTCTGTTCATCGCCTCCGGCGCTTTCCACATCGCCAAACCGTCTGATCTGCTGCCCGAGCTGCAGGGCCGCCTGCCGATCCGGGTCGAGCTGCGCGCGCTGACCGAGGAAGATTTCCGTCGCATTCTAACCGAGACTGACAATGCCCTGACCGGCCAGTATGCCGCCCTGATGGGCACCGAGGACGTCACAGTCGAGTTCTCGAGCGACGGTATCGATTCCCTGGCGCGGATCGCAGCGGAAGTGAATGCGCAGGTCGAAAACATTGGCGCCCGCCGCCTGCACACGGTGATGGAGCGGGTTTTCGAAGAGCTGTCCTTCACCGCCCCGGACCGGGGTGGAGAGAGCATTCAGGTGGACGCGGCCATGGTCGAAGAACAGCTTGGCGATCTGGCGCGGTCGACGGATGTAAGTCGGTATGTTCTTTAAGATGCGTTTGGGGTTTTCCAGTTAAGTGGCTCTACGTTTTCCGCAGATCCGTTGTGCTCCGCGTGCCACAGGTCGTGCTGAAGCTGCAGAGCCAGCCAATACCTGGCACCGTTGCCCAGAGCTTTCCCTAGCTTTTGCGCCATCTCGGTAGAGACCGAGCTTTTCTCGTTCAACAGCCTAGAAATCGTCTGTCGGGTCACGCCAAGATGTGAAGCAAGCGCAGTCACGTTCATTCCTAATGCTGGAAGAATATCTTCACGTAGAATCTCGCCTGGATGAGGCGGCGCGAAGCCGATATTTTCGATGTCAGTTGCCATGGTAGTCTTCCAGATCCAAGTCGTATGGCCCATCACCGTCCCATTTGAAAGTGACGCGCCAGTTTGAGCTGACTGTCACAGAATAGGTCTCTTTACGATCACCACTCAATTTGTGCCATCCGAATCCCGGCAGATCCATCTCATCGGGTGACACTACTACATTCAGTTGCGCAAGGATGCGCTGAACCCGACGCACCCAATCGGGATTAATTTTGCTCGTGTCGCCCCGGACCCAGCATCTTTTCAGAGCCTTGCTCTTAATTCGGCTTGGATCAATCATGGCAATGGGATGCCACTAGGACTGAATTCCGTCAAGCGTCACATTACAGGTTACATACATCAACTGGGCAGAGGCGTCAATCGCAATCATTGTAATTGCAATGTATATCCAATGCCATAACACTGGAAATATGGCTCGGAAACCATCAATAAGTATCACGCTTCCAGTGCAAGCCATTGATAAACTTGAGGAACTTGTCGAGATCGGCCTCCATGGCGGGAATCGCGCCGAGGTGGCTAGCAGATTGATCCTCGACTCCTTGGTCAAGCTGACAGAGTCGGGAATGCTGTCGAAGTCGACCTCAATGCAATCTACGCCCGAAGAATGACCCGCCTCTTCATCGACGCTGACGCCTGTCCGGTTCGAACAGAGACGCTTCGCGTCGCGGACCGGCACTCCCTCAAAGTCTATGTTGTCTCGAACGGCGGCATTCGGCCTGATCCTCACCCGTTGGTGGAAACGGTCATCGTCCCTGACGGCCCTGATGTCGCTGATAAGTGGATTGCGGACCGGGCCGGACCCGGGGACATCTGCGTGACCGGGGACATTCCGCTGGCGGCCAAGTGCATCGAGGCCGGGGCGCGCGCGATCAAGCACAATGGCGAGGCATTCACGCAGGCCAACATCGGGAATGCGCTGGCGATGCGGGATCTGATGGCGGACCTGCGCGCCGCCAATCCGCTCAATCAGGGCGGCGGCGGCAAGGCTTTTACCAAAGCCGACCGGTCGCGGTTTCTGGATGCGCTGGAGAGGATGGTGCGGGCGGCGATGCGGGCGGGCTGAATGGCGGGTTGAAGACCAACCCTTCGCCCGGGTCAGCGCCTTTTGGCGATAGCCCTTTGCAGAGGTGTTGATTGAAGGGTCATTTGAAACCTTCGTGGCCGCCAGAAGACTGCTAACTTCTCTTTAATTGCGCTTTCGAGGGGTTCCCCTTCTTTCCGTTGACGCGGCAGAGTGCGCCGTCAGCGCCGTTTTTTCAGGTAGACGTAGAAGGCGCCTTCCCCGCCGTGGCGCTGATTCGCCTGGTAGATTCCGACGAACGAGACACCCAAAACGGAGGCACGAAGCCAGCCGGGCAGGGACTCGCGCAGGACGCCCCGGCCCGGAGACATGAAGTCCCGCTCGTCTGACCGTTGTCCCTTGCCGGTGATGACCAGAACCATCCGGCAGCCACGGGCGAGCGCGTCCGACAAAAACAGCAGGCACGCCCGATGCGCGCGTTCCGCCGACATGCCGTGCAGATCGACCGATGCATCCGGTGTCCGGGCCCCTTTGCGCAGCCGGTCCGCGGTCCGCCGGTCGAGCCCTGCTTCAGGCCGTCCGACCGGGCCGACTTCGGGACCGGCCAAATAGGCCGCTGTTCCCGACTCGACCCGCGATGACGGTTTGACGATGCGGCCGCGCAGAACGGGACGCGCCAGAGGCTTTGCAGACGCGACCGGCATCTCAGGCAGCGCAGACGGCGCTTCCAGCCCGGCTGCTTCGGATTCCTCGCGCGGGACACCGGATCTGGCGGGAGATGTCGTCGCTGCGACCCGGTCCCAGAGCCTGCGCTCGTCCGGGGTCAGAGTCCGTGGTCCGCGGCGCTGCCTGCCGCTTTTGCCAGACACAACCGCACCGACGTCAGCCGCCGGTGCCGGTCAGAAGCCAGTTCGGATCGACCGAGCCCATTTCGCGGCTGAAGGTCCAGGTATCGGACTGGCGACGAACCTCGTTCGGGTCACCTTCAACCACACGGTTTTCGGCATCCCGGACCGCCGTAATCAGCTCGCCGACAAAGCGGACCGTGACGTCGGCGATTTTTGTGTCTTCTTCGAACGCGACGTCGGTCAGCGTTGCCTCGCGAACGCCGATGAAGCGGGCTTCGACGTGCAGGCCCTCTTCCTCTCGCCCGACGATGCCCTGTTCGAATGCCTGGAATACATCGGGCGCCAGCAGGGACTGGAGTGTCTGTCGGTCGCCTTCTTCGTAGGCCATCAGGATCATCTCGTATGCGCCGCGCGCGCCTTCGGCAAAGGCATGGACGTCAAAGCCCGGCTCGACCTTGCGGATCTGATCCAGCGCTTCGCGACTGCCCTCGGGCACGTCCGAGCGATCTTCGACCTCTTCCTCGTCGTCGACGGGCGGGGTTATAGGGGTAACGGTCGCGCCCTGGTCGCCCGTATCGGTCGCCTGAGCGTCGCCCGCCTCCCGCATGTAATCCGGCTGGCCTTCGTGCCCCGTGCGGGTGCCGATTACCGATTTCAGACGGTAGAGCACGACGGCTGCCAGCGCGATCAGCACCAGAAGTTCAATCATGTCGCTGCTCATATAGCACGCCCTTTCGCGTCGCTTTGCGGTGCCGCGGCCGCATATTTTGGCCGGGTCATTGCCATTGTCCGTTCCGAGCACCTATGTAGGGGCAATGATGCACAGAGTCCACGACACCCGCACCCCCTGCGGCAAGGGGGCCTGAATGCGGCTCTTTCTTCTTCTGCTTGCGGTTCCCGTGATCGAAATCGCCCTGTTCATCGAGGTGGGCGGGCTGATAGGGACGTGGCCCACGGTGGCCGTCGTCATCCTGACCGCGCTTGTCGGGTCGATTCTGCTGCGGCGGCAGGGCATTGCGGCCCTGCAGGGCTTTCAGGCCCGCCTCGCCGCGGGCGAAGCGCCCGGGCACCTGCTCGCCGACGGCGCGATGATCCTGGTTGCCGGTGCACTGCTGCTGACGCCGGGATTTTTCACCGATGCGGTTGGCTTTTTGCTGCTGATGCCACCGGTTCGCGCCGCCTTGTGGCGCTGGGCATCGTCGCGGATCACGATCGCGTCGCAGGGCGGGACGTCCGGCTTCCATTTCCAGGCGGGAATACGTGGCGGGCGTGGCGGTTTTTCGGACGGAACGACGGTAGATGGGGAGTATTCCGAGGTCCGTCCCGAACCCCGATCACCGGACGGGCCGCAGTTGGATCACGACCCGCGCTGATACGTTGCGGGTCCTTGAGCAATCTGGTAGGCCGCGCTCAAATCAACGAGCACGTCCCGAGGATTGCGATGTCTGACGAAACTGCGAATGCCGGTGATGCCATCCCAGGCAATGGCGCGGCCGAACAACCGACCGAGCCCCCGGTCATCCGGATGGCAGCGCACTTCACGCGCGACTTGTCATTCGAAAACGTGGCAGCGCAGGAAAACAATCAGGACGCCGGTACGCCCGAAATCAATGTTCAGGTGAACCTGGACGCCAACGCGATCAGCGAGACGAGGTTCCAGATCGCGATGAAGGTCAACGCGACCGCAAGCGTCGGGGAGTCGACGCGCTTCATCGTCGAACTGGACTATGCAGGCGTCTTCGACATCCTGAACGTGCCGCAGGAACACATGCACCCGGTCCTCTTCATCGAATGTCCAAGGCAGCTTTTGCCGTTTGCGCGGCGTGTCGTGGCCGATGTCACGCGCGACGGGGGCTTCCCGCCGCTGATGCTGGACAATGTGGATTTTGCAAGCCTCTACCGTGCCAAGCTAGAAGAGGTGCGGGCCCAGCAGGAAACCGCCGGCACAGCCTGAATTTTATGGTTCGCCTCTCTGCCAAGGCTAGCGGGGAGCGTTCACCTAAGTGCGGACAGCTTTTCCAGGTCGTGCAGGATCAGCGCGCCGCCGTGCTTGGTGATAAGCTTCAGTTTCGACAGGCGGCTCATTTCGCGCGAGACGGCCTCGCGATGGGTCGAGATTTTACTGGCCAGATCGAAATGGGTCGGGGCGGGCGTTAAGATGGCTGTGCCATCCTCGATCCCTGCCAGTTCCGCCTGACGGGTCAGTTCCGAGATCAGGCGGTCACGGACCAGCATGGTCGAGAATTCAAAGATCCGCTCGGTCATGTTGCGTGACTGATGCGACAGATGGCTGAGCAACGCCCAGGTGAACGGCGGATGCGATTCCACAAGCTCGCGGAATTGCGCAACGGCAAGCCTGCCGACGCGGAGGTCCCCGGCGGCCACAACGCTGGCAGAACGCGGGCGTCCGTCGATGGCCGAGTATTCCCCAAAGATGTCGCCGGTGCTGAGATCGCGATAAGCCACAACCTTGCCTTCTTCCGAGAAGATTGTCACTCGGGCGTTGCCCTCGATCACGAAGAAGACGTCCGAGCTTTCTTCGTTCTGACCGATGATGATCTCATCCCGGCTGTACCGGCGCGTTGTCATTTGCTGAGAGAGGACGTCACGCGCTTCCGCGTCCAGCCGCTCCAGAAATAGAATGCTTTCCACGAATTCCCCCCGAACGGATTTGGACTACGGTACCCCCCGAACACGCAGACCAAGCTTTCACGTAACCCCAAGGGCCGGAAAACACCAGCCCCGCACCTGTTCACCCTGGCTATGAACGCGGCTTCTTGCGACCGGTCCGGCTTCGGTGTCATGGTATTCACGGTCGCGGAATGCGCAAGTCATGACGGCAGGTCAAAGGAGGAAAGCCATGGGGAAACCATGCATCATCTGTGTCGCGATCACGGGCTCGGTGCCGACCAAGGCCGATAATCCGGCGGTACCGATCACAGTCTCTGAACAGATCGAAAGCACGCAGGAAGCCTTCGAGGCCGGTGCAAGCATCTGCCATGCGCATGTGCGGAATGATGACGGATCGGCGACGTCTGATCCCGATAAGTTCGCCCGCCTGAAGGAGGGGCTGGAAAAACATTGCCCCGGGATGATCATTCAGTTTTCGACCGGCGGCAGATCGGGCGCTGGAAAGGAGCGGGGCGGGATGCTGCCGCTGCGGCCGGACATGGCTTCGCTGACGGTCGGGTCGAACAATTTCCCGACCCGGATCTACGAGAATTCGCCGAATCTGGTGGATTGGCTGTCATCGGAGATGCTGGCGCACGACATCAAGCCCGAGATCGAGGCATTCGATCTGTCGCATATCTTCCAGGCGGTGAAGATGGCAGGCGACGGCAGGCTGAAAGGCCCGCTTTACATTCAATTCGTGATG
>JBCCMP010000024.1:0-22388 GCA_039026295.1 Pseudomonadota bacterium | reverse complement strand
TGTCGGTCATGGGGCGTTGTCGTTCTTTGAAGTCCTGCAGCCGGACCGGCAACATTCTGGATTATTGCGCGCGGCGCAATTTGCAATCGACCCCTTTCAGGCTGGTTTGAGCGCTGTGCAATGCTGGCAGATCGGCTTTCTGGCAGGCTGTTGGCCGGCGGTGCAGCGACGAAAATCAGTCGGGCGGTGAGGCGAAACCTTGCCGAACTGTCAAAAGGCGGGACATCGGTTCGCGCTGATGCGCATGCACATCAAAGATACTGACTAAATTTTAAACAAATCACTCTCATGCCTATTTTTTAACCCTTCGTTAAACAAATGACCCAAGGCCGGAGCGGCCAATTTCACCATAAGCTGTTGTTTTTAATATGTTTTTATCCTGCCTTGGAGAGTTGGCACGCTTCTTGAAGACATCCCAGCATCAAACCGCGCACCAAATCTGCGGATGCAGGATCGGGGACACACATGAAGCTAATCATCGCCGTCATCAAACCGTTCAAACTGGAAGAAGTCAGGGCCGCCCTATCAGGCCTGGGCATCCAGGGTCTGATGGTTTCGGAAATCAAGGGGTTCGGCCGTCAGTCCGGCCACACGGAAATCTACCGCGGTGCCGAATACACCGTGAATTTCGTGCCGAAGCTCAAGCTGGAAATCGTCGTGAACGATACCGAGGTTGATCAGATCGTCGAGACAATCGCGAACACGGCACAGACGGGCAAGATCGGCGACGGCAAGATCTTCGTGCTCGATGTGGAACAGGCGCTGCGGGTCCGGACGGGCGAACGCAACGCCGACGCTCTCTAACAACCAAAAGCGAGGGATATACATGCTTAAATCCAGGAAATTCTGGGCTGTCGCCGCCAGCACCGCGTTGCTGGCCGGATCGGCCGTCGCCCAGGACGCCAACCCGCCCGTGCTGGGCGAGGTGGGCTTTATCTTCAACACCTTCATGTTCCTCGTGGCCGGTTTCCTGGTCATGTGGATGGGCTGCGGCTTTGCCATGCTCGAGGCCGGCCTTGTCCGGTCCAAGAACGTGACCATGCAGCTGACCAAGAACATGGGTCTCTTCAGCTTTGCGGCGATCATGTACTATCTGGTCGGCTACAACCTGATGTATCCAGGCGATGGATGGTCGATCGAGGGTTACCTCGGCGCTTTCGCGTCGGCTGCCATGGAGCCGGTCGGACTGGCCGATGCCGAGCCGGACCTGTCCTACGCATCGGTTGGCTCTGACTTCTTCTTCCAGCTGATGTTCTGTGCGGCGACGGCGTCGATCGTCTCGGGTGCACTGGCCGAGCGGATCAAGCTGTGGCCATTCCTGATCTTCACCATTGTGCTGACCGGTCTGATCTACCCGATCCAGGCCTCGTGGAAATGGGGCGGCGGCTGGCTTTATCCGGATGATGAGACGGGTTTCATGGCAACCACGTTCGGTGCCGAGTTTCTGGACTTTGCCGGATCCACGGTCGTTCACTCGGTCGGCGGCTGGGCAGCCCTGGCTGGCGCGATCATCCTTGGGCCGCGGCTTGGAAAGTACAAGGACGGTCAGGTCATGCCGATGCTTGGATCCTCGCTGCCTCTGGCGACGCTGGGAACTTTCGCCCTGTGGCTTGGCTGGTTCGGCTTCAACGGTGGCTCGCAGCTCTACATGAACACCGCGGGCAACGTCGCCGACAGCTCGCGGATCTTTGCCAACACCAACGCCGCGGCCGCGGCCGGTGCGGTGTCGGCACTGATCCTTACCCAGATCGTCTACAAGAAGCCTGATTTGACGATGATCCTGAACGGTGCGCTGGCCGGACTGGTGTCGATCACTGCAGAGCCGCTGACCCCGTCGATCGGTGGATCGATCCTGATCGGGGCCGTCGGCGGTGCAATCGTCGTCTTCACGATCCCGCTTCTGGACAAGTTCAAAATCGACGATGTGGTCGGCGCGATCCCGGTTCACCTGTTCGCAGGCATCTGGGGGACGATCGCGGTCGTCTTCACGAATGGTGATGCGGCGATCGGGGCGCAGCTTTTCTCCATCATCGTGGTTGGAGCTTTCGTCTTTGTCGCCTCGCTGATCGTCTGGATCATCCTGAACATCGTGATGGGTATCCGCGTCGCGGAGGAGGACGAGATCCAGGGTCTGGACACCGCCGAATTGGGCATGGATGCCTATCCGGAATTCGGCAAGGGATCACAGACCATCTGATTTCTTCAGATCCCCAGGGGGCCGGGAGACCGGCCTCCCGACTTCCAACCCGGGCCACGGCCCGGGTTTTTTTATGCCCAGCGACCGGTGCGAGATGTGCCTGGTTCCGGAGTTCGCCCACGTCGGAGCGTGAACCAGGCAGCAGATGCGGTCTGCTGCGAGCATTATCATGGATTGGGACCTTGACGACTTTGACAAAGCCCTTCGGTGATCCATGGAAACCAGTGGCCTTTCGGTCTGGTTGCGGACAGCCGAAGTGGAGCCCATCGAACAAAAATTCGAGAACGCAATGGGGTGGAGAGCGCGTTTTGTCCGGTTGATGAGCGCGCAAAACAGCTGTTTGCGATTAACGACAATCTGCCGCCAAGTCGGAAGGTACCGTCCTGCGCTGCGCCCATTGGGAAATCATCGCAACAGCTTTCTTCAGTGCAATGTGAGGATCCGTTAATCGACTTCAGAGTTGCATTTAAGCATGCAGCAGCGGCATTCGCACTGGCGCTAGACTTTTGAGGCTACGAGGCGATCCTGCGTGCGGGCCGGGCGCCATTCCCGGCGCCGGAAATCCCGCGGCGACCGGTTAACATCAGTTCGCGGATCTTGGCGAGGCTGACCTCGTGCATTACGCCGCCCAGCATCTTGGCATTCCTTGACATGCCATAGACAACGCAGCTTGCCTCGTCCTGACCGAGGGTCGTGCCGCCAGCGTCACGAATGGCTTTCAGGCCGCGCGCGCCATCATCGCCCATGCCCGTCAGAATGACAGCAAGGGTAGAACTGGACGCGAATGTTGAGAGCGAATTGAACATCATGTCGACGGACGGGCGATGCCGATTGAAAAGCGGGCCATCTTCGACCTGAACCCTGAATTTATCCCCGCCGGCGGGGACAATTTTCATGTGCCTGTTTCCCGGCGCAATGGAGACCGTGCCGCGTTGCAAAACAGTGCCATCGACCGCCTCAATGATCTTGACCTTGGCCGAGTTGTTCAGGTGCTTTGCGAAAGCGTCTGTAAAATGCTCCGGCATGTGCTGCACGATCGCAATCGGCGGCCCGTCCTTCGGGAGATCGTTGACAAGGGTCTTGATCGCTTCCGTTCCGCCGGTTGAGGATCCGATTGCGATCAGGTTGAAGCCTTCCCCATAGCGGGTCACATTCGGGGCCTGGCTGAGTGCCGGGCCTGACCTGCGCGGCCCGCTGACGTCAAGCTTCGCCGTCGCCGCAGCAACCAGCCGATCGTTGATCTGCATCGAGGATTCTTCCAGGAACTGCCGCGTGCCGACTTTCGGTTTCTGAATGATTTCAACGGCACCGGCCTCCATCGCATCGATCAGGGTTTTCGAGCCTTGGGGCACCATGGCCGAGCAGATCACCACCGGGATCGGCCGCTGTGACATGATCCGGCGCAAAAAGGTGATACCGTCCATCCGCGGCATTTCCACGTCCAACACGATCACGTCAGGGACCTGAACCTTTATGTGTTTCGCGGCATCGAAGGGATCGACAGCAGCGCCGATGACGGTCAACCGGCTGTCCATGGCGATCACGGAGGAAAGGGTTTCGCGTACCACCGCGGAGTCATCAACAACCAGGACCTTTATCGGTTGGCGACTGCTCATGCCGGGTCCTTTCTGTAGATCGTCGGTCGGATCGTGCTCAGACCCGTGGCACGTGCGAGGGTCGATTCATTTGGTCCGGTCAACAGGATGCCGCCCGGCCGCATTCGAGCGACGACATTGCCCATCACCTGTTGCTGTGTTTCATTGCTGAAGTAGATCAGCACGTTCCGAAGCAGGACAAGATCGGCGGAACAGAACGCATATGTTTCGGGCCGGGTGAGATTGGCAAGCTGCCATTTCGCACGACCGCGGATCTCTGGGACGACGCGAATGCTGTCCGGGTCGCGTTTGCCCTGCAGAAGATATTTTGGCCGCAGTTCCTCGGGCATCGTGGCGATCGCCTCGCGCGTATAGATGGCCGTTTGCGCCTTTTCGATGACGTCAGAGGAGATGTCGGTCCCGATCCCATTGCCCGTCATCCATCTTGCGGACATCCGTTCGGAGGCGTCGGCGGCCAGAATGAGTGCAGAGTAAAGTTCCTCGCCGCTGGAACATGCGGCACTCCAGATCTGCAGTGGCTCGACGCGGCCAGGATTGCTGTCGGCAAGAAGCTGCATCCCCTCCGATGCCAACCAGTCGTGTTGAGCGACATCGCGGAAGAAACTGGTGGTGTGGGTGAGGAGGTGGTGGATGTAGTGCTTGCGCTCTTCCGCGCCGCCTTCAGCGTCCAGATACCGGCAGTACGCGGTCAGATCAGGCAAGCCCAGATCGTTCATCCGGCCGCGCAGCCTGCCTTCGATGTGCGAGACATGTCCTTCAGTGAGACACAAGCCTGCTTCTGTGTCTGCTATTCTGGCTAAGATTTTTAGATCGTCCGCGCTGAGACTGGCATCGCCAGAATCGCTAACAGTCAGTGGCAATGCCATTGTGATCTTCCGGATTTAAAGAGAGAACGAGCCACCGAGATCGGCGGAGCCGAACAGCTGTGTGACATTGAGCAGGAAGATAAGGGAATCGTCCTTGCGCGCGACGCCGACCAGCGATGTGGTCTCGGGCATACCCGTCGCGACTTCTGGCGGGGCCTCGATCTCGGTGTCGACAATCGTGGTCACGTCCTTGACCCGGTCGGCGAAAATCCCGATCGGTTGACGACCGGCTTGGCCCTCAATCTCGAAAACGACGATCCGTGTGTCTGCGCCGGTTTCTTGATGGGACAGGCCCAGCCAGTGGCGCATATCAACAATCGGTATCGACGCCCCCCTGATGTCAATCAGGCCCTCGACATTGTGCGGGGCGCTGGGGAGCGGACTGATCTCCACCAGATCCAGGATTTCCCGAACGTGTCGCACAGCGACCCCGATTGTTACGCCGGAAAGTTCCAGTGTGACATAGGTCCCCGCCAGAGAAACGCCTGAAGCCAGGTCAGATTCATAGGTATCTTCTTGAGTTGCCAGCATGTCTTACCCCCGGTAAGCTTCGTAGTCCGCATCAGAGACTTCTGTTGCAACGGCTTCCGTTGCATCGAGATCAAGTTCGAGATCGAAACCACCGCCTGAAGCGCTGTCAGACGGGTCGGAAAGGTCCAGTTCTGCGCCGTCGCTGAAAGCAGCGGTCTCCGCAAGATCTGCAGGTCGTTCAAAATTGCGCGGAGGCGCAACGACGGGCTCGCTCTTGACAGAGTAACTCTGAGAGCTGGCGGTCGTTTTTGCGGTTTCACGTCCGACGGACGCCGCAACATCCTTCTGCACTGCTCCTATCTGCGCCGACTCCGACTGATCAGGGAGATCAATCTGGGTGGCCTCGGCCGCTTCCTGCACGATCGGCGTAACTTCGGTCGCTTTGGGCTGGGCAGGATACTGCGTCGCGGATAACACACCTTGGGGTTCGTGATCATCCTGGGGCCGTGCGTGTTCGGCTCTGACCGGATCCGCCTCTCCGGTATCGGATAGACGGAAATAGCCGATGACTGTCTTTAGTTCGGAAGAATGCGTTGCAAGCGAGTCGGAGATGGATGCTGCCTGTTCCGCGGCAGTTGCATTCTGCTGGATCACCTGGTCCAGTTCACGGATCGCGCTGTTAATCTGCTCCGCGCCTATGTTCTGTTCATTGGTCGCTACAGAGATCTCTTGGACGAGATCCGCGGTTCGCCGGATGCTTGGAACAAGATCGCCCAGTCTCCGGCCGGCCTCCATCGAGATGCTCACCGTGTCGGATGACAGTTCGGATATTTGTGTCGCCGCATGCTGTGATCGCTCTGCCAGTTTTCTGATCTCTGATGCCACGACGGCGAAACCTTTTCCGTGCTCGCCGGCGCGGGCGGCTTCGACCGCCGCGTTCAGTGCAAGAAGATCGGTCTGACGGGCGATTTCCTGCACGATCGTGATCTTTTCAGCGATCGTGCCCATCGCTTCGACAGCCTTCGCGACCGCTTCGCCGGAACTCTCCGCTTCGCCTGCGGACTGCGTGGCAATCTTCTCGGTCTGTGCAGCGTTTTCGGCCGATTGACGGATGTTGGCCGTCATCTGGTGGATCGCAGCGGATGCGCCCTGCGCTGCTGTCGACTGCTGCTGAGCCCCATCGCTGAGTTGATCCGATGTCACATTCATTCGATCGGCGCCATCCGCGACAAGCTCGGCATTCGACGCAACCTTGCCGATCACATCGCGCAGTTGATCGAGCATCTTCTCCTGCGAAACGCCGAGATGGTCGGATTCGGACGACCGGGTGACGGTCACAGAAAGGTCGCCGTCTGCAATCGACCGCGTGACCCTGCTGCTTTGCCGCAGGTTCTTGACCATCTGACGGAGCCGGTCGAACAGAACACCGATTTCGTCGGATCTGCTTTCGATGACTTCCACGTCCAGATTCCCCAGAGCGACTTGCTCTGCGATACCAACGGCGCGGGTGAGGCTTTTCGAGATCGACGTTGACAGCCAGAGTGCAAGTGCAGCACCGACGAGGATTGCGGCAATCCCAAGTGCCAAGAGCTGCACGGCCGTGTTTTCGCTCGCCGCGACAGATGCCTGCTTGTCTGCGGTGAGTTGCCCGGTAAAGGACGCGATGACCTTTTGCATCTGAACGGTTGATGCCGCGAACTCGAACTCGGCCCGGTCCAGAAGCTCGGGTATACGCTGGACATCGGCCTTTTTGAGCAAAGACAACAGCCTGCTGTTTTGATCAACATAGCTTGACCAGGCCGTTCGCACCGCCTCCAGGTCCGTGATGGCAGCGGTGCGAGACTGACCCGCGAGGGCTTGTTCTATGGCCACTTGGGCGTCATTCAGGCTGGTTTTGATCGTTCGAGATGATGCGTCTAAGGCGGGCGGCATTGCATCTCCGGCGCTGCCACCGGAGCTGGCGAGACCGGCGATTTCTGCGGCGCGCATGGATTGAAGTGATGCGTCAACTCTCTCCAGTGCCGCGATCGCCCTGGCACCAGCGTCATCGAGGCCCGACCCGGACATCGATTGCTCAATGACGGTTGCCTTGGTCGCATCAAGGGCCGCAAGCAGAGCTGAAAATGCGACGGCGCTCTCGCCCGCGATCAGTACCTCCGCACGGGCACCCGAGGCAGCTGCCAGTGGTCCACGCAGCGACAATTCCGCTTCAATGAACCTGTTCCAGGACGTTGCAAACCCGTTGAGTGCCGGATCTGGCGCGCTGTGCGCGAGGCGCTCGAGTTCTGCGAGCTTGGCGGCCACAACGTTCGCGATATCGTCGATGTCTGCGTGAAACTCAGGTGCCGTTCGCCCGCCATCCGGCACCGCGGCTGACATCACGTATTTCAGCATGAGCGCACGCGCTTCCTGCACAGCCTCCAGGACCTCGTGCGCCACTGCGATTTGTGGTGCGTCCTTATCGACGATCAGGGAAAGCCGGTCCCCGGAATCACGCGTTGCTGACAGGCCTATCCATGACGCCGCGCCGATGAGCGCGACCATCGTCAGGAAACCGGCTATGATTTTTGTTCTGATCGTTAGACGCATGGGGAGGTGTCCCGGGAAAGTTACGCAGCGAGTTCCGGCTGAAACACAACAGAAGTGTCGAGAACCGTGATTAGGGTCTCCCCGTGAGTTGCGATCCCACGCACGAAATCGGAAGGCCATGCCATGGACAGATCAGGTGCCGCCTGAATGCTGCCTATCGAGATTTCGACAACCTCGTAGACACGGTCTGCGACCACGGCGAACTTTGTGCGGTCATCGCCAAGGGCGGTCTCGAGAACAACGAACCGGGTATCGGTTGTCCGTTCCAGTCCCCGCATCCCGAGCCGCTCGCGTAAATCGAGGACTGGGACCACGGTTCCGCGGGCATTGATCAGACCCGGCGCAAACGGGTCGGAATTCGGGACGAGAGTGATTGGCAAAGGATCAATCACTTCATGAACATTGGTCACGTCGACGGCGAAGATCTCATCCTGCAATTCGAAGGTCAGTGCCATGAAGGATGGCTCGCCCCCCATGCTGACCGGGTTTGCGCCTTCGAGTTCGGGCATATCGACTGTCTGGTTCATGCTGCCTCCCGCCTGCGGCTTTCACGACTTTTCACTAGAGCGGCCGGGTCGATGATCAGGGCAACGGACCCATCACCAAGGATGGTGCATCCGGCCAGTCCCTCGACGGCGCGATGGTATGCGCTGAGCGACTTGATCACGGTCTGGTGCTGACCGATCACGTCATCGACAATCAAACCGACACGGCGACCGTCGGCATTCACGATCACGGCGCGGGAGGCTGACTCGTCCGTTGTGAACTGGAAGAGGCGTCCCAGCCGAAGGACCGGGATAAGCTCGTCACGGATCGTGATGAGCGACCGCCGCTCTTCCTGCTGGGCTTCCTGTTCGGAGAGTTCGACGCATTCCTCGACGCTTGCCAGCGGAATAACGAAGTCACCATCGCCGACACGAACCAGAAGACCGTCGATGATCGCCAGGGTAAGCGGCAGTCGGAGGGTGATCGTCGTGCCTTCGCCGGTTTTGGACGATACGTCGACCGCCCCGCGGAGGTCTTCGACGAAGTTCCTCACCGCATCCATGCCGACGCCGCGACCAGAGATGCTGGACAGTTTCTCTGCCGTCGAGAAGCCCGGTGCGAAGATCAACTGATGGATTGATTCTTCGCTGTGCTCGACGCCCTCTTCAATCAGCCCGCGCTCGATCGCGCGCTTGCGGATGGCCTCGGTGTTCAGTCCCTTGCCGTCATCATTGACCGAGATGTGGACTTCGCCGCCGGTCTGCCGCGCCATCAACGTGACGGTGGCGGCCGGGCTCTTTCCGCTTTCCCCACGCTCGTCCGCATTTTCGATACCGTGGTCGATCGAGTTGCGGATGATGTGCACCAGAGGCTCGGACAGGCGGTCAATGATGTTTTTGTCCAGCTCGGTATCACCGCCGACGGCGATCATTTTGACGTTCTTGTTCAGTTCGGTTGAGAGATCGCGCACAACGCGGCGAAACTTGCTGAACACGCCGCTGATCGGCAGCATCCGGATCGAGAGCGTCGCATCGCGCATTCCCGTCACAAGGCGCTCGATTTCCTCTGCCGCGCCGGTCAGGACGGAGTCGGTGAGACGCTCTGCGATACGGTTGAGCCTTGCCTGGGCGATCACAAGCTCGCCCAGCTGATCCATCAGTTCGTCAAGCCGATGCGCCTGAACGCGAACGGACTCGGCGGACGCGGACGACCCGGAGCTATCGCCGCCTTCTTCTTTCTGGGCAGGTTTCGCAGCGGCGGGCTTGGCCGGGGTGCCGCCGGGCGCTTCCTCTGCGGGAGCATGTTCTTCCGGAGCATCCTGCCGCTCGACAGAAATGTCGCCGTCATCGAAGAACAGGAAGAGATCATTGATCTTCTCTTCCGTCTCGGAGGTCGTCAACTGGATCTCCCAGGCCAGGTACGACTCCGACGGATCCATGTCTTCGATAGGCGGCACGTCATCGTAAATGACGTGCGCTTCGCATTCCCCGAGTTCGCGCAACTCGTCGATCAGAAGATCGGGGCGCATGCCGTTGCGCAGCGCACCGCCATCTGGCTTGAACTTGATCAGATATTCGCCGGGACCCGTCGGCTCTTCCTTCTTCTCTTCAGCCGCGGCGGCAGGAGCGGGTGCGCCATCTTCCGACGTGAGCTGTTCGATCTCGCCCATCAGTTTGATGTGGGTTTCCGATGCGGCCAACGCGGAGGTTGCCGCTTCGTCAAGACCGGCATCGAGCAGTGCTGCGATGTGGTCCCGCGAGCGCAGCGAGATATCGATAAGTTGTTCGGTTACCACCGACTTGCCGGACCGGACCATGTCGAAGGCGTTTTCGAACTTGTGAACGAAACCAGCGAGTACAGAATACCCGAACATCTCGCCTGAGCCCTTGATCGTGTGCAGGGCGCGGAAAACGGTATCTACCAGTTCCCGTCCAGTCGGATCCGCCTCGAGCTCCAAAAGATGTTGTTCGAGTGACTCCAGAATGTCGGAGGCTTCCTCGCGGAATGTGTCCGAAGGATTGCTCATGATAGGATGCCTAACCTCTCGTCATCGTTCTGTGATGGCTTGGCACGGGCCAAAAACTGTGACGGTGGTCATAAGGAGCGCACTGCAAAAAAAGGCTTAACTTCGGCGACATTGGTTGGCGCGCATTGCCCATACTGATGTCGGCTTCTGCCGCCCCGGAATTCGCTGCGAAAAAACCGGGCTGAGGCACAGTTTTCGGGACTTCGCGCATGGTTCCGATTTAAGTAGCGTTTGATGGGAATGGTTCGGATGCGATTCTTTGCAGGGGTGATACCAGGAGCGATCGTCGGATTGCTGCTTTCGGCCTGTTCTGATTCGCCTGAAACGGATGGTGTCGCCTTCGAACGGCCTGCCACCGCGGTGACCTATTCGGCCGAGATTGAAGGCCTGCCAACGCCGGAAATGGAGGCGAAGGCGATCGCTGCACTGGCGGTTTTCCGGCAACAGGAAGACGGGGCGAACAGCCTTGCCTTCCTTAAACGCCGGGCGCAGGATGATGTCGCCGCATTGAAGAAACTGCTGCGGTCCGAGGGCCACTATGCCGGTGATGTCGAGATCGACGTAGCCGGCGAGGCCGAAGCCGCGACGGTTATCTTCATGGTGGACCCCGGACCTGCCTTTACCCTGGAACGCCACGAGATCATCGCGGAGGCCGGGTCTGTTCCGCTGCCGGCCGCGGAACTGGGATCCCCGGTCGGCAAGGCTGCGCGGGCGGAGGCGATCGTGAACGCCGAAATCGCCGCGGTCGATCGCCTGCAGCGGACCGGTTACCCCTATGCGAAGCGGCAGAAGCGGCGCGCCGTGGCGGATCTGGAGGCCGCAACGCTGGAGGTTTCCAGCCCGATTGCTGCGGGGCCGGAGGCGGTCTTTGGAGACATCCGGATCGCCGGACTGGACCGGGTGCGGGAGCGGTATCTGCTGACCTATCTGCCGTGGGAGGCAGGAGAGGTTTTTGATCTGTCAAAGCTGGCCGCGTTCCAGCGCGCAATCCTTGGCACCGATCTTTTCCAGACCGTGTCGGTCAAACCGCCTGCCGAACCCTCTGGTGCGGACGGCCCGGTTTCATTGCCCGTGCTGGTCGAGGTTGCCGAACGCCCGTTCCGGACGGTTGCCGCGGGTGCGAGATTCTCGACCGATATCGGGCCAACCGTCACCGGCAGTGTGGAGCATCGCAACATCTGGGGCGAGAACGAAACCCTGACCGTCGAAGCTGAACTGGGCGTTCAGATCCAGACGCTGGGCGTTGGTTACCGCGAGCCCCAGTATCTGCGATCCGGTCAGGATCTGACCGGAGGCCTGGTCTTGCAACGGTCCGAGGACGATGCCTTTGACGAACTGTCAGCCACGGCAACGCTGGGTCTGCAACGGCGCCTCGGGCCGCGCTGGGTGGTCGGGGCCGGGATCTTGCTGGAGGCCAGCCAGATCACCGACGACGGACAGGATGCCACGTCCTATCTGTTCGGTATTCCCCTGCTTGCCGAGTACGATTCTTCCGACGACAAACTGAACCCGACAGAAGGTGAGCGTTTGCGCCTGGAACTCACGCCGTTTGCGGGCAGTTTCGACGACGAATTCTCGGGCTTCCTGGTGGCCGACGCGGTCGGTTCGGCCTATTATGATTTCTTCGGTGATCACTACTTCATCCTCGCAGGTCGCGCGCGGGTTGCCTCGATCCTGACCGATGAACTTGAAACCGTGCCCCAGACGCGGCGGCTTTATTCGGGTGGCGGGGGGTCCGTGCGCGGGTTTGCGCAGCGGTTCATCGGGCCGCTGGACGCCTTGAATGATCCGATCGGCGGATTGTCCGCATTGGAACTGGGCACCGAATTGCGCGCACGGGTCTGGGGTGATCTGGGCGGAACGCTCTTTGTGGAGGCAGGGTCAGTGAGCACCGAAAGCTTCCCGGATTTCGAGAACGACGTGCAGGTCGCGGCGGGGGTCGGGCTGCGCTATTTCTCGCCCGCCGGGCCGATCCGGGTGGATGTGGCATTGCCGTTGAACCGCCGGGATGCGGACGACCGGTTTCAGATCTACTTTTCCATCGGGCAGGCCTTTTGATGCGGTGGGCCGCTGTCATCGGTCTGTGTCTTGTTCTGGTGGCCGGACAGGCAGGGGCCGTTCTGTCGCTGCTTGGCATCAAGAACTCGATGGTCGAGTTTCTGCTGGACCAGCTTTCGACCGAGGGCGTGCTGGAGATCACGGCCGAGGAAGTTCTGGAGCCTGACAGCGGCGTGACCGCGATCAGGGGGCTGAAGGTTGCCTACCGGGACGGCGTTTTCCTGACTGCTGAAGCGCTGGATTTCGCCTGGGACCCGACGCGGCTGCTGCGGGGCGAGGTGGAGTTCAATTCCCTGAACCTGACCGGTCTGCATGTCCTGCGCCAACCGATCCTGCCGGAAGATGACGTGGAGGCGGCAGAGGACGTCGGGACAGACCCCGAAGAGGCTGCGAACGACAGCCCGCTGATCGTCTGGCCGCGCAGTCCATTGACGCTGCGCATCGAGGCAATGGCGTTGAAGAATGCCCGCATTGACGAACCTGTTCTCGGCCATGCGCTGCGCTTCGATGCGACCGGCAGCGCGCAGGACGAGGGCGATATCCAGGCGGCGTCGCTTGATCTGCAACGGACTGATGGACTGACAGGGACGATCACATTCGGTTATCGCCGCAATTTCCGGCGCGGAACGCTGGCGGTTAATCTGGATGCAGCGGAAGCACCTGATGGCCTGGTGGCGAATCTGGCGGATCTGCCGCGCGACGCACCGTCGGAGGTCTCGCTGCGGGCAGAGGGACCGCCGACAGATTGGCAGGTGCAGTTGTCCCTGCGTCTGGCCGAACTGGTCGAAGCAGACGGTGCGGCAAAGGTCTCTTACCAAGGTCCGGTCCAGATCGACGCAGACTTCAAGGCCCGGCCTGGACCGAAGATGGCACCAAACATCGCGGCCGTGATGGGGTCAGAGGCACGCCTGCGGGCTCTGGTCGCCGAGGACGCCGATGGGCTGATCCGGATCAGCGAAGGGCGCCTGACTTCGCCCGAGGTCACGGCAGCGGTGTCAGGTACCCTGTCCCGCAAGACCGGCGCTGCTGATCTGGATGTGGACCTTGCCATTGAGGATGGATTCTCTCAGGCGATTCCAGGCTTTGACCTGAAGGGCATTCGCTTTGCAGGTCGGCTGGCAGGGACGCCGGGTCGGTTCAGCGCGAATGGCCAGACACTGATCAACACCGTTCGGTCTGACCTCGTGGATCTGGATCAGGCAGACCTGACGGTTGTGCTGGGTCAGGACGGTCCGGTTGATGCGCCGACGACCACGGTTGATCTGAAAGGCCAGACGCAAGGACTGCGGCTGGACCGGATCAGTGCGGACCTGATCGGAGAGGCGGAGACGCAACTGGTTGCTGCGTTGACAGGGTCTGTTCTGGATCTGCAGACGGCCTGGTTGGACAGCACTTTGTTGCAGGTGTCGACGTCCGGAAGAGCAAACCTGGAGACCGGCGATGCAGAGGTTGCGCTTGCCCTTTCGACACCGGACCTCGAAGCGGTTGCCCGCGCATACGGGGTGGAGATTGGCGGCGAAATCTCCCTGTCCGCGAATGCGGTGCGAAAGGACGAACAGATCAATCTGGATCTGCGCGCCGATGTCGATGATCTGGCGCATGCGCTGGCCGACGCCGATTCCCTGTCAGTCGAGGGAACAGTCCGGAACGGTGCCGGGCGCACCGAATTTGACCTGATCGGCCGCGGCGTCGCTATGCGGCTGGACCGGATCGGGCCGGATGTTCTGCCGCGGGCGGGGCTGCAGATCAAAGGTGTCGCCGAGGGCGACCAGATTGACATCGCAAAATTGCATCTTGCCTCGCCCTTGCTGCGGGCAACGATTGCAGGCGAAGTCGACACCGCGCAGCAAAGCGGGAGCGCGACCTATCGCGTCTCGTCCGGCGATCTTTCGAAGGTGGCGGCGATCTATGATGTGAATGCAGCGGGCGCTATCGCGGCAGATGGGCGGATCATCCTTTCCAGCTCTGATGTTCCACCCAGGATCACCGGCAAAGCAGCATTTCCCGATCTGACCTTCGACGGCACACGGTTCGGCCGCGTCGCGCTGACCCATGATGTCCTGATCTCGGAAAACCCGGAGGGATCGCTGGACCTGTCGGTTGGGCGCACGCCTGCCGGCCCGGTGACCCTTGCGACAGGGTTCGCAGCTGAGATGCCCACCCTGCGACTGCGGCAGGTTCGCGGGTCTGCGTTGGGCGCGTCGATCCGGTCGGAAGCGCTGGTCATCGACACCGAACGGCAGACGGCGCGCGGACGGTTGCGGATCTCTGCCGATCAGATTGCACGATTGGCGCGGCAGGCAGGCGTTCAGGCGGGCGGTTCATTGCGCGGTGCCGTCGATCTGACGCCTTCGGGCCAACGTCAGGATGTGTCGCTGGATCTGTCCGGTTCGGGTCTGGCGGTGGACGGCACGACGCTGGGCGGCGTGAGCGCAAAGGGCGCGGTTCGTGATGTGACGGGCCAGCCTGTCACCGATCTTGCATTGAGCTTGCAGGATCTGGCGACCGGTCCCCTTTCCGGCATCAATGGCAGCCTCTCTTTGAAGGGGCCGCTGACCGGCCTGAACGTCAGCACGCAGATCGCCGGTTCGTTTCGCAAGGACCCGATGACGGCGCGGATCAGTGGCCGGGTAAATGCCGGTGGACCAACAGTCCGCGCCCGGTTCAATACCGCCGATCTTTCGCTGGATGATGCGTCCTTCCGCCTGAACCAGCCGCTGAACATCACGGCGCGTGGCTCGACGATCGCAGTCAAGGATCTGGACCTCTCGCTGCCCAAGAGCGGTTTCGTGGCGGGGGAGTTGACGCTTTTCGGGGCGGGGGCCTCCGGAAACCTGCGCCTGAACCTGCCGGATCTAACGATGCTGAAGACCTTTTCTGACGTGCCGATCGATACCGGTGCCGCGACGGCGCGGGCAACGTTTGACACGCGGCGCAGCCGGGCGCGGGCGAACGCCTCGGCCAATGTGACGGACCTGACCTTCAGCGATGTGGACGGAACCGGAGCGATGAACCTTGATGCCGGTATTGACTGGCAGGGACGGACTGCGCGCGCCAATGCGACGCTGGCAGGGAATTTCGGCGAGCCGCTTACCATTCGCGCAGAGTTCCCTGTCCGGGCCGGCGGCCTGTTCCCGGAACTCGCCCGGCGCGGTGCAGTGGATGCAGCGATCGCCTGGACGGGGCAGATCGGAGATCTCTGGGCGCTGGTTCCCGCACCGGGTCATGTGGTGACCGGCGATGCAAAAATTGATCTTGCGGTAAGCGGCGACATCTCGGCCCCGCGGATCACCGGCGGTGCGGCTGTGACCGGCGGCGGGTATCAGAATCTGGATGCCGGAACGATCCTGACGGATCTGACCATCGACACCGTCCTGGATGCCAACGGTGCGCTGGGTTTGAAACTGCGGGCCACCGACGGTGCGGCGGGAACGGTTTCCACCGACGGTTCGATCAGCCTGGATGGCAACGGGCTTCAGGTCACAACCAAGATCGACAATGCCGTACTGGTGCGGCGCGAGGATGTGACCGCGCGGATCGATGGTCAGATCGACGTCAAAAGCAGGGCAGATGGCCTGGACGTGTTCGGTGCGCTGACCATTCCGGAAGCCGAGGTGCGATTGGTCAATGCCAATCCGCCGGGCATCGTCACCTTGGGCGAGGTCATCATCAAGGGCGCGCCGGAGATCGACAATGCGCCCGAGACATCATCGACGCGTCTGTCCATCGACATCGATGCACCCGGTCGTCTGTTTGCGCGGGGCCGCGGGCTGGAGAGTGAATGGAAGCTTGGCCTGAAGATCCGGGGCGATGCCGCGAACCCGGTGATGTCGGGCGCAATCGAGCGGGTTCGTGGCCAGCTGGTGCTGATCGGAAAGAGCTTCGATCTGACCCGCGGGCGCATCTCCTTCCCTCCGGCGGAAGAAATTGACCCCGTCATCGACGTCGTGCTGGAGCGGGAAACCGCAGACCTGACCGGGCGGATCATCGTCAGCGGCCCGGCCTCGTCGCCGGAACTGACCTTTGCCTCGACCCCCTCGCTTCCCGAGGACGAGGTGCTGCCGCGTGCGCTGTTCGGCAAGTCCTCTCAGGCTTTGACCACCAGTCAGGCGGTCCAACTCGGGATCGGGCTCGCGACCCTGATGGATGGCGGCGCGGGCACGCTGGAGGCGTTACGCGGCGCAACGGGGCTGGATTCGATCCAGGTGGAGCAGGACGACGAGGGCAACGCCTCGGTCGCGGTCGGCAAAGAAGTGGCCGAGGGGGTTTGGGTCGGAACCAAGCAGCCGCTGGGTGAAGGCGGCACCTCGGTGGCGGTGGAGATCGAGGTCTTCGACGACATCACCGTGGATACCGAGGTCGAAGCCGGGGGCGGGTCCAGCGTCGGCATACAGTGGAAGCGGGATTTCTAGGCGATCAGGGCTTCGACCTCCTTGAGGGTCGGAATTGCATCCCCTGCCCCGGGCCGCGTGACCTGAATGGCCGCTGCGGCGGCGGCGCGGCGGAGGCTGACATCGCGCGGCAACCCCTGATCCAGCCCGGCAAGATAGAACCCGAAGAACGTGTCGCCTGCTCCTGTCGTGTCGACAGGTTCGACCTTGAACGCATCGGTACGGGTCTCGCCGTCCGGGTGATGTACGACGGCGCCCCTGCTGCCCAGGGTCACCAGCTTCTCTGCCACATCGATGGATGCAATCTCGGATCCAAGATGCGCGGCGAGTTGGCCAGCCTCAATCTCGTTCACCGCGATCAGATCGGCCAGACCGATCATCTGCTCCGCAGCGGCGGGATCGAACGGGGCGGCCGCATAGGCAATCGTCAGGCCCGCCGATCGCGCCGTCTTGGCGGCATGGGGGACCAGATTGGTCTCATTCTGCAACAGCAGCCAATCACCCGGGATCATCTGCGCAATGGCCCGGTCGATCAGCTCCACGGTCAAGGCCCTGTTTGCCCCGCTGTGAACGATGATCGCATTCTCCCCCTGATCGTCGACCGAAATCACACCGTGACCCGTCGCGTGATCCGGCAGCACTGAGAGATGGGTCACATCAATCCCGGCGGCCTTGATCCGGGCGCGGCACCAGTCACCATCCGTACCGATCGCCCCGGCGTGGAGTACCCTCGCACCGCCTGCTGACGCGGCAAGGGACATGTTCGCGCCTTTGCCGCCCAGGCCGCGTTGATATCCTTTGTCCATCACGGTCTCGCCCGGCGTCGGGTGCGTGGTGATGCGATAGACATGATCGATGTTCACCGAACCGATGTTGAGGATGCTCATTCGGCAACGCCCTCAATCGCAGCGCCCTCTACCGCGGCCATGAACGCCACCAACTTCGCCTCGTCCAACTTGTCGTCGGTGCGCACGCCAGAGCAGATGTCCAGTCCGAAGGGTTTCACCTTCCGGATCGCCTCGACGGCGTTGTCGGGCTTGAGCCCGCCTGCATGGAAGACCGGCACCGGGGAGCGGCTGACAAATTCAGCACTGACATCCCAGTCGTGGACGCGGCCCGTGCCGCCGAGCTCCGCCGCGCTTGGTCGACCGGAATCCAATAGGAACGCGTCGACATGCCGGGCGTACCGATCGATCAGATCAAGCGCCTCGCCGCCCTCGACGTGGATGACCTGAATTCGACGTACCGCGGGCAGCGCCGCCTGCAGTTCGCCGTGGAATTCGGGCGGCACATGGCGAACGATCTGGACGGTGCGGACCCTGGCGCCTGTGACATCGGCGATCAATCCGTCCACCGTTTCAGCAGACGTCAACAGGACCGGGCCCACCCAGGCGGGCGCGCTGTCGGCAATGGCTGCGCATTCCGGGATGGTCAGCACGCCGGGGCCAGACGGCATCGGACCGACAAGACCAATCAGGTCGGCGCCTGCGCGCGCTGCCATGTCGGCCTCGCCGGGATTGGCCATGCAGCAGATCTTGACCCGGGTCCTCATGTCGCCCTCCGCTCTGCGATGATCAACTGACCGGGCACCGGTTCACCGTCGTCCATGCGCACAACGATGGCACTCGCCTCTTGCTGAATATAGCCATGCTCCGCGAATAGCCGGGACAGGTAATCCGGATTGTGAGCATACCGATAACCTGACCCGCGTCCCCAGTCTGCGCCATCGAACGCTGCCGCGGCCTTCGTTTCGGTCGAAAGGATCACGGTGCCCCCCGTGGCAAGCGCGCGGCCGAGGCCATCAAAAAACGGCCTGAGCGCGCCGATATAGGGCAAGACATCTGTCGCGGTGATTAAATCCCAGGGGCCGTCATCCATCGGGCCTTCCTGAAGGAAGCTGACCGCATCGCCCAGATAGAGGTCATCATAGCAGTCGCGTTCCGCCGCCTCTTGCAAAATGTTCTCGGACAGATCGACGCCTGTCTGGTGTTCGGTCAGGTCAGTCACCGACGCGCCCATCAGACCTGTGCCGCAGCCGAGGTCGAGATGTCTGGACCAAGGGCCAAGCTCCAACGCCGCCACCCTTTCGCGGACCAGCATGGGGACGGCGTAACCGAGCTTGTCGACCAGCGTCTCGTCAAACGTCTCGGCGTTCTGGTCGAACAATGTGGCGACATAGGCGGGTGGCAGCATGTCCGGTAGATCGCCATGGCCCATCGTCGCCAGGCGGAAGGCGAGACCGGCGTGGTCTTCAGGATCGAGCGCCAACGCTTCCTTGAACGCCGCAGCGGCACCCTCGACGTCACCGCCAGCCTGCAGTTCCAGCCCCCGGTTGTAGGCGATGGCCAAAGGGTGATCGTCTGGCAGTTCGTCGGTCGGCATCCGCCCCCCAGGCCCGGCGGTCATACCATGGCATGGCCGCCGTCTACATTGATGGTCTGGCCGTTGATATAGCTGGCTTCATCGCTGAGAAGAAACCGAATAACCGTCGCGACCTCGCCTGGCTGACCAAAGCGACGCATCGGGTTTCCGGCCACCAGCGCATTCCCGCGTGTCGCGATGATATGGGCTGGCATCGGCGTTTCGATAATGCCCGGGGCAAGCGCATTTACCGTGCACCGCTCGCCATTGCGACGGGCCAATGACCGTGTGAGGCCGACCAGCCCACCCTTCGCCGAGGCATAGGCGGTGTGATCGGCGCTGCCCCAGCGAAAAGCCAGGGAAGAGATGAAGACAATCCGGCCCATGGTATCTTCGGGCAATCGGTTGAGGACCGCTGTCGCGAAGAAATAGGCGTTTTCGAGATTGTTGTTCACCGTCCGGGTCCAGACGGTCGGGTCTTCGCCCAGATCGGGGTCGGGCTCGAAGGTTCCGGCAAGGTGCACGAAGCCGTGAATGGGACCATCGACATGATCGAGCGCGGCCTTGCATTCGTCCAAAGAAAGCGGCGTCCCGGCGACGCCTGCCGCGCCGATTTCCTGCGCATACTCCTCGACGCCCGACTCGGCGCGGTCGATCAGCAGCAACCTGTCGCCTGCCGCCTGCAGCAGGGGGCAAAGCGCCCGGCCGATGCCGCCTGCCGCGCCGGTGATCGCGATTGTTCTGGTCATGCTGGTCCTCCCCTTTTGCGTCAGAGAAACGCCTTCGGCGCACATTTGTCCAGCCTGTAACAGTCTAACGCGTGCCCATCCTCTGCAGGGCGACCATGCACCAGATTCCGGCGAAGGGGCCGATGGCAATGGCCGCCATGACGACCGGCCAGCCCCAGGCATCGGCCGCAACAGGCGCAGCCTGGACCGTGCCCGCCGTCAGCAGGAAACCGATCGCATTCTGCAGGGTCATGATCGAGCCCGCGCGCTCCGGCGGGGCAGCATCGGCGACAAGCGCCGAAAAGAGCGCGGAATCCGGGATTACGAGAACGCCCCAGACAATGAGCATCGGCACCATGAACCAGACCGGGCCGCCATAGCCGAAGGCCGCAATCAGCCCGAATGTCCCGGATGAAGCCAGCACCAGCGCCGCCACACGCGCCTTGCCGGTCCGGTCGGCCCAGATACCGGCGGGCAGGCAGATGATCCCGCCAAGCGCGATGGCCAGGAACGCGGTCAGCTTGGCCAGATCACCAACCTCTACGACCCCCGCAGCGGCAAAGGAACCGGCGGCCATGACACCGACCCACGCCCAGAGGGCATAAAGCTCCCACATGTGGCAAAGGTACCCAAGGATGGCGAGGCGGATGCGCTTGTCCGTCCAGGCGAGCTTTATCGCCGTCACATCCAGACGCGGTGCCTTTGCGTGGTATGGGCCGAGACCAATGGTCAACATGGCAAACGCACCAGCCACGGCAATGGCGGTTGTTACCATGATCGTTGCGCGCCAGTCCGACCCACCGATCAACGCGATCAGATGGGGACTGGCCGAACCGATGGTCAGTGCGCCGACCAGCGCGCCGACCAGCATGGCACGATCTTCCTTTCCCCAACCGACGGCGATCTTCATTCCGACCGGATAGACCCCTGCCAGAAAGGCACCGGTCAGGCCGCGCAGCAACACGGCCTCTGTTCCGCCGACCGGCATCCAAATCAGCAGGGCATTCGCCCCGGCAGAGGCGCAGGCCGACAGAAAAAACACCGCCCTCGGGTCATACCGGTCAGCCAGCCCAAGCGCCGCATAAATCAGGGCACCGATACCGAAGCCGATCTGGGTGGCGGTTGAGAGCCAGGCAAGATCAGAAGCCGACAGCCCAGCTTCGGCCTGCATCTCGCCCAGCACCGCGGCAGAGGAGAACCAAACCCCAAGCACGCCGATCTGGCTGACGATCAGGATCAGGACGGAATAGCGTTTGGAAGACATGGCTCTCGCACGGCAGAGGCGCAGGTGACGACGACGGGCTGGCTAGGGTATTCTCACCTGCCTGTCCAGACACGAGCCTGTGCTGTGCGATCCCGCTGGCAATCTACTGTGTCAGGTCCGCCTGTCCGTGCTCATGTAGCGGTCGCGCCGTGCCTCGGACGGTCTGATGCCGAACTGACGCTGATATGCCATTGCAAAGTGAGAGCTTGAGGAGAAGCCCGCCAGACATGCGACCTCGAGCGTTGGCAGGTTCGTATGCAGCAGCAGGTCCCGGGCCTTTTCCAGGCGCAGGCGGCGGTAGAACTGTGCCGGTGCTGCATCCAGATGGGCATTGAACAGGCGCTCCATCCGCCGGAGATTCAGCCCCGCAAGATCTGCCAGCGTCTCCATTTTCAGGGGCTCTTCGATGTTGGCCATCATCAGGTTGACCGCAGACTGCAAGGGCGCGGGAAGACTCTCCAGCCGTTCCAGATGCCCAGGGCGCTGGTGCATGGTGGAGTTTCGGATCTGGTCGATCTGGAACTGATTACCGACCGAACGGCTGAGCCCGCTTCCGTGATCCCTCTCGATCAGGCGCAACATCATGTCCATCCCGGTTATGCCGCCCGATCCGGTCCAGCGGTCGCGGTCGATGACGTAAAGTCCGGGAGAGGTTTCCAGGTCTGGAAACTCCTCGACAAAGGCCGGTTGAAACTCCCAGTGGATCGTCGAGGTGTAGCCATCCAGCAGCCCTGCGCGCGCGAGGATAAAGGTACCGGCGGACAAGGAGCCGAGCACGATCCCGTTTCGCGCCGCCCGCTGCAGCCCCACATTCAGACGGGTGCGGTAAGGCGGGTCGGCATCCAGTCCTGCGCAGACAAAAAGGAAGTCCGTCTCAGGCGGATCGCCAAGCGAGCCCTCGACAGACACCGTCATACCGTTTGACGCGGTCATGGGAGTTCCGTCGTGGCTGATCAGGCGCCAGCTATAGGTCTCTTCCCCCAACAGCCGGTTCGCGCCTCGCAGTGGCTCCAGCGCCGATGCAACCGACAGCATCGAAAAAGCATCGATCAGCAAAAAGGTGACTGTGGTGGGCGCTTCGCCGGTCATGGCGGCGACTATGTCGGAATGTTTATCAAGAATGCGACATCTTTCTGATCACGGACGGCCGGGAAAGCTATCCACAATGGAAATCGTCAGATCGGGAAAACTGGTGACGTACTGGATCGTAAAGTCCGGAAAACTGCTCACGAACTGCCATTCGCCGCATTCGTCCGGAAAGCTGCTGACGACTTCGACGTTCAGATCCGGGAAGCTGTCGACCAGTTGCACCTTGATGTCGGGGAAGCTTTCGAC
>JBCCMP010000023.1:0-23206 GCA_039026295.1 Pseudomonadota bacterium | reverse complement strand
TTCGATTCAGATCAAACGCAAAACGCGTTAGACACGGGACCGGCCACAAACCGCACACTCTGATCGTGGTATCAGATGGAGTGACCAGGTTGTGCAAGCCTGGCCACTCCGCTCCCCTACAGTGAGGAGGGTCGGGTGGGTGTTTCGCGGTCTGCCATGCGTTCTTGAAGCCAGTCCAAGACTTCCGTCTCAACCCAGCCCACGCGGTTCGGTCCGATCTGTACCCGTCGTGGGAACTTGCCGACCTTCTCCAAGCGGGCGATGTGCTGTGGTGAATACAGGACCATCTCCCGAAACTGGCGCTTAGAAAGTAGCCGCATCTCGATGTTCTCCTTGGTTTTAGGAGGAGCATCGTGATGCCCCAGGTTACGGCCATACCTAGGCGGCTATGGTGTCCCATTCGGATGTGGGAAGCGCAAATTGTACTGCGAATGCTGGCGCTGCGTTGTCTTTCTCCTGATGTTGGCAGGTATCTTAGTGAGGGGTCTGCTGCCAGTTCTGCAACGTTGCGTCGTGTCGTTCCTCTCATCTGAAGTGCGATTTGCACGCCACAACCACGCCATTGTGCCTTTTCAAGGAATTCTGCAGTAACCGGAAGAGCGCGGCAGTAGGCGGAAGAAGCCGGAAAGTTGCAATAAGAACAGCGACTTAAGGCGCCCCCGGGCAAGTCGAGCGCGCCATTCGCCACTGAAGTCTCAGCCGTGAATAATGGAGCTGTCCGAAAAGTACCATAGACCCGACGGGAAGACCGACGCGAGCTTAAAGCGAGCCTAAGGATTTTTCTTCTACTACTATAACCTGTTGATTTTGTTGGTGCCGGTCGAGGGACTCGAACCCCCGACCCACTGATTACAAATCAGTTGCTCTACCAGCTGAGCTAGACCGGCACTTCGGCAGCCCTCAAGGGAGCAGGCCTGCCAACGCGCGTGTCTCTGACAGAAAGTTCTTACTTTTTCAAGACAGCGGAATGCTTAGCGGGGTGCTGTACGGGGACGCGGCGACGTCGTGGGCCCGCCATTGGGCAGTTGCGGCACCAGACCGTCATCGATGATTGGATCCGCACTGTCTGCTTCCTGCTGCGCAGCCCGAACGCCGGGCGTTGATCCGGCAAGGATCAGGCCGCGATCCGGTGTGTCAGGAGCGCTATCCGCCACGTCCGGTGACCTGGAATCAAACCCCGGCGACCGGATTTCTTTTTCACCGGCGTCAATCTCAGACGGGCTGAGGGTCGGCGCATCCGCTGTCCCAGCGACTGCGAGGCGTTCTTTTGGACCCCCATCGCTGGCTGCCAAAATGACGAAGCCACTAAGGTCTTTTGTGTCCAGTTCCAATTGGATCTCTCCGCCCGACAATCGCTGCCCGCTGGCACCAGTCGACACCTCGGCGAGCTGCAAAACACCATCCTGAACCCGCACCCTACCAGTCATCTGCCGGAAAGGGAGCGCGCCAAGCCCCTGGACGGGCAGTGCCATCTCACCATTAAAGGCCGTCACATCAGCATCGAGTCCAAGCGTCGATTGTGTCGGCGCCGCTGAGATGTCCGGTAGAGATATCTTCATCGTACCGCTCAGTCGGCCAGACGCCATTGAAATGCCTGTCATCGCCCCGAGCTCTGTCATGTCGATTTCAGCGAAGGTCAGATCAGCAGTCACCCCTGGCGGCGTCGTAAGATCCACCGCGGCGACACCACCGGCTACTCCGTCCAGAAATTCCAATTGATCGAGCGTCACATCCAGCCCGTTCTTCCGCCGGGAAACACGCGCTTCAGTTCGCCCCAAAACGACGTCGCCAAAGAGGACACTGTTCGCCGCAAGCTCCAGATCAAGCGAGATCTCATGCTTATCCAAGACGTCAAGCACACGCTGCATGCGGATGCGGCGGCGCGGCGAGGTCAGTACCGATCCCAGGTACAGGTCGTCCGCCTCAAGCGCGCCGCTCAGACGCAGACTACCGTCGATCGCATCGATTGACACCAGGCCACCGATCTCTTCGTCATCGACCCGGAACGATCCTTCACGCAGCGCAATCGCGTTCGGCCGCGCTGACAGAAACCCCTGGATCGAAGCATTCCTGCCCAGCACGATCTGCCCCGGGGGAACAAGACCGGCCCAGTCGATCAACGCCTGCAGGTCAAGGGCCGACAGGCTGGCATCGCCTGCAAAGCCCAGTACATGGTCATAGGCACCTGTGGCACGGGCAGAGAAGAGACCACCAGACCGGGCCACGACTTCCAGATTAGCTCTGCCGGTCTCAACCCATCCGGCGTCACCCCGGAGGCTTACGTTAAGACCTACGTGCCGCTCGGCCAGATCACCTCGGGCGGAGCCTCTCACTCTCAATTCTGCCGGTAGGACCCTCAGATCGGCTTCGATCGTCAGACCCTCGATCGTATCGACGGGTGGCGGCGGCAAACTCAGCCTTTCTGCAAGACCAGCCGGGTCCTGAACATCGCCCTCGAGGCGTCCCCTGAGCAGAAGGTTGGGGGCCTCGTCAGAAAATCCGATCCGGCCATCGTATGTCAGAGTGTCTGCGCCGAGCGTCAAGGTTCCTGTCAGACCTGTCCCGGACAAGGCGCGCAGCGAAAGTGGCTGATTCAGGAAAGCGCTCAATTCGGCAGGCTTGCCATCGATTTCGCCCGCTGCGTTCAGGCGCAGGCCCTCGCTGATGCCGGCCAGCGAGGCATAGATCCTCGCATTCTCCAGTGTGACCGCCGGAGCGTCGGGCTGAAACCGCCCTGTCAGACGGAGGTCTATCAGCCATAGCCGTCCAAGCGACAGGCCCCTGCTGTCCAGATCGCGCGATGGCGCGAAGAGCGGCGCGTTTGCATCGCCCAAGTCAATCTCGGCGTTGCGCAGAATGATGGAACCGGGCTTGACTTGCCCATCCATCAAAGCCCAGAGCGACGGAAGGATCACCATCTCCTCTGCGGAGAGGCTTCGGGCCTCCGGGCCATCTGCCTTTTTAGCCGAGACTTCGCGCGCAATGATACCGGGAACCGGCCACCAGGTCGTCTCGGCTGGGCCGGTGTTGACGTTTAACCCGGCGACCGCAATCTGCCGCCGTGTCTCCGACAGAAACTTCTGCGGATCGATGCTCAGCAAAAGTCCGGTCGCGGCAACCGCCAAAACAAGCGCCGGGATCGTGATCCAGAGGAGCAGCTTTCTTGCCCAGCGCATCAGTGCACCATTCCCTCTTCCCCGGGCCGCGACCGACCGAGCGTGCGTGCCAGCACGATCACGGGCAACAGGCCGACCAGCACGATTGCAAGCGCGGCTGGACCGGCTTCGTCCAATTGCTCGCGCGAGGCTGCGTCATAGACCACCGTAGCCAATGTTTCGAAGTTGAAGGGCCGCAAGATCAATGTGGCTGGGAGTTCTTTGGCCGAGTCCACCATGATCAGCAGGGCGGCAGTCAGGACCGAACCCTGAATCATTGGGACATGGATACGTCGCAGGACAGCGCCTTTGCTCGACCCAAGGGTTCGCGCCGCAAGTTCCATCGACGGGGTGATCCGGCCGAGTGCGCCATCGACAGCCCCGTGCGCGATCACGGCGAAGCGAACGACATAGGCAAAGACGATTGCCGCAGCGGACCCTGTGATCAAAAGTCCGATGTCATACCCGGTCGCCGCCTCGATGTTGTCGGCAAGCCAGTGATCGAACGCCGCGACCGGAATCAGAACACCAACGGCTATGACAGCGCCGGGGGCCGCATAGCCAAGTGCCGTGGCCTGTGCAGCCCATCGCAGACCGGTCCACTTCGAAGAGCGGGCACCGTAAACGATGAAGATGCCGATCAGGCAGGCCGTCGCGGCTGCCGCCAACGCAAGCGAGGACGTGTGGACAACTGCCCGCCAGAAGGCAGGCTCGACCCATCGATCGAACTCGTCCAGCGCGTGCCAGGCGACCACGCCCGCAGGCATCAAAAACCCCAGAGCAACCGGCATTGCACAGATCAGTGTCAGCCCCCATCCGCGCAAACCGCTGAGCCTCTCCCTTCTGATCGGGCGATATCGCCGGGACATGTTGTGGAACCGTCTGCCACGCCGACCGATTTTCTCGAGCGCCAGAAGCAACATGATGAATGCCAGCATCACCACAGCGATCTGCGCAGCGCCGCCTGCATTGCTCATGTCCAGCCACACCGAAAAGATGCCGCGCGTCAGGGTCTGGATTGCAAAATAATCGACTGTCCCGAAGTCGGCCATCGTTTCCATGCAGACGATCGCGACGCCAATTGCGATGCCGGGACGGGCGAGAGGCAGACCGATGCGCCAGAAAACCCCCCATGGCCCACATCCGAGCGCACGCCCGACCTCCAGCGCACAGACCGATTGCTCGCGAAAAGCGGCTCGGGACAGCAGATAAACATAAGGATAGAGCGTGAGCGAAAGGACGAACGCCGCACCGCCCAAGGTTCGAATTTCCGGGAACCAGTAATCGCGGGACGTCTGCCAACCGAAGACATCGCGCATGGCAGTCTGGATCGGACCTGCATATTCCAGGAAATCTACCAGCGCATAGGCGCCGATATAGGCAGGCATGGCAAGCGGTGCGAGCAAAGCCCATTCCAGCCAGCGCCTGCCCGGAAACTCGGTCATCACGACCAGCCAAGCCGTGCAGGTTCCGATCACCCCCGCACCGATGGCAACCATCGCCATCAGTTGGACGGTGTTGGCGACATATACAGGCAACTGGTTGGCCAACAGGTGGGGCCAGATGTTCTCTGCCGGGAACAGCGCCAACCACAGCAACGCCGCGATGGGCATCAGCAAAAGAGCAGAAAGCAGCACCGCGCCAATCGTCCAGCGATCAGGCAGAAGGCTTTGCGCACGGAAGTTGGCGGTCTGGGACATCATGCTCCGTTTAGCCTATCCCAATCCACCTGTCGCTAGGCCAAGCGGGCACAGGCTTCTGAAAATCGGGCTCTGCACAACCTCTATAATCATCGCGAAACTTCAGAAAGCCGTGAAGAATAATGGCTTGCAACAGGTTTACGATCGGGCTTGATTGGCGAAAACCACACAAGCTGGTTGGGAAAAGGGAATGGAGATGTCAGCCAATCGACCGCCGCCCATGCTGGTGGGCGCGTCCATGGGATTTCAGCCGCGCATCCGGAAAGGTGCGTTCCACTGGGCCGCATGGCGCCACGGGTGCCGCAACTGGGGCGTCTACAATCGCACCTATATCTGCAGCTGGTTCTCGGACCCGGTGTCGGAATACTGGCAGGTGGTGAAGAAGGTCTCGCTGTGGCCCGCGATGGGCGAGCGCCAGGTCGAGGTCAGTGGTCCCGATGCCTTTCGTCTGGTGCAACACCTCACCCCGCGCGACATGACCCGCTGTGACATCGGCCAGTGCCGATATGCCCTGATCACCGCTGCGGATGGCGGTATCCTCTGCGACCCGATCATCCTGCGGTTGGAAGAGGACCGCTTTTGGCTATCGACGTCCGACTGCGATCTGGAAATGTGGGTGCGCGGCGTTGCGACAGGCATGGGCCTTGACGTGGTTGTGCGCGATGCAGGGGTCTCGGTCCTGCAGGTGCAAGGGCCGAAGTCGCCCCACGTGATGCGCGCGGCTTTCGGCGACAGCGTCCTGGATCTGCGCAATTTCGGGATGATGACGGTTCCGTTCCAAGATACGGACCTGATTGTGACCCGCACAGGATGGAGCGGTGAGTTCGGCTACGAGGTCTACCTGGCCGACTACCACAAGGGCGACGCGCTGTTCGATGCACTGATGGACGCGGGCGCGCCGTGGGACATCAAACCCGGTGCGGTGAACCACGCGAAGCGGATCGAGGCCGGGTTGTTGTCCTGGGGACTGGACATGACGGCAGAACAAACGCCCTACGATCTGGATCTTGGCTGGCTCGTGGATCTTGACGGTCCGGATGATTTCATTGGCCGGGCGGCGCTGGAGGTGGCAGCAAAACAGCCGCCCCGATCAACAGTGGCAGGCCTGATTATTCCGGGCGATCCGATGATGGCGAACCAGGATGTCTGGCCAGTATTGCAGGGCGATCAGCAGATCGGAAATCTGACCAGCCTTGCGCACTCGCCAAGGCGGCGGGAGAATATTGCACTTGCGGTGATCGAAGCCGGTGCGGCCGACCAGGGCACGACTCTTCAAGTCTTCACACCGGACGGGAAGGTCGATGCCGAGGTATCAGCGGTACCATTCATGCCCAAACGGCAGGCCGGAAATGCCTGGGACCTGGTGGCCTGACCACCGCCGTTGCCTGCGCAACCGAAACCGGGCAATACCGCTTTGACCTGAGCGAAAAGGGGGAACGCCATGACAACGGTCTTGCTGGTTGGTTGCGGGAACATGGGCCACGCCATGCTGGTTGGCTGGCGCTCTGCCGACCCATCATTGAATGCCATCGTTGTCGAACCGTCCGATGCGCTGCGAAAAAGGGCGGCCAAGACAGGTGCCACGGTCTTCGCCGATCCGTCAGAACTTCGGGCAAACCTGAACGCGGATCTCGTCGTCCTGGCGGTAAAACCACAGATGATGGGCGCGGTCGTCCCTGCCTATCAGCACCTCGCCGGTGGACCGGCAACCTTTGTGTCTGTCGCCGCCGGAACGATGATCGCCACCCTGGCTGACATGCTGCCCGGACCGACGCCGATTATCAGATGCATGCCGAACACTCCCGCCGCGATCGGGGCCGGCATGATGGTCTGCTGCGCGAACGACCAGACCACGCAGGCGGCGAAGGATCTGACGTCCACACTTTTGGCGGCTTCCGGCAGGGTTGACTGGATCAACGATGAAGCCCTGATGGACGCTGTCACAGCGCTGTCAGGCTCGGGCCCGGCGTATGTCTTCCATATGATCGAGTGCATGACGGCAGCGGGCGTCGCCGTGGGTCTGCCTGAAGATCTGGCAGGACGCATGGCAATGCAAACGGTGATGGGTGCCGGGCAATACGCAGCTGCAGCCGATGATCCGCCGTCCAAGCTGCGCGAGCAGGTCACCAGCCCCGGCGGGACAACTGCCGCAGCGCTAAGCGTGCTCATGGGCGATCAACGCATGGGCGGCCTGATGGAGGAGGCAATCACCGCGGCCAGAGACCGCGGCATCGAACTCGGCAAGGCGTGATCGGGGAGGCAACCCTTATCGGGGGCTGCGTTTCGCCAGGATCCGCTGAAGCGTGCGCCGGTGCATGTTGAGGCGCCGCGCTGTTTCCGAGACGTTTCGGTCACAAAGTTCAAACACCCGCTGGATATGCTCCCACCGCACGCGATCCGCGGACATCGGGTTCTCCGGTGGCGGCGGCTTCTGATCTATCGCAGTCAGCAAGGCCTTCTGCACATCATTCGCATCGGCAGGCTTGGACAGATAGTCAATTGCGCCGATCTTGACGGCCGCCACGGCAGTGGCAATCGCGCCGTAACCGGTCAGAACCACGATGCGTGCATCTTCCCGAGATTCCCGCAGCGCTTCTACAACGTCCAGACCGTTTCCGTCCTCCAACCGCAGATCGACCACCGCATAGGCGGGTGGACTATCCTTACAGACCTGCAACCCCTCGGCTACCGAGGCAGCAGGCGTTGGCGCAAATCCGCGCTTCTCCATAGCGCGGGCCAAACGCATCCGGAATGCATCGTCATCATCAAGGATCAACAGGGAATTGTCTGCGCCGATCTCGGCCAAACCTTCGCTCATCGCGCCCTCTCTTATTGGTTATCGCGTCCGTGTTCACGGATGTTCTTGCGGCGGTGTGGGGCCGCTTTTAAATGGCGTGTCCATGTGCCGCAACCCTGCGGTTGACCAGACCTAGACCGCATTTCCGGGGTGTAAAGGCCGTGCTTCGTGGCAAAACAGCGACAAATTTACTGATGCCGCTTCTGTTCGTCGTGCTGTGGAGCACGGGGTTCATCGGGGCGAAGCTGGGCACGCCCTATGCGCCGCCGATGACGCTCCTTGCGCTGCGATTTGGACTGGTTGCCGTCTGTCTTATGGGATGGATGATCGTCACAGGCGCACCATGGCCGACCGCTCGCCAATGGTGGGAGCAGGCCGTGATCGCCACGTTCGTCCACGTGATCTATCTGGGCGGCGTCTTTGTCGCCGTCGATCTTGGGCTGGAAGCCGGCGCGACCGCCGTTGTGCTGGGACTTCAGCCTCTGGCCATTGCTTTTGGTGCGGCGGCCATGTTGGGCGAGCGCCTGAACAGGGTGCAGTGGATCGGCATGGCGCTGGGCCTCGCAGGGGTCGCGCTCGTGGTCGGGCGAAAGCTGGATGCCGGGATCGGCGGGCCCGCATCTCTGGCCTTCGCCCTCATGGCGTTGGCCGCCATATCGCTTGGAACAATTCTGCAGAAACGGCGATCCGAGGACACGCCGATGCTAACGGGTAACATGGTCCAGTTTACTTGGGCAGCGATCCTCAGCTTCGCCGCCGCACTGGTGTTCGAAGAGGTCTCGATCCACTGGACGCCGGTTTTCATCTTCGCATTGGGCTGGATGGTGATCGTGCTCTCTCTGGGGGCATTGACGCTGTACTACATACTCATCAAACGCGGCGCAGCGTCCGAGGTCGCCTCGCTGTTCTTCCTTGTCCCCGCCAGCACTGCGGTGATCGCCTGGCCCCTTTTCGGCGAAGTGATGGGTCTGATCGAGATCGCAGGAATGGTAGCCGCGATGGTCGGGGTCCTGCTGGTTCTGCGGCCGGGGCTGATTTCGCGCAGCAAGGCAACAGGTTAGGCGCGGCGCGGCATCAGCGCCCAGTAGTCGAAGTCGAGAACCACGCCCTCGGCATACATGCCATCTTAGCCACGCAGCGGGAATTCCGCCGCAGCCCGGTTTTTCACCGCGACAAGCCTCAGCCGCAGCGCACCGACCATCGGGGTGGCGGTTTCGGCTTTGTCCAGAACCTCGGACCAGGCATGGACTGTGTCCCCGGCAAAGCAGGGCGCGGTATGGGCACCGGCGTTGATCGCGGCGATCAGCTGTGCATTGGCCAACCCGCTGAAGCTTAGTGCCCGCGCCAGCGAGATAATGTGCCCGCCATAGATCAATCGCCCGTCAGGCCGTGCCATCGTCGAGAAATGAACCTTTGCCGTGTTCTGCCACAGCCGCGTCGCCATCATGTGCTCGGCTTCTTCCAGCGTCACACCATCGATATGATCGATCTTCTCGCCGACCTCGTAGTCTTCCCAAAGGTGCGGACTGCCGGCGGCAGCGGCATCATAGTCGCGGAAGTGCAGTCCTTCCGGCACCACCAGATCCCCGGGCTGCACCGCCTCGGCAAGCTTTGGCACCACAGCTTCAGGTGCGGGCGCGTCCACATCGCGCTTGTTGACCATCACCCAGCGGACATAGTCCAGCGCGACAGAGCCGTCGTCTTTTGTGCCGGTTGTCCGCACATAGACGACCCCGGTGCGACCGTTGGAATTCTGCTTCAGGCCGATCACCTCTGACCGCGCGGACAGCGTGTCCCCGACCCGTACAGGACCGTGGAACCTGCCTTCGGCATAGCCGAGATTGGCAACCGCATTCAGCGAGACATCGGGCACCGTTTTGCCAAACACCACATGAAAGGTAATCAGGTCATCCACCGGCGCACCGGGCAGGCCGCAATGCCGGGCAAACACCTCGGACGAGGTCATGGCGAAGCGGCTGGGATAAAGCGCGGTGTAGAGCGCCGCATCCCCAGCCCCGATCGTTCGCGGAGTCGCGTGATCAATCACTTGGCCGAGGCGAAAGTCTTCGAAAAAATTGCCTGGATTCGTCTTGCTCATGATCTGGCCCCTGACAGCAGCAACCCCGCGGTTGCCGCGCGGGGTCGCAGATTTCAGGGCGGCGCGCAACGGGTCACGTTGCGCGAAGTGGTCGAGCCAAGGCGCGGGGCGGCACGGCACCCCGCATCTGATCCTAGAACTTCAGAGCGTAGGTCAGCCGTCCACCGATCGACGTGTAGAGACCAGACCCGAGGCCGCCCAGTGTTGTCTCTGCCGAAAGAGCCCCAAGCTCGGTGGACAGATCGAAACCAAGGCCGAGCGACGCCGAGAACGTATCATCAAAGTCGGGTGCACCCGTCGCTAGGGTGCCAGAGTCCGAGAACTCGTAGACCGCGTCTGCGCTGAACCATGGGGTAAAACCGCCCTCGGTCGGCAGGATCAGTTTCGGGCCCGCCCGAACGCGGCCCGCATTGACCGTAACGCTGGGACGCGCAGTTCCGATGCTGTCGGTATAGGCGTCCTGTTCTTCGTGGCCATAGGTCAGGCGGGCATGGGGCTGCAGGATCACGCCGCCCAAGTCTATGTCGTTATACACGCCAACAGAGATGCCGAACCGTGTCGCGTCGAACCCGCCAGTGGTTGTCCCGCTCGCCACATCGTAGTCAAGGAACGAAAAGCTGACGATGCCGTCGACCGTCAGGGTGTCTGCAACACGGGCCGCGCCATACAGCCCGATAGTCAATGAGGTAGACTCCAGCGAACCGCGCACCGTACCGATCTGCGTATCGAAATCAGCACGCCCGATACCAGCGGCAACACCGACGACAACGCCATCTTCGACCTGATAGTCCACGCCGCCATTCACGTCCCCGGTCAGGCCATCGAAGCTGTCACCGTCAAAAGACGTGATCTTGCCTGACACCCAGACATTCAACTTCGTCTTGGCCGCAGCCTCGGACTGTCCGAAGGTTTGCAGGAACAGTCCCTTGGCCGACACGGAATTGGTCCCGCCGCCGTTCAAAACGCCAGAGGTGCTGCGGTGGACACCATCATAAAGCCCGCTGAGATGGCTCATCATCTGCTGGGACGTGAAGGCGCGCTGCACATCCTCGGTCGTGCTGGCACCGCCGCTGGCGTTAGCCCCGTTCACAACACAGCTTACGGTTGCCGTGTCACCGGCACTCTGGACGAAAACACGGATGTCGCTTGGATCTGAAGCGTCGATGGCTTCGTTGAGCGTCGCACCTGCTGCGATTTCCGCCAGCGGTGTGCTGCCGCCATCCTCGATCGCAATTACAGGCTGTGCGTTACCGGCCGCCGCGACGACCGTCAACAGATCGCCCACCGCAACAGTGACGACCACCTGATCGCTGTTGTTGACAGTCACGCCGCCAGCCGCGCCCGCACATGTCGGCCGCAACGTTGTGCCCGCCTCAGCGGGTCGCGTTGATGCCAAAAGGACGCAAGCGGTGGCAGTCAGGCACGCGAAGGTGCCAAGAATTCCAAGGTTTTTCATCTGCTCCCCCAATTTGCGCTGACTTAAGTTTGTCTTGACCGGCGGGTCAAGTGGATTGCTACGGTTTTCAGCCTGCTTTTGATCACAATTTCATATGGTTAATCCGGTTGACGCATCCAGCGTAACCAGCGACTCTCAAAGAATGAACAGACGTGGGTTCCTTCTGTCCGCAGGCGCTGCTGCGGTCAAACCAGCGATTGCAGGGGCAGATCCGTCTGCAAAACTCAATGATGTCCGCCTGGTTCAAGCCAGCAGTCCCGACGCGGCGCAGCTTTCCCGCGCCTACGCTCTGTCACATGAGGTGACACCCGCCCAGCGCGCGCTTTGCATGTCCGAGACCGGAGTGGCGAACGCCGTGCGCTGGGCGCGCCAATCAGGGCGGCGTTTTGCGGTCCGCAGCGGTGGACACTGTTTCGAAGGTTTCTCTCAGCACCGGGATCTGGTGATCGACCTGCGGGGATTGGACGCCATCCACTATGATGCCGCCACCGGCATCGTGACCGTCGGCGCGGGCGTGCATCTCGGGACGCTGATGCGGACACTGGCACAACACGGACGCGCGGTTCCGGCGGGTATCTGTCCGTCAGTGGCAATGTCCGGATATACGCTCGGGGGCGGCGTCGGCTATTTCGGGCGGCGGGATGGTCTGCTGATCGATCAGTTGCGTTCACTGCGCCTGATCACGGCAGATGGTGATCTTGTCGCGGCGTCGCCCACGGAAAATCCCGATCTATTCTGGGCGTGCCGCGGCGGCGGTGGAGATTTCGGTATTGTCACGGAACTTTCGTACCAGACGCAGCCTTTGCAGGACCTGCATTGGATCAGACTGGTCGAACCCGCCGATGCGGTTCGCACGGCGGAGGTCTTTTTCCTCTGGCAGCACCGTATCCAGCAATATCCCCGCCATACGACCCTGCACCTGCGGATCACACGGCGGACCGATGCGACGTTCCTGTTGGTGCTGGAGGGGTTGTCCGGCTGGCAAACGGACGACCTAGAGCGCGAGGTCGCGTCACTGCTGCGCACAGATGCTGAACGCGTGCGGCAGGCCATTTTCACCGGCGAGGCCGATCAAATCGTGCGCCGCATGCTGCCTGACGGGGGCGCAATCAGCGCCAACCTGCTCAATCATTCGCACCTGTTCGACGGCCCCGTCGGCGAACGCGGCACGCTGGACATTCTGGCCCGCCTGATGGAGCAGCCGCATGGCCGCGTACATCTGAATATTGAACCTCTTGGCGGCGCGGTTGCGGATGTTGCGGCAGACGCGACCGCATTCCCCCACCGTCAAACCAGTTTCGCGATACAGTCTCAGGTGCTGCTGCGCGACGGTGATGACAAGAAGGTTTTGCTTGCGTCCAACGAGGCGATGCGCCGGGTGCTGCAACCCCTGGCCAATGGCGGCGTCTACCTCAATTACCCCGACCTCACCCTATCCGATTGGGGTCGCCGATACTGGGGCTCGAATCTGCCGCGCCTGAAAAGCATCAAGGCCAGGTACGATCCGGACAACGTCTTTACCCACGCCCAATCGCTGGAAAGGGCGTGAGCAACGCGCCAATCATCACACCCCTGCCACCGCCGTTGCACCTGCATCCCGCAACGCGTTAGTATTTCGCATCTGCAAAAAACGCGCCGGAGCGACGCGCCATGAGCATCAATGCGTCGATCACGCATATCACCGAATACAAGTATGACCGGCGTGTCACGTTGGGCCCGCAGGTTATCCGCCTTCGTCCGGCACCGCATTCGCGCACCAAAATCATCTCGTACTCGCAGAAAATCGAGCCGGACGGACATTTCCTGAACTGGCAGCAGGACCCGTTTGGCAACTATCTGGCGCGCGCTGTTTTCCCTGATCCGGTCGATCATTTCAGGGTCACGATTGACCTTGTGGCCGACATGGCCTCGATCAACCCGTTCGACTTCTTTCTGACAGAGGATGCCCAGGAGTTCCCGTTCACCTACGAGGCAGACCTGAAGACGGACCTCGCCCCCTATCTGGAACTGAAGCCTCAAGGCGCCTTGTTCGACGAGTTCATGGAGGTGGTGAACCGGGAAAAGCGCAGCACGAACGATTTCCTGGTTGACGTCAATCGGCTGGTACAGGACGCCGTCGCCTACACGGTGCGGATGGAGCCCGGGGTGCAGACCCCGCAGCAAACCCTGGAGCTCGGCTCGGGATCCTGCCGGGATTCTGCCTGGCTGCTGGTCAATGTGCTGCGGAAGCTGGGCCTCGCGGCGCGGTTCGTGTCGGGCTACCTGATCCAGCTGACGCCCGATGTGAAATCGGTCGACGGCCCAAACGGACCGGAGGCGGACTTCACCGACCTGCACGCCTGGACCGAAGTCTATGCCCCCGGCGCGGGCTGGATCGGGCTGGACCCGACCTCGGGTCTGTTTGCTGGCGAGGGGCACATACCGCTCGCATCGACCCCCTCGCCTTCCAGTGCCGCACCGATCACCGGGGCGGTGGAGAAATGCGAGGTCGAGTTCAGTCACCACATGGAGGTCAACCGGGTTCGCGAGGAACCTCGCGTAACCTTGCCCTTCACCGAAGACCATTGGGGCAAGATCAATTCCGCTGGCCGAGTCATCGACGAAAAACTCGGCCAAGGCGACGTCCGTTTGACGATGGGGGGCGAGCCGACTTTTGTCTCCGCCTCTGACCGGGATGCGGACGAATGGAATACTGGCGCCGTCGGTCCGACCAAACGCGGTTATGCCGACAAACTGATCCGCCGGATGCACCGCCGCTTCGCACCCGGCGGGGTGCTGCACTACGGGCAGGGCAAGTGGTATCCGGGCGAACAACTGCCCCGTTGGGCGTTCGGCCTCTACTGGCGGCGCGATGGAGAGGCGCTGTGGCGGGATCAGGATCTGATCGCCGATGAAACTGCGAACGGGGCGGACATGGCAGCCGCGGAAGCCTTCGCAGCAGGTCTGGCCGATGCATTCCATGTTGACGCAAGCCATGCCGTCCCAGCCTTCGAGGATCCGGTGACCTATACGCTGGCCGAAGCGCGGCTGCCCGAAAATCTCAGCCCTGCCACCAACAAACTGGATGACCCGTTGGAACGCCGCCAGATGGCCGCCGCTTTCGACCGGGGCCTCGGGGCACCCGCCTGCATGGTCCTGCCTGTGCAACTAGCCATGGACCGGCATCGCCAATCGGGACAGTCGCGTCGGTTCCGCTGGCAGACGGAAAAGTGGAAGACCCGGCGCGGTAAGCTGTTCCTGGCGCCGGGGGACTCAGCCGCCGGATATCGATTGCCGCTTACGTCGCTGCCTTATCTGGAAGAGGCAGACTATCCATTCATTGTTCAGCGCGACCCCTTCGCCCCCGCGCCGCCTCTGCCGATCCGTCAGGTGCAGATGCAGAAGCGCGGCCGGAACCACGGCGTTTGGATGGATGGTGCCGATGCACATGCCGAAACGATAACGATCGAGCATGTCGACACTGGCGAGACCCGCGAATGGACATGGAACGAACCCCTTCCGCGCGGCTACGTCTGGACGTCGGTTGCCGCGCCGCCAGATCCGCTGCGCGCGATCCATACCGAAACCGTCCGCACCGCGATCACGGTTGAACCGCGGGACGGAAAACTCTGCGTGTTCCTGCCGCCTGTCGATGATGCCGAAACGTTCGCCGACCTGATCTCGGCCGTTGAGGACGTCGCCGAAGACCTGGGCCAGCCCGTGCATCTGGATGGCTATTCTCCGCCCCATGACGACCGTCTGCAGGTCGTCAAGATCACGCCGGACCCAGGCGTTCTGGAAGTGAACATCCACCCGTCAGCGACATGGGAGGATCAGGTCACCATCACTGAAGCGCTCTATGACGAGGCCCGCCACTGTGGGCTGGACACGGTGAAATACCTGCACGACGGGCGGCAGGTCGGATCTGGCGGCGGGAACCACATCGTCGTCGGTGCAGCATCTGCCCACGACAGTCCTTTCTTGCGGCGACCCGATCTTCTGGCCTCTTTGATCCGGTATTGGCAAAATCATCCGTCACTCAGCTATCTCTTCTCCGGTATCTTCATCGGCCCGACCAGCCAGGCCCCGCGCGCGGACGAGGCGCGGTCAGAGACACTTTATGAGCTGGAAATCGCGCTTGATCAGGCAACCAACGCCGGGGCCGCCCCGCCGCCATGGATCGCAGACCGGATTTTCAGGGACCTGTTGACGGACCTGACCGGCAATACCCACCGGGCCGAGATCTGTATCGACAAGATGTTTGATCCAAACAGTCCAACGGGGCGCTTGGGTCTGGTGGAATTCCGTGCGTTCGAGATGCCACCGCACCCGCGCATGGCATTGGCACAATCTCTGGTCCTGCGCGCCCTGATCGCGCGGTTCTGGGACGAACCCTACACTCGTCCGCTGATCCGGCACGGCACGGCCTTGCACGACCGCTGGATGTTGCCTGCCATGGTCTGGACCGATTTTTGCGAGGTGCTCAGCGAAACCGGAATTGCGCTGGATCTTGCGCTGGATCCCGAATGGTTCAAGGCGCAGTTCGAATTCCGGTTCCCATTGCTGGGAGATATCCGGCATCAGAACATCACGTTAGAGCTGCGGTCGGCCATCGAACCCTGGCACGTGCTGGGCGAAACCGGCGCGATCGGCGGCACGGCGCGTTTTGTAGACAGCTCGCTGGAAAGGATACAGGTACGCGTCTCCGGTCCGCTGGATGACCGCTATCAGGTCACCTGTAATCAGATCCAATTGCCGTTGACCCGGACGGATCGTCCCGACGAACAAATTGCCGGTGTTCGGTTCCGCGCGTGGCAACCGCCGCAATGCCTGCACCCGACGATAGGGGTGCACGGCCCGTTAACCTTAGATCTTTACGACACCTGGTCTGGCCGGTCCGTGGCCGGCTGCACCTATCACGTCGCCCATCCGGGTGGGCGCAGCTTTGATGCCCAACCCGTCAATGATCTGGAGGCGGAGGGCCGCAGATTGGCAAGATTTCAGGATATCGGACACCAATCAGGGCAATGGCGACCCACCGCGCCGGTCTGCAGCAACGAATATCCGATGACGCTTGATATGCGCCGGCAAGGACTGGGACGCGTCTGAATGATGCCGCCTGACACGCCAATCGCGAATAAAGCTCTGATGGGCACGGTATGCTGAACCTGACGAAGGTAGGGGCGCCCAAGGATCTTCTTCAGGGCTATGCAGCCCCGACGCAGGGCGTCCATGACGAGGCGTTTGATCATACAGGTGCGCCCAAGCCTCACTGGCATGACATGCTTCAGTGGGTAGAACAGACCGGTCGCGACGGCCTGCGAGAGGCCTCGCTGGACCTGGACCGGCTGCGCACGGAAAGCGGCATTGCATTCGCGGCGAATGCGCCGGGCACCGAAGGGTATGGATCCGATCCGTTGCCGGTGGTTCTGACCGGGAAGGACTGGGCCCGTCTTGCGGCGGGCATCGAGCAACGCGCTTCGCTGGCCGAGGCAGCGATCGCCGACACATACACGCAGACCCGCACGATCTCGGCTGGACTTATACCACCGGGCCTCGTCTATGGCGGCCCGGCCTTTGGTGCCCACTGCGCGGGGTGGGAGCGCCCGCCCCGACACTGGCTGCACATCTACGAGGCAAACGTCGCCCGTACCGCGGCAGGCGAGTGGATTATACTGTCTGACAGGCTGGATGCGCCTTTGGGCGATGGCTGGCTGCTGGCCAATCGCATCGCGTTTGCCCAGGCTCTGTCCGAGCCGTTCATGGATATCGGGGTGCGACGTCTGGCCAGCCATTATGCAGGCTTTCAAGCGCATCTGGACCAGATGATGGGCTGGGATGGCCGTCTCGCTCTTCTCACGGCGGGTGAAAACGACCCGCGTTTCTTTTCCCACGCCTACTTTGCCCGTTACATGAACGCCGCGCTGGTGGAACCGGCGGATATCGCCGTGCGCGGTGGAAGCGCCTTCGTCAAGACGCTTGATGGGTTAAAGCGGATCGATGTGCTGCTGCGCGGGGTTCCAGACCGGCGGGTCGATGCGCTTCATCGGCCTGGATTGGCGGCTTTTGGCGCACCGGCGCTATCGCTGGCCGCGCGGTCGGGATCGTTGAAGATCGCCAATGCCATCGGGTCAGCCGTCTTTGCCCGCCGGGCTCTTGCGCCCTTTGCGCACCGGCTCTCCACCTTCCTGCTGGGCGAAGACCTGTTACTTCGGGATGCCCCATGTCTTTGGCTCGGCAGCCCTCGCGCACGCGAACAGGTGATCAACGAACGCGCAGACTGGCGCATCCAGTCCATGACCTCTTTTGACGAGACCGAGGATGTCCCGCAAGACGACGAGAGCCTCGCGGGCCACCTTGCCCGCATTGGAGAGCGGCTTTGTGCTGTCCAGACCCCGCCACTGGCTCAAACACCGGTCTTCACCGGAGAAGGGGTTACCGCTGCGCCGTGGATGATGCGCGTCTTCGCCTGCCGTACCGGTGATGGTTGGTCCGTCGTTCCGGCAGCGGTTGCAACCAGTTTGCAGCCCGGTGTCCATCAGGGATCACTTGGGTTCGGAAAGGACGTCTGGGTTCGTCAGGACGATGCGCAGGCTCCGCTTCAGGCCGCCTCGCGGGTCATGGATGAACAGTTTTCGGTCGCACACACCCGCCGGACAGGTCGGGATCTTCTCAGTCGCGTCGCGGACGAGGTCTACTGGCTGGGCCGCAATGCGGAGCGCGCTGAAGGTGTTCTGCGCACCTTGGATGTGTGCTTGACCAGGCACCTGGATGGAAACCGTGTTGACGCTGACCCGGAGGTATTGTCGATCCTGATTGAGGCGCATGTCAAAGGCGACAAGGATCTGGACTGGCCGGAACGCCACAGGGCCGGACTGCTGAGCCTGGTGCGCGATCCAGAGAAAGCCGGATCGGTGCCCGCGATACTGCAGGTATTGAAATCCGGCGCGATGCGGGCACGGGCGTCAATCTCCGGCGAAAGCTGGCGTTATATCGATCGGCTTTGTTCCGACCGGCGCTGGCAGACAGGCGGGCAGGTTCGCCAAAGCGCAGGTCTGGCGCGGATGATCACCGATGCGCTCCAGTCCTTGGCCGCATTTGCCGGGTCGGCACAAGAGAATCTGACTCGCAACTATGCCTGGCGATTCCTGGAAATCGGACGACGGCTGGAGCGCGGCATACAGATCGCCTTGCAGGCCGAACGGCTGGCGGGACCGGTTCGCGAAAATGAGGAAACCTACCTTCGTGCCTGGCTCAGCCTGTCGGACTCAACTTCGGCTTACCGGTCCCGGTACATGATGACCGCGAGGACGACGCCGGTGATCGACCTATTGGTGCTGGACGAAACCAACCCGCGCTCGCTTGCCTTTCAGTTGGCCGCTCTTGAACGGGTCCTCTCTGAGATGCCAACCGATATCCCCTATCGACGGTCGGAGCATCGCCGCGCCCTGGCTCTGTTGACTGATCTGCGATTGTGCGATGCTGACGTTCTGGCGAAAAGTAAGGACGGTAAGACCCGGGCGGCGCTTGCCGAGTTGGCGAAACGTGCCAAGGCAGATCTTTCAGAGGTCTCGGACCTGATCTCTCGCAGTTTTTTTGCGCACAGCGACGCGCCGGAGGCTCTGGCGGCTCAGGGTCGGCAGGAACCGCTGGTTCAACAGGACCGATTGCCGTGATCCTGAATGTGCGCCACCGGACCCGCTATGAATACGCTAATGACGCCGCGTTCTCGCAGCATCTGTTGCGGCTGACTCCCCATGCCCCGCCGGGACAGCGGGTGCTGGACTCGGCCCTGAAAATTGAGCCCGAGCCGGAGAGCATCGACACCCACCGCGATGTGTTCGGCAATCAAGTGCACGTGGCCACGGTATCGCGCCCGCACGGCACGCTGGACATCATCTCCACGGCACGGATCGATCGGCGAGAGCGGGGCGGCCTGATCCTGGACGCCAGCCAATCTTGGGAGCAGTGCCGCGATGTGGCGCTTGGCACCAATGGCACTGCCCCCCCTGCAGATGTCGCCGCATTCGCGTTTCCGTCCCATATGACAGGCGCAACCGCAGCGATTGAGGCCTATGGTCGCGACAGTTTCATGCCAGATCGCCCGATCCTTGCCGCGGCAAAGGATCTGACCCACCGCATTTACACGGATTTTACCTACCAGCCCGGCGCGACCTCGGCCGATACCACTCCAACACAGAGCTTCGCCCGCAAGAAGGGGGTCTGTCAGGACTTCGCCCACATCATGCTGGCGTGCCTGCGCGCCCTGCGGGTCCCGGCGCGATACATTTCGGGCTATCTGCGCACCATCCCGCCAGAGGGGAAAGAGCGGTTGCAGGGCGCTGATGCCAGCCATGCCTGGGTTTCGATCTGGGAGCCTACCTTTGGCTGGATCGATTTCGACCCGACCAATGACTGCCTGCCGGGTGAGGACCATGTGTCCCTGGCGCACGGCCGGGACTATGGCGACGTCAGCCCGGTCTCCGGCGTCGTCGTCGGAGCAGGGGCACAGACGCTGACGGTGGAAGTCGACGTTCTGCAGGCGTGATCAAGCAGGCTTTGTTGCTGCCGTCACATAGTTCACGCTGAGGTCTCGTGTCGACAAATGCCAGGACCAGCCAAGGGGGTTGAAGACAAACCCTTTGCGATCGACAGGTTTCAGACCGGCGCGCTGGAGCATATCGAAGAGCTCGTCAGGGGTGATGAACTTGGACCATTCATGGGTGCCCTTCGGCAGCCAGCGCATGACGTGTTCTGCCCCGATGATTGCAAAGAGGTAACTTTTCGGATTGCGATTGATGGTCGAGGTGATCGTTATTCCACCGGGTTTTATCAAGGCGGCGCAGGCATCCAGATAAGCCTGCGGGTCAGCGACATGTTCAACGACCTCCATGTTCAACACGGCATCGAAGCTTTCCCCCGCCTCTACCAGTGCCTCTGCTGTGGTGTGGCGGTAGTCGATCTCCAGCCCCATCTGCTCTGCATGGACCCTGGCGACCGGGATGTTCCGCTCGGCAGCGTCTGCGCCGACGACTTCCGCCCCAAGCCGCGCCATCGGCTCGCAGAGCAAGCCGCCGCCGCAACCGATATCCAGTATACGCAGCCCCTCCAGCGCCTTCGGTTTGCTCGGATCGCGTCCGAATTCCGCGGTGATCTGGGCAATGATGTCGTCCAGACGGCCGGGGTTCAGCATGTGCAGTGGCTTGAACTTGCCCTTCGGGTCCCACCATTCGGCGGCCATTGCCTCGAACTTGGCAATCTCGGCGGGGTCAACGGTCACAGTCATGATGGCCTCGGCTAGGTAGACTCCGCGTGATGGGTCCGGCATTTCCCCCGAAACCCTTTGAATTCGGGACATAGTGCAGTAAGCGCCTCTGGACCACGGGCGATCCGGCCCCCTCCTTGCGGCGAAAGGACCGCCTCGGCACCCGATGACGACACCCCGCCTTTATCCGCAGATCGAGCCGTTCCGGCGCGCACGCCTGCCGGTCACCGGTGGGCACGAGCTTTATGTCGAGCAATGCGGCAATCCTGAAGGCGTTCCGGCAATCGTGTTGCACGGCGGCCCAGGCGCGGGATGCAGCCCCTATATGCGCCGTTTCTTCGATCCCAAACACTATCGTGTCGTGCTGTTCGACCAGCGGGGTGCCGGTAAGTCTACTCCGTCGGGAAGCCTAGAAGAAAACACGACCTGGGACCTCGTCGATGACATCGAGAGGATCCGCAAGCATCTGGGTATCGAGGCTTGGATGGTCTTTGGCGGGTCTTGGGGATCGACGCTGGGCTTGCTCTATGCCCAGGCGTATCCTGAAAGAGTAACCTCGCTGGTCCTGCGCGGGGTCTTCACCATGACCCAGGCAGAACTGGACTGGTTCTATGGCGGCGGCGCCGCGCGCTTCTATCCGGATGCATGGGAGGAATTCACGCGGCCGATTCCGACCGCCGAGCATTCAAACCTGATCGCCGCCTATCACAGCCGCCTGACCGGGCCGGACGAGGTTCAGCAAGTCAGCTTCGCCCGGCCGTGGGTCAGATGGGAAAATGCGACAGCCATCCTGCGGCCCTCGCGGGGCAGCGGCCCCATGAACGGCACCTATGCGCGCGCCTTTGCCCGGATCGAGAGTCACTACTTCATGCATCGCGGCTGGTTGCAGGCCGACGATCAGATTCTGTCACAGATCGGAAAAATCTCGGATATCCCGGGAACCATCGTGCAGGGGCGTTACGACATCATCTGTCCGCCGCAGACCGCCTACAAGATCGCCGAGGCCTGGTCGGCCGGCGAGATGGTGATGATCGACGATGCGGGACATGCTTTGTCCGAACCAGGCATCACCTCTGCGCTGATCGAGGCGACGGACAGGTACAAGACCGAGGCTTAGGCCCGGGATCCCGGGGGCGGCAGTTTCGAACCAAGATCATCGGCCAGTTCCTGCTTCAGACGGCGCTCGCGCATAGCGGTGAAGGTGCCTGCCCCGAAGATCAGCACAACACCCAATCCCTGCCAGATATCAGGAACCGTTCCGAACATCAGATAACCGACGATGGTCGCGAAGATCAGGTAGGAATAGTCGAACGGCGCGAGCCAGCTGGATTCGGCGCTCTGGTAGGCCTTGGTCAGCAGAACATTGCCGGATGCATTCAGGATCGAACAGATCAGCACCGCGCCAAAGGCCCAGCCAGCGGCGTCCAGCCAGCCATTGGCCAGATAGGGGGTCGCGGTCTGCACCGACTGGGGCATCGTGACCTGCGAGAGAATTATGCAGCCCGCTGCCCCGACCAGAACGACGACCAGCGCCTGTGCAGCACCAATTGTCACCGCGTTCTCGCCACGCAGCCACCGACGGGTCAGGATGACAGAACAGCCATAGGACAACCCGGCTCCGATCGGGAGCAGCTTCACCCATTCGAAGTCATCGCCGCCCGGCTGCAGGATCAGCATCGCGCCGGTTGCCCCGACCAGCACGGCGGCAGAGCGGCGAATGCCCACGCGCTCACGCAGCAGCACCGCCGACAGGATGGTGACAAAGATTGGAAAGGTGTAGAGGCCTGCCGCCATCTCGACGATCGTGACTGTCGGGATGCCGCCGAAGAAGAAAACGGTGGCGAGTACCATCATGAAGACCCGCGCCCAGACGGCCCAGGCCCGGACCGGTCTGCGGGGCAGACCGCGCCAGATCGCAAACGCAAAGCCAAGGAACAAAATCAGGTTGGATCCGGCGCGAAGCATCTGGAACTGCCAGAAGCTCATCTCTTCGCCGGTCAGCCGCGCCAGAGAGTCCTGCACGGCCAGCATGATCAGCGCAAGCATCATAAGGCTTGCCGCGAGGCTCGGCCGGTCCTCGGACGTTCCGTCTAAAAAATGGGTCATGAGAGGCGATGCCGCCCTTTGATTGCCTCGCAAGGCTTGCCCCAGTGGACCGGGATGTCAATTGTGCGCCCGCCAACGCATGTCGCGTTCGCCCGAATTTGGGAGAGAGAGCATGAACGAGGATTTCCTGCAGAAGGGTCTGGCCCAGCGCAAGGCAACCCTGGGAGACGAGTATGTTGACACTGTTTTCGCCAGTGCCGACGACTTTTCAAAACCGTTTCAGGAGGCCATGACGGCATGGTGCTGGGGGTTCGGCTGGGGCGACGACGTTATTCCTGCAAAGACCCGATCAATGATGAATCTGACCATGATTGCTGCCCTGAATCGAATGGAAGAGTTCGAGCTTCACTTCCGCGGAGCGATCCAAAACGGTGTCACGAAAGAGGAACTGAGGGCGATTCTCCACGTCATCGCGATCTATTGCGGGGTGCCTGCTGGCGTCGCGACGTTCCGAATTGCGAAGAAAGTCTTTGCAGAACTGGAAATCTAGCAGCGGTTGCGTGGGATCGGGGCAGCTAACCCTCGATCCTTAACGCAACCGCTGCTAGATTTCCAGTTCTGCAAAGACTTTCTTCGCAATTCGGAACGTCGCGACGCCAGCAGGCACCCCGCAATAGATCGCGATGACGTGGAGAATCGCCCTCAGTTCC
>JBCCMP010000022.1:0-23236 GCA_039026295.1 Pseudomonadota bacterium | reverse complement strand
GGCGAGGCGATGAAGAACCCCGGGGCCAACTATGACCTGCTGGAGCTGATGTATATCTGCCTGTCGCTGGGTTTCGAGGGGATGCACCGCGCCTCGCCGCAGGGTGCCGCTGCCGTTCAAGCGGCTCGCCGCGACGTGCATCAGGCCCTGCGCGGCGTCACCAATGGCGGCGGCTGGATGATCTCGCCCAACTGGAAGGGGATGGATGTCGCGCAGCGCTCGCTCGGCATGCAGATCCCGTTCTGGGCCGTCGCCGCACTGGTCGCGATGCTGATGGCCGGGGCCTTCTTCGGCCTTCGTTTTCTTTTGTCCGAGGAAACCGGCGAATTCAGCCTTGCGATGGCGAATGTGCACCCCGAGATCGCGATCGAGATCGAGCGCGAACGCCCGGCACCGCCACCACCGCCGCCGCCGCCGCCGGTGGACACCGGCCAGCTTGACCGGATCCGCGAGGCTCTGGCGCCGGAGATTGCGCAAGGCCTGGTCGAGGCCGAGTATCTGGATGCGAACTTCATCATTGTCCGATTTTCGAACAAACTGCTGTTTCCGTCCGGCAGTGCCGATGTGAACGCGAACTTCCGCGATGTCCTCGCGCCGCGGATCGGCGAGGTCTTCAATCTGGAAACCCAGATCCTTGCATCCAAGGGGTACAAGCACGGACGCGTGGTTGCCATTGGCCATTCGGATGCGCAGCCGATCAGTTCGTCTTCGCGTTTTGGCTCGAACCACGGCCTGTCCGAGGCACGGGCAAAGTCGGTCATGGACGCCGTGATTCGCCATGCGCCGCCCGACCTCAGGACCATTGTCGAAGGCCGGGGACCGGATGATCCGATCTGTACGCCCGCGGACGATACGGGCTGCTGGGCCAAAAACCGTCGCGTCGAGTTTCTGATCGAACGCACATTGTAGGCGCCGGGAATGGGTCCGGCGTCATTGAAATCACATTTCGTGCCCGTGCGATCCGCGCACCAAGGCACAAGGGACAACTGAGATGACTCGCAGATTCTGGGTGAACTTCTTCGTGGTTCTCGGCCTGATCGCGCTCAGCGTTCTGGTCTGGTTCGTTGGTCCGATGATCGGTTTCGGGGAAAGCTGGCCGCTGGAAGGCATCTTCACCCGGATCATCGTGATCTCGGTTTTCTGGCTGATCGCGATCATCGTCTGGCTGATCAAATGGCTGCGCCGTCGCAAGCAGGCCAGGGCGCTGGAAGAAGAAGTGGCGGGCCCGGAAGACGACACCCCGATCCTGCGCGAGAAGCTGCAGGACGCGATGGCGACCCTCAAGAAGTCGTCGAAGCGCGGCGGGACGGCCTATCTCTATGATCTGCCATGGTACATCATCATTGGACCGCCCGGGTCGGGCAAGACGACCGCACTGGTGAACTCGGGCCTGAAGTTCCCGCTGGCCGACAAGGCAGGCGGGGCGCAGGCCATCGCGGGCACGGGCGGAACCCGGCACTGCGACTGGTGGTTCACCGAAGACGCGGTCATGATCGACACCGCCGGACGTTACACGACTCAGGATTCCGATGCGGACGCTGATTCCACGTCTTGGGGCGGCTTCCTTGACATGTTGGCCGACAACAGGCCGCGCCAGCCGATCAATGGTGTCCTGATCTGCATCTCCATCGAAGATCTCATGACCGTATCGCCTGGCGAATTGGATGCGCACGCGAATGCCATCCGCCGCCGCCTGGACGAGCTGCAGAACCGCCTGAAGATCGGTTTCCCGGTCTATGTCATGTTCACCAAGATGGATCTGGTCGCCGGGTTCATGGACTTTTACGGGGACCTGACACCGGATCAGCGCGCCATCGTATGGGGTACGACGTTCAAACCCAAGAACAAGACCGACAACATGGTCACCTCCTTCCCGGAGGAATTCGACGAGCTGATGCTGGCACTGTCAGAACAGACAACGGACCGTCTGCAGATGGAGCCTGACGCCCAGGCCCGGACCCGTGTCTTTGGTTTCCCGTCCCAGGTCGCCTCGCTGAAAGATCCGATCAACAACTTCCTGACCCGGATCTTTGAAACGACGAGGTACCAGGCCGACGCAGCGCTGCGCGGCGTCTACTTCACCTCAGGGACGCAGGAAGGCACCCCGATCGACCGCGTCCTCGGTGTGCTCGGCCGGAACTTTGGCGCGCAGGGCGGCATGGCAATTCCGTTCTCGGGCCAGGGGCGCAGTTTCTTCCTCACAGACCTTTTGCAGAAAGTGGTCTTCGCGGAATCCGGCTGGGTCTCGACCAACATGGCGCACCTGCGCCGGGCGTTTGCGATCAAGACTGTCATGTATGTCTGCCTCGCTGCGGCGACCATCGGTGTCGGCGGGCTCTGGGGCTACAGCTACATGCAGAACAAAGAGCTGGTCGAGCAGGTCGAGGAGGGCATCGTCGACTACCGCGAAATGGCCGCTGTGCAGCTCGCAGAGGCCAAGATCGGTGATGGTGATCTGGGCGCAGTGCTGGCGCCGCTCGACAAGCTTCGCAACATGCCTCAGGGCTACGCGAGCCGGGACGACGATATACCGCTCACGCAGACCTTTGGCCTGTCGCAGCACGAGGACCTGCGGCGGGCCAATATCGCATCCTATCGCGATGCGCTGGACCGCCTCTTCACGCCGCGCCTGATCTGGCGTCTGGAAAGCCGTCTGTCCAATGACATCAACAACATCGAATTCGTGTACGAGGCGCTGAAAGTCTATCTGATGATGGGCGGTCAGGCGCGCATGGACGAGGATCTGATCCGCACCTGGATGGCCCGTGAATGGTCCAAGCAGTACCCCGGTGCCGGAAATGCCAAGGGGCGCGAGCGCCTGATGGCGCATCTGGACGCAGTTCTGGAGAGACCATCGTCGACCGTGCCGCTAAGTGGTCCGCTGATTCAGGAAGCCCAGCGAACGCTCGCACGGATGCCGGTCGCCGACCGGGCCTACCGCCTGATGATGACGCTCGCAGCCTCCAAGGAATACGAACCCTGGATCGCGTCCGAACGCGGCGGACCTGACGCAGAGGTCGTCTTCGAAACGCGCGACGGGGCGCCCCTGTCAGAGGTCGAGATCCACGGTTTCTTCACCTATGAAGGCTTCCACCTCGGCGTGCTCGAAGAGATGGAGAACATCATAGAGCGTGCCCGCGAGGAAAACTGGGTGATGGGCGAAGTCGGTGAGCAGGCCGACATCACCGGCCAGTTCAAGACCATCCGTCGCGATATCATGAACCTCTACCGCGCTGACTTCATCGCGAACTGGGATCAGCAATTGTCGCGTCTGCAGATCGCCTCGGTCGGGGGCGGCGGGGATTTGACGGTGATCAACGCTCTGGCCGCGCCGACCTCTCCGCTTCGCCAGATCATGCGGTCGATCCGTTCAGAAACCGCGCTGACTCAAGGGGTTGAAGAAAGCGCCGAGGGCGGAACAGGCGCCGCGGGCGCCGCCGCGGATCGGGCGGCCAGGATCGAAACCGAGCGTGCAATGCGGGCGCAGGCCCGCAGCGCCGCCGGGCGGATCGCAACCGAGGCCGCGCTGGGAGCCATGGACTCGCAAAGCCTTCCGGGCGACGAGTCCGGGCCTGCCATCAATTACGGCGAGCGCATCGAGGCACACTTCAAACAGTTGCACGAATTTGCCGGTACAGCCGATGGCCCGGCACCTGTCGACAACCTCGTAAATCAGTTCAACCAGCTCTATCAGGCGATGAACCTGATGAAGGCAGGCGGTTCCGCGAAGATCCAGGCAGTTCAGCAGATGGATGCCACGCTGCAGCAGATGAAGGCCGAAGCGCCGCGTCTGCCCGGCATCGTTGCGGACATGACCCAGAACACCCGGGCGACGCTGCAAAGCGTTGCGACGGGGTCGTCCGTGGCACAGATCAACCAGTCCCTCGGGGATGAGGTGTCGCGCCAGTGCCAGAACATTCTGCGCGGGGTCTATCCGTTTGCCCCCAACGCCGTGAAAGACATTGGCATGGACGATTTCGCCCGGCTTTTCGGCCCGACCGGGATCATGAAGTCGTTCTTCGATCAAAAACTGGCCGGGATGGTCGACCGCTCGGGCGCGAACTGGCGCTGGCGGGGTGACACGGCGGTTTCGCGCAATCTGTCCAATCAAAGCCTCAGACAGTTCCAGCGCGCCTATCAGATCCACGATGCATTCTTTGCAACCGGGGCGCCCCGGGTGAACTTCACGGTCAACGCGATCACGCTCAGCCCGCAGGCCGAGACGGTGACGCTGGATATCGACGGGCAGCAACTGAAGTATGCGCACGGACCTGCCCGTCCGATGAACATGATGTGGCCGGGACCGGCGAGCGGACGGACGGAAGTCGCTGTGACGCCCGAACTGCCGGGAGAGCTGAACCGGATCTCGAAGAACGGTACCTGGGGTCTGTTCCGCCTGCTGCGCCAGAGCAGTGCCTTGACCGAGGGCAGCCTGATGTCCGTCACGTTCAAGATCGGTCGGCACGACGCCCTGTTCGAGTTCCGGTCCCAGTCGTCGCTGAATCCATTCACGTTGTCGGCGATCCGCGATTTCAGATGCCCGACCGGGCTCTGATCCAATGACCGGGCTCTGACACAATGACCGTAGGCGTCTTCGGCAAACTTCCGGCCAAGCGCGATTTCGTGCAGAACGGGTTGTCGACGGGGTTGATGAACATTCTGGACCCCTGGCTTCAGGCCGCCGTGGCGCAAAGCCGGGACCAATTGGGCGAGAACTGGCTTAACCTCTATCTGATCGCCCCGATCTGGCGCTTCTGGATGGGAAACCGTGTTGCCGGAAACTCGGTGATGGGGGCGATGATGCCCTCTGTGGACGGGGTCGGTCGGTACTTCCCGCTGTGCATCATCGGGGAATTCGACCATCCGGTTCCACCGCCCGATGTAAATGACCACGGCAACTGGTTCTTCGCGGTCGAAGGCTTGATGCTGGATACGCTTTCCGACAACGCCACCTACGAAAACCTCCTGCATGGCGTTCAGTCCCTGCCGGACCCCGATCGCGGGCCCAGTGCTGAAACCGATGCTTTCGGACTGCTGCGCAGCGCGCACGCGCAGGACCTTTACGGTGGATACAGCATCTGGTGGACGGCCGAGATCCCGGACCCGGACAGCGGGAACACCAGCTACATGCCGATCGCATCCCGCGCCATGATGCATCGCGGGCTGCCGCAGCCCTACGAGTTCACGACGATGATCACAAACGATCCGGCACATAACCCAGGCATGGCATTGGGAGGGGCATAGCGTGAAAGCTCAATTCCGCGTCGACAGCGAAGGCAAAACCGATGTCGGCCGCATTCGAAAGCTGAACGAAGACAGCCTGCTGGTCCGGCCCGATCTCGGCCTCTGGGTGGTCGCTGATGGAATGGGTGGCCACGATGCCGGTGACTTCGCAAGTCAGACCGTCGTGAACGAGCTGGGCCAGTTGCCTCGCGCGGCCAGCGCACGGGGCATGCTGTCAGCGATGGAGGCGCGGATCATTGCGGCCAACGCGATGTTGCGCCAGGAAGCGGCAAGACGCGGTGCCAATTCGATGATCGGCTGCACGTTGGCATCGCTGGTGATCTTCGAGGACGCCTATGCCTGCGTCTGGTCCGGCGACAGCCGGGTCTATCGAATTCGCCGCGGAAACCTGGAACAGATCACCAAGGACCACACCGAGGCGCAGGAATTGATCGACCATGGCACTTTGACGCCGGAGGAAGCCAAGACTTGGCCCCGCAAAAACGTCATAACCCGTGCAATAGGTGTTTTTGACGAACCAGAGCTGGATATGGTCCAAGGCCGCATCGAAGACGGGGACATGTTCGTGATTTGCTCGGACGGCTTGACCGAGCATGTTGACGATCCCGAGATCCTGCAATCCGCGGGGATGTATCCGCTCAGCAGTATGGTAGACCATCTCATCAACACGACGCTGGAACGGGGCGCGAAGGACAATGTCACTGTTATCTCGGTGGCGTGCCGCGAAGTCACCGCCATCCAGAGTGACAGGACCATAGCAGTTCGAGGAACGGCATGACCCAGGTCGAGGGTGGAGGTGTCCCTGCGGGCACCCAGCTCAACGGAATATACGAACTTGAATCCCGGGTCGCCATGGGCGGCATGGGCGAGGTTTATATCGGCAAGTTGATCCAGACTGGCGACAAGGTCGCCATCAAGATGATCCTGCCGGAACACGCAAACAATGAACTGATCCTGGATCTCTTTCGAAAGGAAGCGTCCACGCTGCACAACCTCTACCATCCGGCGATCGTGCGGTACTACGTCTTCTCGGTCGATCCGGTTCTCGAACGCCCCTACCTGGCGATGGAGTATGCCGGTGGCCCGGCACTCGGCGACCGGGTCAAGACGCTGCCCCTTTCTCAGGAAGAGGTGGAAGTTTTGCTGCCGCGCATCGCGGGCGGCCTCCACGAGGCGCATCAGGCAGGGATCATCCACCGGGACATCTCGCCCGACAACGTCATCCTCGTGGACGGCGATGTGAAGAAGGCGAAGATCATCGACTTTGGTATCGCCAAGTCGACGAACTCCGAAGGCACGCTGATCGGCTCCGGCTTTGCCGGGAAGCTGAAATACGTCTCGCCCGAACAGCTAGGTCTGGGCGGCGGCGATGTCAGCGCCGCATCCGACATCTATGCACTCGGCCTCGTCATGGCGGAAGCCGTGATCGGAGAGCCACTGCCCATGGGCGGCAGTCAGGTCGAGGTGGTCGACAAGCGTCGTACGGTCCCGGACCTGTCGCAGGTGCCTGACTATCTGCGACCGTTGATCAACTGGATGCTGCAGCCGGAAGCCGCTGCCCGCCCTGCCGATATGTCTGTTGTGGCCGCATGGCGCCCGGGCGATCCGGTTCCCGAAGGTCTGGTGACGGCCGCTCCGGTTGCCACCGCGCCGCAAGCCGGGCCGCAGGGAGCCGGCCCGTCGGATCCGACGATGATAGCGCCGCAGGCCTCTCAGCCTGCACAGCCGCCGCAAAGCACCAGTCCCATCGATCTGGGCATTGCCCCGCCTTCGGAACAAGCTGCGCCTGCGCGCGGGCGCGGACGCCAGGAACAGGAAGAAAAGAAAAAGGGTTTCCCGATCCTCGCCGTTCTCGGCGGTGGCGGGGCCGTCGCGGCCGCTGCCGTCGGCGGGTTCCTGTTCCTCAATCAGGAAACTCAGCCAACCGGTGATGCAGGGGATCAGACCGGGACGCTGCAACAGGCAACGAACGATGGCGAGCAGTCGGATTCAACTGGCACCGACACGCAGACCTCGGGTCTGGGGTCATCCGACAGTTCGTCGACTGACACGACGACGGCCCAAACGGATACCGACACCGGTGATGCCGATCAGGGATCGCAGTCAGCGACGACCACGGATACCGGCACGACGACGGATACCGGCACGACCGTTGCGACCGGCACGACGACGTCAGGCGATCAGACAGATCTCTCTCAGTCAGACCCGGACAGCTCTGGCAGCAGCGATCAGGCTGGCGACAACAACCAGTTGCTCACTGCCAATTCGACCGACGCCCAGGGCGGTGATCAGCAAAGCAGCACCGATCCATCGGCGACGGCGGGCACGGATTCAGGCGATGGCGAGCCGACCGTGACCACGATTTTTGGCGGCGGTACGCAAACAACTCCGGCAACCGGGGGCGACGAGGATCCAGCACCGCAGACCGGCGGCACCAGCCTGACCCAAACCGACCCAGACGTGCAAACCGGCGGCTCTCAGCTCTTCGGCGGCTCCTCAGGCGGGGACACGGATGCCGGTCAGGACAGCCAGACCACCTTCCTGTCCAACGGCAAACGCCCGGAACAATCTGACCAGACAGCGGGAAGCGAGACGCCAAGTCAGACGACAGGCAGCCAGGACGGCAATGACACCACGTCAACCCAGACCGCTCTCACCGGGAACACGGACACGCAGTCTGCGGGCACGGATCAAACAACCACCGGCGCGGACGCAGGGACTGCACAGACCAACACGCAAACGACGACGTCCGACGACGATCCCGTCGCGAGCCTGAGAGAACCAGTTCGCCCGACGCTGGGCGACGGGGGACTGGCGTCCTCCGCGGGCACGATCAGCGACAGCGGGATCGGCGCGCAGACAAGCGCCGCAGACAGCATCAATACCGGCAGCGGGCCGTCCGCGACACTGGGCAGTGGCGGCGGTCTGACAGGGCCTGCTCTCAACACGACGCCAACCGATACGCCGTCCCGGGACACGACCGACAACACTGCCATTTCAAGCACCGGTTCCGGCCTGCAGATGTCGGACGTCAAGGATGAAACGCCGCTTGCCCTGCCACGAACCGGATCGTCCGGCGGCGGCACCTCGTCGGACGCGACCCGGCAGCCGACAACGACGCTGCAGTCTCAGCCAGAGACGACAACGCAGACAGACCCGGGCATCGGCCAGCTGGCGCTGGCCAACACCAATCAGGCGCCGACGATCCGCGACCGCATGGGCGACACCCTGACGGTCAATCAGGGGGACGAAGTCAATGTCCGTCTCGGCTCGTTCTTCGACGAGGATCCCGATGCGATCCTGCAGTTCGAAATTCAGGGCGACGTGCCGAACGGCCTGAACCTTGTCATGAATCAGGCCGGGGTCGCGCAGATGTACGGCGTCCCGCAGGAATTCGGCGATTACGAGATTAAGGTTGCCGCGGTCGATCCCGAAGGCTTGGTCAGTGATTCAATCATCGTCGCATTGAAAATCGCCTCCCGCGTCGAAAATCGGGGCCTGCGCGAATACGTCATCGACTATGATGGCGGCCCCTGCTTCCTGTCACGCCCGACCGAGCTTGGAGAACGCCTCGCCCAGATCGAAGTCTTCGCGGCGATGACCGAGGTCGAGTACGTCTATGCGCTCGATTCCGACTTCAAGCGCGACCAGGGCTTCGAAGCGCAGATCGTGATGCACCCGATCACCGCGGACCAGTGCCCGCTGATCTCGATCCTCGATCAGGTCGGCGAACAGGTGCTGGATAACTCGATCCACATCGTGCTGGAGCGTGACCAGCTTGCAGCGGGCGATACCGTGCGCGGGAAACTGGACGGCGGCCAGAATGCCCGGCTCTTCATCTACGACAATTTCGGCAGCCACCAGGATCTCAGCTCGTTCATTCGCACGGCGGGGGGAGAGGTGGGCTTTGAATTCCCGCTGACGGCCACAGGCCCGCAGGTTCTTGTCGCCGCCCGTCCGCGGGACGGCTCGGGAATCGGTGCCGATGTCGATCTGAACGCGCTTCTGGGCGGAGCGCAGCGGGGCGAGGTTTCGCTCGCGCTTGGCTTTATCGAGATGAAGTAAGCGCAAGTCAGCGCAGCGCCAAGAAAGGCCGCCACGCCGATGCGCAGGGATAAGCTCAGATCAGCTTGGGATCACTTTGGATCGCACACGTCCCGCGCGTTGATCGGGGCCGTCTTGCAAAGCGACCGCGCCGCTGCATAGGCCCCGGCCACCTTGGCGACATAGTCCCGTGTCTCGGCAAAGGGCGGCACGCCCTTGTACTTGCCGACAGCCCCCTCACCGGCGTTGTAACCGGCAAGGGCCAGCACCGCGTCACCCTTGAACCGCTTGAGCAGCCAGTCCAGGTACTGCGCCCCGCCGCGGATGTTCTGCGACGGCGTATACGCATCGGACACACCGAATCGTGCGGCTGTCGGGGGCATCAGCTGCATAAGGCCGCCTGCACCCTTCGGGCTCCGCGCCCGGCTGTTTCCGTTCGATTCCACAGCGATCACGGCAATCAGGAAGGCGACAGAGATGTTGCGCCGCTTCGCTTCCTTTTCAAGGAACGGTCCATAGTCGCGCAGAATGCGTGCCGCCGTTGCGCGCGATCCGAACACCGCTCTTCCCTTCGACCGGCCGCTTTCGATGATCTGCATCACCTCTGCCCAGCGGTTGGGCGAGGCGGCGGAGCGCGACGTGGATACTTCGTTCCAGAACCACTTGAAGGCCTGCCGACCATAGACTTTCCGGCGCGAGCTCCGCTGGATCGACGGATCGACGATACCCTTTTTGACCCGGCCCTTTGGCGGTGCAACCGTATTGGCCGCGCCAAGGCCGACCTGAGCTGCCTCCGCAGTTCCCGGCGCGCCCGGCATAACCGCCGTCACAGCCAGCGCGATGCTCAAACCGATTGCAGGCAAGTGTCTCATTGATCCGCCCTGATTCTATCTCACAGCCCCATAGATACGCATCGCGTGACGGCACAACGATGACAATCCTCACAAAATGCCTCCCAGACAAAATCGTTGCAAGGGGCTGGTCGGCCCCGGAACGGGACGCATCGTCTCACGACATGACAAGCTGTGCCGCCACTGGTATGGGCGCGGCATGATCCTCGATCCGGTTTTCCTGCTTCTGCTGGCAGTCGCCCTGCTGCTGGATGCCCTGCTCGGAGAGCCGGACTGGCTCTGGAACCGGGTACCCCATCCGGTTGTCGCGATGGGCCGGTTGATCGATCGCCTCGAAACACTGATGAACAAGGGCGCGCAGCGCCGGGTCGCCGGAATTGCTGCGCTGGCGCTTCTCTTGTTGCTGACCGGGGCGGTCGCCGCAATTCCTGTGCTGCTGCCCAATGGCTGGATCATCGACGTTCTGCTCGGCGCAGTTCTTCTGGCGCACCGGTCGTTGGTGCAGCATGTCGGCGCGGTCGCTGATGGTCTTACCCAAAGCCTGGCCGAGGGCCGACGCGCCGTCAGCATGATCGTCGGACGCGATCCAAAGGCACTGGATCAGGCGGGCGTCTCACGCGCCGCGATCGAGTCGGCGGCAGAGAATTTCTCTGACGGTCTGGTCGCCCCGGCCTTCTGGTTCGCCATCGCGGGCCTGCCGGGTATCGCGATCTACAAGGCGATCAACACGGCCGACTCGATGATCGGCTACCGCACCGAGCGGCACCTCGAATTCGGCTGGGCCGCAGCGCGCCTCGATGATCTGGTGAATCTGGTGCCCGCGCGGCTGACCGGTCTTCTGTTTTGCCTGGTCGGCGGCGGGATGCGCGCGGTGAAGATCATGCGGCGTGATGCGGGCATGCATCGCTCCCCGAATGCCGGATGGCCAGAGGCTGCGATGGCGGCCTCGCTCGATGCCGCGCTTGCCGGGCCAAGGCTTTACCCCGGGATGGCGCCGGTCAATGACCCGTTCATGCACGCGGAAGGCCGCAAGGATCTTGGTCCGGCAGATATCCGCAAGGCCGTCGCGCTGCTCTGGCGGGCATGGGCGGCCCTCGTCATTGCCGCGCTGGCGGTTGCCGCGATCGCAGTGATCTAAGCTCAGATCTTCGGCACCCGCCGGGGCGTGTTGCGCATTGCCATCGCCCGTGCAACCGCGACGCCGGACGTGCAGATCAACGCGATCCCGACCCAGCTGATCCAGTCCGGTAAAGTGCCGAACAACAGCAACCCGAAGACCACGGCAGAAATGATCTCGGTATAGGTAAAGGGTGCCAGATCCGACGCGGGCGCCCGCGAGAATGCCATAACGATCGCCGTCTGACTGATCGCGCCCATGAAACCCAGCAGCAGCAGAAGGCCCCAATCACCGGTCGCGACCGGTTGCCAGGTCCAGGGCAGCGACACCGACGCAAGCCCGCAGGCGATGAATGCGCCGTAACAGGATGTCACCAACGGGTCCGCGACAGCCCCGAGCTTGCGGTTCAGGATCAGTTGCGACGTCACAAGCAGCGAACAGATCAGCACCAGCACCGCATCCAGCCCTACCCCGTCGAATGACGGGCGCATGATGATCAGCACGCCGACGAAACCGCCGATCACTCCTGCCCACGCCGGCAGGCTGACCCGTTCGCCCAGCACGAATGGCGCGGCAAGCGTCAGAAAGAAAGGATATGCATAGAGGATCGCTATGGCGTCTGCGAAATCCAGGGTTTGCGCGCCAGTCACAAAGAACACGGTCGAGCCGACCATGCAGAAACCGCGCAACACCTGAAGCCATGGGCGCGGCACCGCCAGAATGGCCCGGCCATGGCGCCAAAGGACGACCGGCAGCATCATCAGAAAATACAGCAGGAACCGCCACCAGACGATCAGAATCACCGGCATGGTTTCGGACATGATCTTCATCAGCGCGCCGGAAAACGCAGCCGCGCTCAGCCCGAAGACGATCAGCAGGATACCTTGCAGCGGCAGACCGTTCATTGTGCCGACCCCGCCGCGCGCCGCTCGCGCCAGATGATCAACAGACCGGCACCGACAATCAGAAGAACGCCCGGGAACAGGCGCGCAAACGGGGCCTCGTTGAAGAAGACCCACCCAAGGATGAAGGCAAAGGCGATCCCGGTGTATTCGAAGGGGGCGAGCAACGATGGTTGTACAAGGCGGTAGCTGATGATCAGGCACAGGACGCCTGACCCGCCAGAACACCCCATTGCAGCGATCAGCGCCATGTCTGTCCAGGACTGGATGGCGACAGGCTCTTCGAGGATCAGCATCAGCAAAGCCGCACCGAACATGGCAGAAAAGCTGGAATAGCAGTTCACCAAGGCACTCGGGACGTCACGGTCCACCAGACGCACCAGGACCGCCGATGTCGCGTAACCGGCAGCGGCCCCCAGCGGCAGCAGCGCCGCCCATGTGAAAACGTCCGACCCCGGGCGCATGACCAGCAGAATGCCGCCGAAACCGATCAGCACAGCGGCCCACCGCCAGGGTCCGACATGTTCCCCAAGGATCGGCACGGCAAGCGCCACGACAATCATCGGCCCGGCAAAAGCCAGCGTGGACGCGGTGGCAAATTCCAGCTTCGTCAACGCTATGTAATAGCAGAACTGGGCAAAGGTGACGAACAGCCCCCTCGCAAATCCCAGCTTCCACTGCCGCATCCCGATCTTGCGGCCGCGCGCATGCCAGTCGGCGGACAGCAACAGAACGATGATGCCCGGAACCAGCCCGAACATGTTTCGAAAAACCGCGAGTTCCGAGGCGGGATAGGTATCTGACAGCATCCGGATAAAGACGCCCATCAGATCCAGCAGGAAGATCCCCGAAAGGATGATCCCGATGGCCTGAGCTATGCGTTTGGGCGAGGGCGCTTCTGCGTCCGAGAAGGTCATTGATCACCCGTACCAGCACCGCCTCGCGGCGGCTAGCGGGTTTGCGACATCGACTTTCCTGTCGGGCAGAAAGCCATACGCAAGCCATACGCTTGCCATACGGCTTGTCCGGCAGCGCATACCGGTGCCCGCGCGCTTTAGCGTGCGGCGATTTTGCCGGAAAAGCGGCGGAGGCTCGCGGCTAGATCACCGCCTTTTCCACCAGCGGCGTTTTGGTCAGAACCCGCTCGTACCCCATCGGGCTCATATCGATCGACTTGTACTCTCCATAGGTCAAAAGCTCAGACATCGCGCGGCCCATCGCCGGGCTCTGCTGAAGGCCATGCCCAGAATACCCGTTCATGAAGAAGAAGTTCGGGATATCCGGGTGCGGGCCGATAATCGCGTTATAATCCAACATGTTATAGTCATAATGGCCAACCCAGGAATTCAGAACCCGGACCCGTTCAAAGACGGGAACGCGGTTGGCCAGCGCCGGCCAGAGCTTCTCTTCCCAGATCTCATCCTCATAGGCGAAATCCTCGACATCCATCGGATGGTCGTCAAAGGGCGGACAACCGGCCAGGAAATTCGCTCCGTCCCACCGCATATGACAGCCCGAGGGGTCAATCGTTAACGGCAGATCCTGCCCCAGAGGCTCTTCGATGGTGAAGATGTAGGTATACCGCCGTCGCGGCTCGATCGGCAGTTCGGCACCGATCATCGCGGCCATCTTCGGACCCCGCGTGCCGGAAGAGTTGACGATATTTGCCGCTTCGACTTTCTCCCCTGATTTCAGATGGATAGCCGAAACTGACCCGTTCGAGCTGTCGATCGCGGCAACCTCGTTCCCGATGTATTCGACGCCCTGCTCGCGTGCTTTCTTGCGAAACCAGTGAAAGATCGTCCCGCCGTCGAAATAGCCCTCGTCCACCGGATTGTGGCTGCCCAGAAGAATGCCGTCGGGATTGTAGAACGGCCACTTCTTAACGATTTCCTCGGCGCTGAGAATGCGGGTAGCGGACCCCAAGGACTCCTGCACTTTCTGCGAGGCGATCAGCGTATCCGCCATCGCCTGATCGCCCGCCAGATAGAGATACCCGAACGATCTCAACAGGATCTCCGGTGCCTCTTCATCCTGCATGAAGTCTTTGAATTCATGAATGAATTCCGCGCCGAACTGGCTGATCTGGACATTGATCTCGCTGGAGAACTGCTGCCGGATGCACGAGTTTGTCAGGCTGGTCGCCGCGAACTCGTAGGTCGGGTCGCGCTCGACCACCAGGATACGGCCATCGAAATCCGGATTCCGGCTCAACCACCACGCGGTCGATGATCCCATCATCGCGCCGCCGATTATGACCACGTCATAGGACGAATGGGCAGGAGCTTCTGTTGGCAGGCTCATCATGATTAATCCTCATTCCTCATACCCATAGTCCCGCTTGGCGGCTTCGGGAGAGATGTATCCACGCCTCAGATCCCGGCGGATCAGATCAGGATCCCGGTCACCGGGGCGTCCGTATCCGGCCCCGCCAGGAAGGTCCAGAACGGCCACCCTGTCGGGCGGTACAGCCTGTTTCCCCTTGGCTCGCATAGGGGTGCCGTCGTCCAGCCGGAAGCCGGTCCGGCCGCCTTCCAGGCCGCCTTCCCGGCCCCGCGCCGGATGGTCCATCCGATCGAACATGGCAGAGAAGTCGAACTCGTGCCCTGGGGTGGCCCCGATCTCCATGTGCTGGCCCAGACCACCACGATGTTTCCCCGACCCGCCGCTGTCCGGACGCAGTTCCTTGCGCCAGATCACGATGGGGCCGGTATGTTCGGTCGCCTCCACCGGCATGGTCATGACGCCCGAGGGGAACGCCGTCGCGTTCATCCCGTCCAGTTCCGGCCGGGCACCAGATCCGCCGCAGTTAAACATCAAAACCGCTGCATGTTGGGCCTCGGGCGCGTGATTGCCATCGCGTCTGGGCCGGAAATAAAGCTGAAAGTTACACAGCGCACCGCACCCTTCTGCGGGAACGAAGTCCGGCAAAATTTGGTGCAATGCGCCCAGTACGGTATCGGGGACCATGTGTCCAAGCACATGCCGCAGACAGACGGGCGCCGGATGTGCCGCATTCAGGATCGAGCCCTCTGGCGCTGTGATCCGGAACGGCGCCAGCGAGGCCGCGTTGTTCGGGATCTCAGGCGCGATGGCACATTTCAGTCCGTAGCAGGCATAGGCTTGCGTGTAGACGTGCGGTACATTTATGCCCTTGCGGCTCTCGCGGCTGGTTCCTTCAAAATCTGCGACGATGTGATCATCATTCACATCCAGTCGCACCTGCAGCGTGATGGGTTCATCATACCCGTCGATCGTCATAGTGTTCGAGACAGACCCGCGGGGCAGGGCGGCGATCTTCTCCACCGTCGCCCGGTGCGAGTTTGTCAGAATAAACTCAGCAATTTCAACGAGATCCGGAAGGTCAAACTCCTCCAGCATCTCCACCAGGCGATTATGGCCGGTCTCGTTGCAGGCGGCCAGGGCATATATGTCGCCGACCACCTGATCCTGCTCACGAACGTTGGCGCGCACAATTTTCAAGAGGTCGAAATTCACGTCTCCGGCGCGCGCGAAGTGCATGATCGGGATGTTCAGGCCTTCCTCGTAGATGCTCTCTCCGTCGGCTCCGAAACCCCGTCCGCCGACATCGACGACGTGCGCCGTGCAGGCAAAATATCCGACGTGATTTCCCTTGTGAAAAGAGGGTGTAACCACCGTGATATCGTGCAGGTGGCCCGTCCCCATCCAGGGATCGTTGGTGATGTAGACATCGCCCTCGACCATCTGATCGGTGCCGATTTCCCGCATGAAATGCTTCACCGATTCGGCCATTGCATTGACGTGGCCCGGCGTTCCGGTGACGGCCTGGGCCAGCATAGCGCCGTGCAGATCATACACCCCCGCGGACAGGTCCCCAGCCTCCCGCACCGAAGTCGAAAACGCAGTCCGCACCAAGGCCAGTGCCTGCTCTTCGACCACCGAAATCAGCCTGTTCCACATGACCTGAAAGGCGATGTCACGTTGGCTCATGGCTCAAACCTCCTTGACCAGATCGACGCAGCCATCGGCGCGCATCGTTGCGGTGAAGCCGGTGGGAACGATGATGGTTGTCTCCCGTTCGGTGACGACCGCCGGGCCTTCAAGTATTTGATCTCTCTGAAAATTCTCCCGCCGGATCAGCGCGGCATCCCGATGCGCATTGTCGGTCGGGGAGAAGATGGAGCGGGACTTGTCAGAGGACGCCGAAGCTCCGCGTGACGCAGGGGCGACGTGCATCGCTTTGGGCACTTCTGTCGAGGCACGCACAGACCAGGATGTAATCTCGATGTCGAGACCATGGACCGTACGTCCAAAAAGCGTCTGGTACTTGTCCTCGAAGATTTGCTCGTACTTGGCGGCGTCCGGCTGGCCGGCCGGCAGGTCTACGGGGATCTCCCAGCCTTGCCCGACATAGCGAAAGTAACCCTTTGTCTCGAAGCTGAGTTCCGCATCGGGTTCGCAATCGCGGACGAAATCTGAAGCTTCCGCTTTCAGCTCATCCAAAACATTGGCCACGAACCCCTCTGCAAATTCAGAAAGCCGCAGATAGGTGGAACGCGTTGCCTCGAAGCTGAACGGCGCGCGTAGGAATCCGATGGCCGACCCTACGCCCGCGCCGGGGGGTACAAGGATCCGGTTGACTCCAAGTTTCTCCGCCAGGCGCCCTGCGTGGATCGGTGCGGCACCGCCAAATGCGATCATCGTGTAGGTGCTGAGATCCTCGCCATTTTCAACGGCGTGCGCCCGCGCGGCGTTGGCCATGGTTTCATCGACGACCTCTGATACCGCATATGCGGCCGTGATTGGGTTCATTTCCAGTTTGCCGCCGACCTCAGTTGCAAGAGCGCTCTTGGACGCATCGACGGACAGAGCCATGGAGCCACCTGCAAAATCGCCCGGATCAAGCCGTCCAAGCATCAGGTCGGCATCTGTCACAGCCGGGCGTTCGCCGCCTCGACCATAGCAGGCTGGCCCAGGTTCCGAGCCAGCGCTCTCCGGACCGACTCGCACTTGCCGCATTCCATCTACATGGGCGAGCGACCCGCCCCCGGCCCCGATCTCGACCATGTCGATCACCGGGATGGAGATCGGCATCCCGGACCCCTTCTTGAACCGATCAGTCCTTGCAACCTCGAAGACGCGAGAGGTTTTTGGGGCCGCGTCTTTGATTAAGCAGATTTTAGCTGTCGTGCCGCCCATGTCGAAGGACAACACCTTGTCCAGTCCATGGCCCGCGGCGATATGCGCCGCAAAAATGGCACCGCCTGCCGGTCCCGATTCGACCAGTCGGACTGGAAATTCAGCAGCAGATTCAATGCCTATTATGCCGCCACCGGAGTGCATAAGATAGACAGGCGCATCAACATTCATTGCTCTCAGCCGATCCACCAGCCGATCGAGATAGGCCTTCATCAGCGGCTTCACGTAGGCGTTCGCACAAACTGTGTTAAACCGTTCATACTCCCGCATCTGGGGGGAAACCTCAGACGAAAGTGACAGGATCGCGCCGGGAACTTTGTCCGCCACAACCTCGGCGACTAGCCGTTCGTGGGCGGGGTTGGCGTAGGCATGCATCAGTCCAATAGCGATCGACTCGTAACCTGTAAGGCTGTCGGCCAACGCTTCCACTTCCGCCCGGTCCAGCGGACGCAGAACCTGCCCTTGTGCACCCACGCGTTCGTTTATGACGTACCGATCTTCGCGAGATATCAGCGCTTCTGGAAGGACCAGATTCAGATCGTATTGCTCGAACCGCGACTCCGTCCGCATCTCGATCACATCGCGGAAGCCCTTCGTCGTGATCAGCGCGGTCTTCGCCCCGCGCCGCTCGATCAGGGCGTTGGTTGCCAGCGTCGTGCCGTGAATGATGCGTCCGATATCGGTCGGCGCGATCCCGGCTTTGGCGCAAACCTGACCGATGCCGTCGAGGATCGCATCTTCAGGCGCGCCGTACGTGGTGAGAACCTTGGTCGACCAGCTTTCGGACCCGCGCTCCATCACGACATCGGTAAATGTGCCGCCGATATCAACGCCAAGATTGACTGTGCCCATGCCCGCTCCGATTCAATCGCCAGAGCGATCGTTAGGGGGGATTTCAGAGCGCGTCTAGTTCTGTGAGGGCATTGCACGCCAAGCCGGTAATCTTTTGTAAACCATCAGCAGGTATTCCACGCTCCACCTGTGTGACGGGCCTTCTGGCTTGTCTCCGTCCGGGCGAGCCCTTTCGATGCCCGGCAGCACGGGTTTTCGTTCAGATGGCAGGTTCATTGGCAGCATCACGCTGCTCGAACATTTCGTCGCGTCCGCATGTGCGGCTGCGTTTTGGATCAGGAGGCAGCCCATGGCTGGAACGGTGAAAATCTGGTGGCACGATGGTTCGGTCAAGGACGTCAGGTTCCACGACATCCCAGTCGCGAACGAGCCAGAACTTGGCTACGAAACAATTGCCGTCAGCGCGACCGCCGCTGCTTCGGCCGCGGCACCGAGTTTGGCGACTGTCGCCATTGTCGAGACAGACGTGAACGTTCGCTATCTTGTCCGCCGACCGGGCGATAGCGCAGAGGCCGACGTCGTTACGTCCAAGCCGATTGCGGCCACCGGATTTGGGACGGACGTCATCGGAATCGTTGAAGGGTACACGATCTCCTTCATCGAGGCTTGATTGCGGGAATTAACGCCTTCTGAAGGCGGCGATGCTAGAGCGGAGCAGCCTTCAGGAGAATGACCATGCCACAGCAAATCCTCGTAGACTTGGATCGCATCACAGAACTTGAAGAAGAGTTCGGCGTTGAGGACATGGCCTTCGTGGTCGATGCGTTTTTTGAAGAAGCTGACGAAGCTCTCCCGGGTTTGGAGAACATGCTCTCGTCTCAGCCGGATCAGGAACGTGCTGCTGTTTTTCATTTTCTCGCAGGGTCAGCGGCAATGGTCGGGGCCGCGCAGTTCGCCGGTCGCTGCAAGGATCTGGAGATGACAAACACCGGCTTCTCCCGGGCTGAGCTTGACGATCTTATGGCGCAGTACAACGCCGTACGTGGTTGGTTCGAGGAACGGTTCAGCGGAACAGCTTCTAACGCCGCTTGATTTGTTAGGGTTCTTACATTGGGCGGTGGCGATCGAATTTCCTTGCTGACCGCCCTGTGCTCTCCGGGTCATCGGAGACTGATCTTCACCGCCGAGGCTATATTTGGGCGTAGCGACCGGCTCTAAGCAATCGTTTAGCTTACAAGTGTGCTCGCATTAATCCGTGCGTTCAGCAGATCGGTCGGTCGTGTCCGGCATCGTGAACATCACCGCTGACAGGTCATCTTCGAGCTGCTCATCCTGAGTAAACTCAATCGTTCCCTTGACGACATGCTGCAGCACCGCTTCCTCGCCCTCGGCGTCGCATCTCTCGAGTATTTTTGCCAGCCCGTCTTCGTCCAGCATTTCGCCATCGGGCGACTCCGCCTCGGTGATGCCGTCAGTGAACATCATCATCCGCTCACCGGGGGCAAGATGAACGACCTCGGTTTCGAAGGTTACACCCGGAATCAATCCGATCGGCGCGCCACCTGATCCTGCAAATTCGATCGTTCCATCCAGTCGCTCGATGGAAGGCGAAGGGTGCCCTGCCTGACAGAAACGCACCATCCCTGTCTTGCAGTTGATATCTGCAAAGGCCATCGTGAAGTACTGATCATTGTCAGCATCGTCCTGGACCCGATCATTCAGATCAGCGGCAATGTCTGCCGGATCCCGCGGGATGTTTGTGCCGTCAGCCCGATGCTCGAACCCGATGTTCTCGGACGGGTTATGCGCCGGGAACAAGTTGGCCAGCCTGACGGTCAGCAATGCCGATGAGACACCGTGACCGGACACATCGATAGAGTATACAGCGATGCGATCAGGCGAGATCTCGTAGAAGCCGACGAGATCGCCGCCCACATGGCCCGATGGTCGGTAGGCGATTCCGATGCTGACGCCACAGAGTTCTGTTTGCCGCTCTGGTATCAGCGCTGTTTGCAGCTTCGATGCGGCTTTCAGGTCGCGGTCAATGCTCTCGTACAGCGTGTTCAGGTGATCGAACGCCTCTGTGATCCGCCGGTTCTTATCGACCAGCGCTTCCTGCATCTGGATCAGACGTTGCCCGGCGCGCAATCGCGCGTGCAATTCGCCCATATCCGTTGGCTTAATCAGAAAGTCATCAGCACCAGCGTCGAGACCTTCTGCGACGTCTTCCTTTCCGGAACGGGATGTCAAAAGGATGAAATAGACATAGTGCTTTGAATCGATCTTGCGGATGGAGCGGCACAGTTCCAGGCCGTCCATTTCGGGCATCATCCAATCGCTGATCACAAAGTCGATGCGCTGTGACTGGGAGAGACCCAATGCTTCGTAGCCATCATTTGCCTGAAGAACCGCGAAGTTCCATTTTCTCAGCATCAATGAAAGCATTTTGCGCTGCGCCGGAGAGTCGTCGACGACCAGCGCGGTCAATTGCCTGAACTCTTCCGATGCGTTGTCGTTATCGGACGTGTCTGACAGGTCTGAACGCCATTGGGGCTTCATTTGGGGTAGTTCCGTTCTTTAAGGATTATCGCATTGCGGCAGCATCAATCGACTTTTCCATCCGCAGATAATTGCAGCCGTCGCGACGTTCGTAATCGATCGTGTCCATCTGATCGCGGATCAACATCCACCCGAAACCACCCTCAGGTAGTTCGTCTATGTCGTCCAGGTCGAAGTCCACGCTCCCATCCGGTATCTTGCCGCCTGGCATCGCCTTGCCTTCATCGATCAGCATCACTTCGTATCGATCATCGTGGAACTGAACGTTGGCGTAGATCGGTTTGCCATCGGACCCGTTATAGGCGTGCTCCACAATGTTGTTCAGTGCCTCTGCAACGCAAAGCCGAAGCGTATCTGCCGAATCTTCATCGATCCCCGAGTTCGCGCGGCACAAATCGCTTACCTCTTCGGCCAGGTCGGCCACGTTCTGAAAGGAACTGGTGATAGAGAACTGATGATTTTGTTCACTCATCGACATAGCGTGTTCCTGGTATTGAGAGTTGATCAGCTTGATTGCACATCATGTCGCGCACTGGCGCCAGATCCGGCCTGGACAGATGAATTGACTTTGAACGCACTGCCCATTCGTCTGAGATTGAGACCCACTTTCGGTGCTGGCGCAGCACCACAGAACCGAGTGAACCGGTGGCGTTTGGCTGTTTTTTTCGGTTGGCGGTGTTGAAGGGGTCATCCGTGCTGCCGCCGATTGCAGGATCTCGGGTGGGCAGAATGGAACGTGCGCATTGCGCTTGATCAATGCCGCCTTTCTGGATCTCGTCTTCGAAAAAGCCCGTAGGATCGAGCGCGATGGTACAGTCCACCATCACGTCTTTTTCTGCCTCTCCCCACGGATACATGCTCAACCCCTTAAGTCTGGATTGCCGCGAACATAGTGGGGGGAGGTTAACCGACCCCTTTATTGGGCACCTTCGTTGACGCTTTGTCCTTAGAATTTTTCTTGAATTGTCAGCCCTTTGGCGCGCCGACGATCCAACGCATGACCAATGGCGTGCAGTACATCGGGAACTGATAAAGAGCGACATAGAACAGTAAAATCGGATCACCGGGCACGGATGCGAGGGCGAGCGCTGCATTGCGATTGCCCCAGATAATCGACATCGCGCCGCCGGTTTCCCGCCCAGCCACGGCTCGATTGGGGAAGAACGATAGTATCTGGACCCCCAAATTCGCGGCGCAAACCAGACCGAAGACGCCAAGGGCAAACCATTGCGCCTGTTCGAGCTTCCCTGTCAGACCCTGAAACAGCGGGAACAAGAAGAGAACCATGCAGATTGCCGACAAGCCATCGAACGCGATTTTATGCCGGTCAATAACAGCGGGCCCGAGCATACGGCGGAAAATCAGTGCGAAGATCGCCGCTGAACCGATGATGATAGACAGCCGTGTCAACATGTCGACCGCATCGATGGAGACGGTCTCTCCCAAGAGAAATCGTGCAACCAGGGGCATTGTGAACGGAGCGATGAATGCACCAAGAACCGTGAGTTCCAGGGCAAATGCTGCGTTGAGACCGAGAATTAGGCAAAATGCCGTTGCGGACCCCAGGGGAGGTGCTGATGCAGTATAGACCAGCACAGCTATCAGTTCTTCATCCAGTCCGACAAAATGCCCGAACACTGACATAACAGTCGGCGTGATCCCCATAAGCAGTACCAGAATGCAGGCGTTTTTAAGCATCCGGGCGGGTTTGATTGTGCGGCTCAGGATCTCGCCCACATCGACCCTGACCATGGCGAGCCCGGTCAGGACCGCGACCCAGAATGCCAGCGATCCTTCCAGCAGCGTTCCCGGTCCGGGCACAAACAGCGCGACGATCAATCCAATCGCAAGGAACCACCTGGCCCGCTCGCCGATCCAGTTCAGCGGAAGCAGGGCTTTAATCATGTCGTCGTTTTGCGGGGCTTCGAGCGTCGATGTGCAGGATCGGTATCAGTCAAAGCGGCCGACTTCGAACGGTTTCAGGTCAAGATTGGTGCGCCGTTCGGCGATCATGTCCGCGATGATCCTCCCGGTTTTCGGGCCGGTCGTCAGGCCGATATGCTGCGCACCGAATGCGAAGAAGATGTTCTTGGCCTTTGGGCTGGGTCCGATGAACGGGATACTGTCGATTGTGGACGGGCGGTGACCGAGCCATTCTTCCTCCCCGTCCCATGTCAGGTCTGGATAGAGCTGCGATACTCTGGTTTTGACCAGGAGAAACGGCGCCCGGGACGGGCCTGCTTTCAAGCCGCCGAACTCGACTTGCCCGGCGCAGCGAAGACCTGTCTCCATTGGTGTTGCGACAAACTTGGAATCTGCCAGCATGTAGGGAAAAGGGGCAGAATGTGATGGGTTCTTCAGCAGCAAATGATAGCCGCGTTCCGTTTCCAATGCCGGATTGTGGCCAAGCTTGCGGGCAAGTTTGCCAGACCAAGCACCGCCCGACAGAACAACCTGATCGAAGATATGTGCTGTGCCCGCGGCTGAGACTGTCGCGCCGTCCGGTCCCGGCTCGATATCGTCGGCCTCTGCCTGCAAAAACCGGC
>JBCCMP010000021.1:0-23247 GCA_039026295.1 Pseudomonadota bacterium | reverse complement strand
CAGAAAGACATGCGGTTCGCGCTCCAGATAATAGCGGTCCTTGAAGGTGCCCGGTTCACCCTCGTCGCCGTTCACGGCCAGATACCGCGGCCCCGCCTCGGCCCGGACAAAGGACCACTTGCGGCCCGATGGAAAACCAGCGCCGCCAAGGCCGCGGAGACCGCTTTCCAGGATCATGTCCTGCACCTGGCCCGGGCTCTTGTCGCCCGCGCGCAGGCCTTTCAGGGCGAGGTACCCGCCTTCGTCGCGGTACTCCTCCAGCGTCTCGTAGATCGGGATGTGGGTGTGAGTGTCATCGGTTGCAATCGCCTCGGCCACCTTCGCCGGGGTCGCGTGGTCGATGTGATTGTGCCCGATTTCCAGCGTCGGTGCCGTGTCGCAGCGGCCCATGCAGGGAGCGCTGAGGACGCGGACTTCTTTGCCGCCGCCGTATTTTGCGGCGAGCGTCTTTAATAGATCCTGCGCGCCCGCAAGCTCGCACGAGAGGCTTTCGCAAACGCGGATGGTGATGGCGGGCGGCAAGTCTGCACCTTCCTTGACCACGTCGAAATGGGCATAGAAGGTCGCGACCTCGTAGACTTCGGATTGGGCCAGGCGCATTTCCTCGGCCAGTGCGCGCAGGTGTTTGGCCTGCAGACAGCCGTACCGGTCCTGGATCAGATGCAGATGCTCGATCAGAAGATCGCGGCGTAGCGGTTTGTCACCCAGAAGCGCGCGCACTTCGCGCAGCGCGTCATCTTCAAGCTGGCGTCCCTTTGGCGTGCCGCGACCTTTGCCACGCCCGGACTTCCAAACACCCTTACGATCCTGGGAGTTGTTGTCGAGCGGGCTCATGGCTGCATCCTTCGGCTAGAGACAGCCCTGTTAGAAGCCGAGCCAAGGGCAATTTCAAATTTAAATGCCCAAAGGCGCGTTCGGCTTAGCTTATGGCATAGGCCGTGGGGTTGCGATTTGACGGAAGCGTGAGCGCGCGCGCCCCGGCTTCACCGTTAGGGTCAGCTGCGGAGGTTTCACAGTGCAGACGGTTGGTCGGATCTTCGGGATGATTGCAATGGCCTTGTGCATGGCAGGAGGCACAATGCGTGCATTGTCCGCTGAACTGCCGCCTTCGGTTGACCGCGATCCGGCCGTGCATGCCGAACTGGAGGCAGCCTACGCCCAGAAGGGGCCGGATTATGCGCCGCGGACGCATCTGAAGGACGGGGACGCGGCGCGTTATGTGAACCGGCTGATATCCGAGGCGTCGCCCTATCTGCTTCAACACGCGCACAATCCGGTCGATTGGCACCCGTGGTCCGACGAAACGCTGGCCAAGGCAAAGGCGCTGGACCGGCCAGTCTTTCTGTCGGTCGGCTATGCGACCTGCCATTGGTGCCATGTGATGGAGGAGGAGAGTTTTGACGATGAAGAGGTTGCCGGTGTCCTGAACCGCTACTTCATACCGGTGAAGATCGACCGGGAACAGATGCCGGCCCTGGACCATTTCTTCATCACCGCGACGCAGTTGCAGCAAGGCCATGCCGGTTGGCCGAATTCGGTTTGGATGCTGCCAGATGCGCGTCCGTTCCACACGGGCACCTACTTCCCGCGCGATGTCTTTCTGCAGATGCTTTCCGGGATCGGACAGTCGTTTGGGTCGAGCGATCAGCGCAGCGAAATCAACAGAATGGCCGAACGCCTTTCTGACGCCGTTCGCGAAATCACGCAGATGGCGGCACGCCAATCGGTGCCGCTGGGCGAAGACGTCATGCGCCGCGCGGCGCAAGACCTGTTGCAAATGCACAATGCGTTGGACGGAGGCTTCAGCCAGTCCCAGCAGTTCCCGCAGGAAGGCTATGTCTTGTGGTTGATGGATCATTGGCGGCGGACCGGGGACGATGCGTCATTGCAGGTCGCGACTGAAACGCTGCACGCAATCGCGGCGGGCGGCATTCACGACCATGTCGGGGGCGGGTTCCACCGGTATGCGGTCGACCCGAACTGGCGGACACCGCATTTCGAAAAAATGCTGTTCAATCAGGGCCTTCTGGCCCGCGCCTTTGTCGAGGCGTGGGAGATAACCGGCGAGCCTGCCTTCCGCCGCGCCGCAGAGCGCACTTTTGAGTACATTGCGCGCGACATGACCGACGCCGACGGCGCATTCTTTGCAGCAGAGGACGCGGACAGCATGGGCGCAAACGGTGTGCGACACGAAGGTTTGTTTTATGCTTGGACGCCTGAGGAAGTTTCGGCGACAGCCGGGGCGGAGGCTCTCGTGGCGCTGGGCGTCGATCAATCGCCGACGATCGAGGCCGGTGCAGTGATCCATTTCGATCCCTCGGCTGTTCCCGACTTCGCGCTTGTCGACCCGATGCTGGACGCATTGCGGGGCGCGCGCGATGGCAGAGTGCGCCCAATCCGCGATGACAAGGTGATCGCTGGCTGGAATGGATTGATGATCCGGGCTTTAGCCGAGGGGGCGGCGGCCTTTAACGATCAGGCTGCGGCGACCAGAGCCCGACGCGCGGCTGAGGTGCTTTGGAGCCGCCTTTGGACCGGAGACAGATTGCGGCGGCTTTGGGTCGAAGGGCAGGCGCGTGAGGATGGTGCGCTCGAAGATTACGCCTGGCTTGGGCTGGGGTATTTGGCACTGAGCGATGCGACGGGCGACCCTGTGTGGCGAGATCGCGCGGTGCTGCTTGCACGGGCGATGTGGACAACTTTTGGCGACGGCGAGGGCCGGCTGAAGATGTCCCAGCGCGACGGTCCGTTGGGTCCGATCTATGACGGCGCTGATGGCGCAGTGCCTTCAGGCGAAAGCGCCGCTCTAGAGCTTCTGGCGCGGCTGGCGCGCAGGACGGGGGATCTGGAACTTGATGCCTGGGCGCGCACCCTTCGGGCAGCGCTTTCCGCGCCGATGGCCGACCAGCCGCTGCTGAGGCCGGATGCGTTGAGTGCGAGCCGGATTCTGGATGAAGGAGAGACCGGCAGGCGGCAGATCCGGGCGGCGGGAAAGGTCGGAATTCGGCTTCATGCTGACAGGCTGGAAATCACGATTGCCGATGGCTGGCACCTGAATGCCCATGATCCGGGTCCGGACTGGTTGATCGGCGCAGATCTGACCGGGGCCGTGGCAGACTGGCCGGCAGGCCGCGAGGTCACCCTGAGTTTTTCGAAGGAGCCCCTGAAGATCTATGAGGGGGTCCTGGATATCCCCTTGTCGGATGCGTCCGGATTGATCGAATTGGCGCTGCAGGCGTGCTCGGATGAGATCTGTCTCGAGCCTGAACGCATCAGGTTCCGGCTGCACTGATAAAGGTTGCCATCACGCTGCGACCTTGGCACGATCTATTCCATGAGAACGTTCTTGCTGTTGATAGCGCTGGTTTTTTCAGCGCCTGCCGTTAGCGTGGCTGTTGATGAAACGCCCGTCAGCCCGTCTGAATTTCGCGATTATGCAGAGGGTTGGACGCTTTATTTCGAGCGCGATGGTGAGGTTTTCGGATCGGAGAGTTTCAGCACTGGTGGCGACACCCGCTGGCGTTACAATGATGGATCATGCGTTCGCGGCGCCTGGCGACCGCATGGGGCCCAGCTGTGCTTTCTTTACGAAGCAGACGAAAACCAGGACCGGGAAGTCCTGTGCTGGCGAGTCCTGCGCGACAAGGACGGGCTGATTGCGCGTTTGCTGAACGGTGGAGAGAACGCCGGTCTGGAACTTCGCGTCGTGCGCCGGGACAAGAAGCCCCTGCTCTGTGGTGATCCCGGGACGTCAACTTGACATTCGGCTTGCGGGTCGGTGTCGCCGGCTGCGGACGGATGGGGTTCGGGATGGCGCGGGCAATGGCCGCGGCAGGTATCGACGTCAAAGGTTTCGATATACGCCCCCTCACCGACTTTCCCGGGTTCAAAGATCGGATGATCGCGGACGCAGGTGTATTTGCCGCGGACCGGCAGGTTGTTTTGTCTGTCGTAAGAGACGTCGCAGAGACCGAGGCGCTGCTGTTCGATGACCAGGCGATCCTGAGTAGGGCACCCGATCTTGCCTACCTGATCATCTGCTCGACGCTGTCGCCGCGTTATCTGGCGGAACTTACAGAGCGGGTGCCATCTCACATCACTGTGGTTGACGCGCCGATGTCCGGGGCGCAGGTGGCGGCGGACGAGGCGCGCCTCTCGTTCATGCTGGGCGGGCCTCAGGATGCGCTGGATAGGCTGGACCCGATGTTCCGCACGATGGGGCCGAAGATCCATGCCATGGGCGGGCCCGGGGCCGGGATGACCGCCAAGGTCTTGAACAACTTCGTCGCCGCTTCGGAACTGGCCGCAGTGCGGCAGGTGCTGGACTGGGCCGATGATCTGGGCGTGGAGCAGGACCGGTTGCTGGCCCTGATGCACGACAGCTCCGGACAAACCTGGTTCGGATCGAACTTCGAGGCGATCGAGTTCTCCCGGGATGGATATGATCCGGCGAATACGATCGGGATCGTGAAGAAGGACGTCGAAAGCTGTCTGGATGCGGTCGATGCGGCGACCCATGCAGGGTTGCCTGACGCCGTTGTCGCCGCCGTTGCGGGCTTGCGGCCGCGGACCCGCTAGAGACCTTCCATCAGGGTGATCGACGCCGTTCCTGCTGGTAGCCGGTGCTCTTTCGCTGCCTGATACTCTGGCGAATTGTAGCAATCGAGCGCGGCCTGATAGCTGGGAAACTCGATGACCACGTGCCGAGATCGGCCCAGCGGCCCCTCCACCTCCTCGTTGGTTCCGCCTCGGGCAAGGAAAGTTGCCTGGTACTTTTCGAACGCAGCCTTGGCACCATCGACATAGTGGACGTACTGGTCCGGATCGGTCACCTCGACATGGGCGATCCAGTATCCTTTTGGCATGGTTTGTCCTTTCCGTTCAGAACAGGCTGCCCTGGCTGTCATCCCTGGGCGCTTTAGCTTTGGACGTGGCTTCTTTTGGCTTGGGCGGACGCTTCGGTCTCTCAGCCTTTGACGCGCCAGGTTGGGCAGATGCGTCGGTTGCGACCGCGTTGATCCGACCGTTAGAGAACTCGATCTCCAGCCCGTCGCCGGTGGCAACACTGGCAGCGCCGGGTATCAGAGCGCCATCCCGATCCCGCACAACTGTGTAGCCGCGCGCCAGAGTGGCCCGGTAGCTGAAGGCCTGCAGTGTCCGGTCAAGGGATGCAAGCCGGTCGCGAGCCATTTTCGGCGACCGTTCAGCAGCCGCCGACAGTCGAACCGTCCGATCCTCAAGCCGGTCGCGAAGGCCGGTGATCCGGCTCTGCAGAGGTTCAGGCCTCAGAGCCCCTGCCGGAGCCATCAAGGCAACCCGCGCGCGCTGCGAATGTGCCATCAGCGCCGGCGCGAGCCGGGCGGCAAGACCGCGCAGCCGTTCCTTGGTTGTGCCGAGCAGCACATCGGGCCGCTTCAATGACGCCGCGGCGACCTGAAGGCGGCGCTTGAGATCTGAGAAAAGCGCTTCGGCTGTCGGCAGCCGTGCGGACGCCAGATCGAGCCGCTGGCGTTTTTCGGCCAGGATCTGTTCTGGCCGTGGCAATGCACGGGAAAGATCAGTCATTCGCTGGCGGCGTCTGTCGAATATCGTTTCGACGGCACGCAGGCGGCGCGCCTGAAGATCCGCGAGCATGGCGGCAAGCTCACCGCGCACCGGAACGGCCATTTCAGCCGCAGCGGTCGGCGTGGGTGCGCGGCGGTCTGCGGCGTGATCGATCAGGGTTGTGTCTGTTTCATGACCGACCGCCGAGATGACAGGGATCGTTGATGCCGCAGCGGCGCGCACAACTGATTCCTCGTTGAACCCCCAGAGATCCTCGACCGAGCCACCGCCCCGGGCGACAATGATGATGTCCGGGCGCGGGATCGGGCCGCCATTTTTCATTGACGAGAAGCCATTTATGGCGGCCGCCACCTCCGGCGCGCACTTGTCGCCCTGTACCGCGACGGGCCACACGAGCACGTGGACGGGAAACCTCTCGGAAAGCCGGTGCAATATATCCCGGATCACGGCCCCGGATGGCGACGTCACCACTCCGATCACGCGGGGTAGAAACGGGAGCATCCGCTTGCGCGTCTCGTCGAAAAGGCCCTCGGCGGCGAGCAGCTTGCGACGCTTCTCTAGCATCGCCATCAGGGCACCGACACCCGCAGGGGCCAGCGAGTCGATGACGATCTGGTAACGTGACTGGCCGGGGAAGGTGGTCAGGCGGCCGGTTGCCACGACCTCCATGCCTTCCTCGGGCTGCGTTTGCAGTCCTGCCGCCACGCCTTTCCAGATCACACCCGCCAGAACGGCACGGTCATCCTTCATGTCGAGATAGATGTGGCCGGAACGGGGGCGCGAGACGCGTCCGACCTCTCCGCGCACGCGGACATGGCCAAATTCGCCTTCGACCATCCGTTTGACAGCACCGGAAAGTTCGCTGACCGAAAACTCCGGCGTGTTGCCGCCGCCATCAACGGGTTCGTCATCGATCAGGCTTGACAATCCGGTCTCCTCCGCCGCACGGGTTCATTAACTATAAACGCGCGGACCCTTAAGACTGACCAGATGACCAGCGCCCCTGCAAGCCTCTATGCGCACCGATCCAAGCGCCCGCTCATGGAACGATTGGGGCTCAGGCCGGACGCGTTACCTGCCGGCGGCAATTTCTATCCCGAAGAGGATGTGCTGGCGATGACGCTGGACCAGATCAAAGACCGGCCCCGATGCGAGACGCTGGTGTTGGGTGCGGGCCTGACGGTGCCGGTTCTGGCGCGGGCTGTTGCTGAAAGAGGAACGGTCACGGCCATCGATTCGGATGGTTGCCGTATCCGGGTGACGCAGAAGATGCTGCGCGGTGTCGGGGCGCAGGCCCGGTGCATCGAGGTTGGTCTTCAGGAGTACGACAAACACCATCTTTGGTATGACCGTCACTGCCTGGATCTTTTGCCGAAACAGATCGATCTTTTGTTCCTCGATGGCCCCGGCCATTTCGCGGGCCGCACACCCAGATGGCCGGCGGGGCCGGAGCTTTTCGAAAGACTGGCTCCGGACGGCATCGTCGTGCTGGACGACGGGCGGCGGGTGAAGGAAAAGAAGACCCTGAAACGCTGGGCCGAGGAGCATCCGGGCCTGGAGCAGACCAAGACGAACACGTCCGGCGGTGCAGTGGTCCTGTATCCCCGGTAGGGGGACCTTATGCACATTCTGATCCTGGGCGGCGGCGGCCGCGAACACGCGCTGGCCTGGAAAATCTCGCAGTCCTCTTTGACAACCCGGCTGAGCGTTGCGCCGGGCAATGCGGGCATCGCAGAAATTGCGACCTGCGTGAGCCTGCCGATCGAGGATGGCGCTGCGGTGGCGGCATGGGCTGCCAGCAATGCCGTTGACTTTGTGGTGGTCGGGCCGGAGGCGCCGCTGGCCGCGGGCGTGTCTGATGCTCTACGCGACGCCGGTCTGTCTGTGTTTGGGCCTTCGCAGGACGCCGCACGACTTGAGTCATCAAAGGCCTTCACGAAAGAGATCTGCGACGCCTGCGGGGCACCGACAGCGGCCTGGGCCCGCTTCGATGACCGGGACGCGGCGCTCTCTTATCTTAGAGATCGGGGTGTCCCCGTTGTGATCAAGGCAGATGGCCTTGCCGCCGGAAAAGGCGTCGTGGTCGCAATGGAACTCCAAGAAGCGGAGGCAGCGATCGAGATGATGTTCGACGGCGCGTTTGGAACGGCCGGCGCCGAAATCGTAATCGAGGAGTTCATGGAGGGTGAAGAGGCAAGTTTCTTTGCGCTGACAGACGGCGAAAACGCTTTGCCGTTGGCAACGGCGCAGGACCACAAGCGTGCTTTCGACGGGGATGAGGGGCCGAATACCGGTGGGATGGGCGCCTATTCTCCGGCACCGGTCATCACGCCGGAAATCGCGGCGCAGGTGATGGAGGAAATTATCCGGCCCACCATCGCAGAGATGGCGCGGCGCGGCGCCCCATACACGGGCGTTCTTTATGCGGGCCTGATGATCGCGGATGGCCGGGCGCGGCTTGTCGAGTACAACGCGCGCTTCGGCGACCCGGAGACGCAGATCCTGATGATGCGGTTGATCTCTGACATCGTGCCGCTGCTGATCAGTTGCGATGATGGAACACTGGCCGGAAGAAGCGTCGAATGGCACCCTGATCCTGCAATTACCGTTGTCATGGCGACGGATGGCTATCCGGGAACCTATCAGAAGGGCTCGGTCATCCGTGGCCTGGCCGATGCGGCTGCGATCCCGGGGGCGACGGTCTTTCACGCAGGCACCAAGGCGGGCGACACCGGCATCGAGGCGCACGGCGGGCGCGTGCTGAATGTCTCGGCGATTGGAGGGTCGATGAAGGAAGCCCGTGACAGTGCCTATGCCGCGGTTGACGCGGTCGACTGGCCGGAGGGCTTTTGTCGGCGCGACATTGCCTGGCGTGTTCTTGGCAATCACTGACATTTGCGGCGGATCGTAAATTTGATCCGGGACTGCAGGTGGCAACGGCCGGGCCGATGACCGAGCGTATTCGCGCGGCGGTAATCGGCGGCGGCCCGGCAGGTTTTGCGGCCGCTGAGGTTCTGGCAGAAGCCGGGCTGGCGCCGGTTATCTTCGAAGCCAAACCCAGCGCCGCCCGGAAGTTCCTTATGGCCGGAAAGTCGGGGCTGAACCTGACGATGGACGAACCAGGCGATGCTTTCATTGACAGGATCGGGTGTGAGGACCTCGCGCCGATGCTGCGGGCGTTTGGGCCCCGAGGGATCCAGGAGTGGGCAAAAGGACTGGGTGAGCCGCTATTCACAGGCTCATCTGGCCGCGTTTTTCCGGTCGCAATGAAGGGTTCGCCTATGCTGCGAAAATGGATGGCGCGATTATCGGCGCATGGCACAACGCTGCGAACCCGCTGGCGTTGGCTGGGGTGGGACGGCGACGCCCTGCGCTTCGAGACGCCGGACGGAGAATGCGAGGTCAAGGCGGAGGTTACCGTCCTCGCCCTTGGCGGCGCATCGTGGCCGCGCCTCGGCTCTGACGCGGCCTGGGTTCCGGTCCTGAGAAATCTGGGTGTCGAAATTACGCCTTTCGAGCCCGCGAATATGGGTTTCGAGGTTGCCTGGTCCGATTACATGGTCGAACGGTTTGCCGGTGCGCCGGTGAAACCAGCCAGCTTGAGCGTCGGAAACCGGCACGTGAAGGGCGAGTTTGTCATTACCCGTTACGGGATCGAGGGCAGCGGGATTTACGCGATATCAGCGGAACTGCGCGAGGCGCTGAAGAGCGGTCCGGGCAGTCTGACCTGTGATCTGCTGCCTGACCTCAGCCATTCAGCGGTCGCGGCAAGGTTGGCCCGGCCTCGCGGCAAGACGTCGACTTCAAATCATCTACGCAAAACGCTTGGTTTGACAGGCGTCCGGGCCGCATTGGTGCATGAGGGCGGCGAGGAATTGCCATCTGTTCCGGACGCTTTGGCCGGTCGCATCAAGTCAGTTGCGATTCCGGTCACCGCGCCGCGGCCGATCGAAGAAGCAATCTCCAGCGCAGGCGGAATTCGGTGGGCTGCCGTTGATGACGGCCTGATGGTCCGCAGCAGGCCAGGGTTGTTCGTTGCAGGCGAGATGCTGGACTGGGAAGCGCCAACCGGTGGATACCTGCTGACGGCATGCATCGCCACCGGGCGGTGGGCGGGGAGGGCAGCAGTGAGGCGCTTAGGATAATCGCAAGAAAGCAAAAGGCCGCCCAGAAGGGCGGCCTTGCTGCGCTATGCACCCGTCGCCGCTATTCCAGCATCAGGGCAGGCAGCCAAAGCGCGAGGTTCGGGAAGTAGAGGACAATCGACAGACCGATGACCTGCAGGGTCACGAAGGGGATAATGCCCCGGTAGATCTCCTGCATCTTCACCGAACTTGGTGCGACCCCCTTCATATAGAAAAGCGCGAACCCGAATGGCGGGGTGAGGAACGAGGTCTGAAGGTTCACGGCCACGAGTATCGCGAACCAATATATGACCTGTTCTTCAATTTTGCCGGGGAACAGGCCCTCCAGACCCAGGTGCGGTGCGAACTCTGGCGCGAAGGCTTTGATGACCGGTGCAAAGACCGGCAGGATGATCAACGTGATCTCGAGAAAGTCGAAGAAGAAGCCCAGCAGGAACACGGCGAACATCAGCAGGAACAACAGCGGCCATGCGCCGAGCTCCAGCCACTCGATGAACTCGATGATCAGATCTTCGCCATAGGTGGCGCGGAAGATCGTCGAGAACGCCGTCGCACCGACGAAGATGAAGAAGATCATCGCCGTCGTAAGACCTGTGCGATGGCACACTTGCCGGACGACATCCTTGGTCAGCGTGCCATTCATGTAGGCCAGCACGATCGACCCGAACGCGCCGACGCCCGCAGCTTCGGTGGGCGTTGCCCATCCGGCAAAGATCGAGCCAAGAACCAGCGTGATCAGGAAGATCGGCGGCACAAAACCTTTCAGGATGCCGCCAAACAGCGACTTGCCCTCGCGACGTCCGATCACCATCGAGGATATGAAAATCGCCAGAAAAGCAAAGAGGCCCCAGTTGAACTGAGCAATCAGCGGTGTGGCCGTATCGCCTTCGGCCCGTCCGGCCATGGCACTTTCCGCAAGCGTCTCCAGCACGTAAGACAGTGCGACGAAGCCGACGACCATGCCGAAAAACAGAACGATGTTGCTGTTGTTCGACGGCCTCAGGTCGATCGTATCTTCGTCGATCCGCGGTGCAATGGCAGGATTTATCGAGGCCCGCGCCACGATGTACATGAAGTACAGACCTGACAGAACCAGGCCGGGCAGGATCGCGCCAATGAAGAGGTTCCCGACCGAAACCGCCAGCAGGTTCGCCATCAGAACAAGCATGATCGACGGCGGGATCAGAATGCCCAGCGTGACCGATGCTGCAATGGTGCCCGTTGCCAATGTCGGCGCATAGCGCGCCTTCAGCATCTCCGGCAGGGCCAGCAGGGTCATCATCACGACCGATGCACCGATGATCCCCGTGGTGGCCGCCATGATCGTGCCCATCACGGTCACAGACAGGGCCAGCCCGCCCGGCACCCGCTTCAGCATGATCTGCAGAATGTCCAGAAGGTCTGCCGCAACGCGGGATTTTTCCAGCATCGTACCCATGAAGACAAAACACGGGATCGCGACCAAAATGGGGTTTTGTATTGCCCCGGATTGCCCGTCACCGCCGTAACTTCGGTTCAGCGCGCTGAAGAATTCCTTGAAGGTAATCGCGTCGATCCAGGTCGCAAGGATGGCGAAGATCAGCGAGACGCCGCCCAGCGCATAGGCCACCGGAAGCCCGGAGAACAGCATGAGCGCCAGCGCCAGAAACATGTAGGCGCCGATGTATTCGTACAAGTGGTCGTCGATGAGCCAGTGCCAGAATTCGAGAAAACCTTCCATGGCTTACCGCCCCCCCTCTTGAGCGCCCTGGTTTTCTTCCAGGATCAGCTTGGCCAGTTCGTCATCGTCGGTGAAGAACTGAAGACTGTCTTCCGCGATGGCATGTTCTTCGTCATCTCCATAGAGGAACAGCAGACATCGCACCAATGTGCCCAGAGCCGCGAGCATCGCGACGACGAAGCCCCAGATCAGAAATGACTTGATGATCCAGCGCCAGCCCAGGCCGACCATGGACTCAGAGCCCTCCCACCCGACGAAGGACGCGTAAAAGAAATCCCAAGCAAAACCGGTCATGACCAGCATGAACGGGATCGCGAGGATCGTCAGTCCGAAGGTTTCGATCCGAACCTGCCCCCGACGCGAGGCCATTTCGCGGAAGATGTCGACGCGCACATGGGCGTTCATGATGTAGCCGAAACCGAATGTCATCAGCAGCAGCACGCCGTGCAGGTGCCACTGGAAATCCTGCAGCAGGAAGCTGACCGAGAAGCCGTACGTCTCGGTAATTCCCGCGTTCCAGACCTTGATGATCTCAATCTTGCGGGTGATGACGTCGAACATGATGATGGCGATCAGCGGCAGGATAATCCAGCTGGCCAGTTTCCCGATGGACATCGCAGCGCCGCATAACACGTCGCCGAGCGACCGGAGTGTCGTTCCGTGCCCAAGCGCGATCAGCAATCGGATCAATCCATAGACGACGATCGACAGGAAGACCGGTCGCCAAAGGTGTCCGACCTCGCCGAGGAAGGACTCGCTTTCAGCCCCGAAGAGATCTTCGATGTAGCTTTCCAGCGCCAGGAACAAAAACATTCCGACGATTATCGCCGGAATCAGCGGGCTCGCGCGGCCAGACATAGCTCCCCCCAATCCACCATTTTCGGGTTTTTTTGTGAAGGACGGCCAGCGCAAGACCGGCCGTCCTCGATTTCACGCGGCCCTCAGGCCGCTGAGATCAGTTCTTCAGGTAACCGCGGGAGCCCCAGACCTGGTACTCTTCGTGGAACGCCGAGAAGCTGTCCCACAGCTTCTGCACGTCCGGGTTGGCGGCCAGCTCTTCAGCCAGAACCTCTTCCCACTTTTCGCGCAGCTGGGCGATCACTTCGTCCGGCCAGGTTTTCATGATGACGCCGTCCTTTTCGTTGGCGATCATCGCGGCAGCCTGCAGCGATTCACCATCGGCCAGCTCGTACATGAAGTTGGCGTCACACGCGGCCTGGAACATGGCTTTGTGCTCGTCGCTCAACTCGTTCCAGGCTTCCATGTTGACCAGGACTTCGTTCGTGGTCGACTGCTGGTGCCAGCCCGGGAAGTAGTTGTACTTGGCGATCTGGTAGAAGCCGAGCGTGCGGTCGATGGCAGGCATCGAGAACTCGGTCGCGTCGATCGTGCCCAGTTCCAGCGCCGGGTAGATATCGCCGCCAGCCAGCTGCTGGGTGGCCACACCGAACTTCTGCATGACCTTGGCGCCCATGCCGAAGAACCGCATTTTGAGACCCTTGAGTTGCTCAAGCGAGGTGATTTCCTCGCGGAACCACCCGGACGTCTCTGGCGGGATCATGCCGCAATAGAAGTACTTGATGCCGTCCTTAGCATACAGCTCTTCGCCGATCTGCTGGCCGCCACCGTTCTTCATCCAGGCGTTGAATTCCAGCGCGCCCGGACCAAAGGGCCAGGTCGACAGGAATGCGAACGCCGAGTTCTTGCCCTGGTTGGCTCCCGGCGTGCCGTAAGCTGCCTGGAAGGCACCCTGGCTGACCGGATCATAGTAGGCGTAGCCGCCGGCAAGTGCGCCCGGCTCGAACACCTTGATGTCAAAGTCGCCGCCCGACATGGCGCGCACGGTGTCTGCAATGCGGTGGCCAACGGGCCCGATGACGGCAACCTGCTCGCCAAAGGCCGAGTGCATTTTCCAACGCACCTTCTTGGCTTCCGCGTCTCCTGCCGAAATGGCAGAGACCGCAACGGTCGCCAGAGCGGCAAAACCGAGCTTCTTCAGAAAATCAAGCTTCATGGATTTCCTCCCCTGGGGCCGTTTGGTCGGCCCGGACTACGATTAGGGATCGGCTGATGCCAAACCCGCACGGCCAATCAAGCGGCAGGGGATTGATGAGTCAACGTTTTCATCGCTGAATGCCCGAATTGGACTGGCTGCAGCCGTGTTCAGTCGGTCTTCACGATCGGGATGAAAGGCGAAGTCTATCGATTTGACGACTATCATTAGTTTGTTGCGGTGCGCAAAGAATCGCCTGCCTCGAAACGCAATAAATCCCTACGGAAGAAATCCGCAGGGGCTTTGCAAGTCATGGATGTGCGTTTCCTCACAGGGCGAATTCGACCTGCAACGCGCCAATCATCTGGCCCTCGGACTGGGTTTCGAACTCCGCGCTCAACCAGTTCAGCGAGAACGAGAAGGACACGTCTTCATAGTCATAGATCAGTCCGGCACGGGCACGGGCTGTGACGGGCGTTCGGCTGACCGACGGGCCATTGCCGGAAAAGCCGCCGTCGAGGAAGGCGTCAGATGCGACATACCCGATGTCGCCGCCAATCCACATGGCCCAGTGGATGCCCTCGCGATACTTGGCTCCGCCCGGGATCAGTGCGCCGATGCCGGTGTCGTAGTTCCACGTTCGTGCTTCAAGGCTGGTGCCAAGGATGATGTCAGTGCCGACCCGGGCGGAGTTTTCGCGCATGCCTGCCGACACCTGGGCGAAGGGTGCCACGTTAAGATCGTGCGGTCCAAGCTGGCCGTGCATGCGCAGTGTCCGGCGTGCTTCTACATTCGCCAGAAATTCACCATCCAAGGTATTGGCATCTGTCCGCGTTGTCGTCGGCATGTTGCCGACGCGGTGGAAGGCATCCGCTATTTCGAAGAGGGGAAGCGGTTCACCCTGGTATCCAAGCTCAATCCCCAGCCGGTCTTCTGTCTGGGTCGTGAAGCCCGCCCCAAGATAGTCAGGCTGTCCCCAAAGCCGAAGATAGCCACCAAGCGCCAGGTACTGGGCGTATGGCCTGTCACCCGAGCCGACAGCCGACGTGTTGTCCGGCGTGATCAGCAACCCGCGCACCTGAAGTTCGACCGCTGCCGCATGATGATCGAACCAGGGCTCCTCGGACAGCATGGATTGCGGGAAGACGAATGATTGCGTCAGACCGCCTGTTTTCCAGCGGTCGGCCCCATCGCCCAGATGATCGTTCCAAACAATACCTTCGGCCTGCACTTCATCGGTTTCGGAAATCCAGTTGAACGTGCGCTCGCCATCATTCGCGCCATCCGCAAGCGCGATTGTGGACATACCAGCGGCCAGCATGGTGCCGAAAAGAAAGGAAGACCGGGAAATCATGGACAACTCCGAACTGTGACCTCGTGATGGCCACAGAAGGCGCGATTTCCCGAAAACTTTACAGTTAACGAATGACCCGTTTGAGGCGAGTAAAAAGGAATTACGCTCTATTTTTAGAAGACTGTATTAGAATGGGATTTGTCTAAAGGTTCGATCTAATTTTGAGCAAGTCCGGTTTCTGTTAATCAGGGCGCTCCCGCTATGCGGGAATGCGCGCCTGCAGATGATCCGGAGGCGGGTCTATGCCATCATCGTTTCTCTGAACCTTATGCACCAGCGGCCTCAATCGCCAGCGGGAGAACGGCTTCGAAAGCGTCCAGGTCATCGGGTGTGCCGGCGCTGATCCGGATGCATCGGTCCAGCGGAACAGGCCCCGGCATGCGCGCAAAGATGTCCCGGTCAATCAATCCGGCAAGAACCGCGCGCGCAAAATCGCCGTCGCGTCCACAGTCAATGGCGACGAAATTCGTCGCAGACGGGATCGACGTCAGTCCGTTCTGTGCGGCGATTTCCGCTATCCGGTTTCGTGCGTGCGCAACATTGGCGACCACATTTGCAAGATGATCCCGGTCGGACAGTGCGGCAATCGCGGCTTCCTGTGCCACCCGGTTGACCCCGAAATGGTTCCTGATCCGATCGAAAGCGGCGATCGTTTCGGGGTGCGATACCGCGTAAGCGATGCGCAGACCGGCAATGCCGTGCGCTTTCGAGAACGTCCGGAAGCGGATGACCCGCGGATCATCAATCGCCCATTCCGGTGCAGTGCCGTCCGGGGCAAACTCGATATAGGCTTCGTCAAGGCACAGCATCGTGCCGTCGGGCATCGCGTCGATCAGCGCCCGAATGCGCGAGGCATCGTGCCAGGTCCCCATCGGATTGTCGGGGTTTGCCAGAAAAACCAGCTTCGGGCGATGTTGTTGCGCCGCGGCAGCAAGCGCATCGACGTCTTCATGGTCGTCCTTGTAGGGGATCGTGATCAACTCCCCGCCGAACCCTGCCACGTGATAATTGAAGGTCGGATAGGCGCCGAGCGAGGTGACGACCTTGTCACCGGGGCTGACCACAAGGCGAACCGTATTGCCGAACAGGCCATCAATTCCTTCACCGATCACGATCGAGGCGGGATCGATCCCGTTATAGTCGGCGATCGCATGGCGCAGGTCATGCATGTTGGGGTCGCAGTACATCCACTGCTCTGGCCCGGCTGCCGCGATCGCTTCGACCACCTTTGGCGAGGGGCCGAAAACGCTCTCGTTCGCGCCGAGACGCGCTTTGAACTTTCGGCCGCGCGCACGTTCCTGATGCTCGGGCCCGACGAAGGGTACGGTGGCGGGCAGGCCCGCTACGATATCGGTCAAATTCACAGTCATGGCGCAGGTGTTAACGGCGGTCGGGTGTCCTGCCAAGGGGGGCGATCACTCACGTCGCTCTGCCGGTATACAATTGATGGTCCGCACTTCAGTGCAGGCCCTCGGACCGGTATCAGACCGGCAACGCACCGCGAGAGCACAACGGGGTGACGCCGGACTGATCTCAACGCCGAACCCGACCTCTTACAAGCGCGGCGAAACGGCAAGGAGACCACCTGTGCTGCTGAGCTGCGAGGTCGCGGTGCGCAGAGCGAAGCTTGCGGCGTTGTACAGCGCACAGCGTTTACGATTTGCGCAACGCTGAAAGCTCTGACGGTCAGTTCTTCGGCGTCACGCGGAACAGCGCACCGTCTCCTTCACTCAGAAACCAGATCGCGCCGTCCGGACCTTCCCTGACGTCGCGGATTCGCCCGAAAATGCCATCGAAAAGACGTTCTTCGCCGTCGATTGCATCGCCGTCGCGATCCAGGCGCGACAGGAAATCCAGTTTCAGGGATCCAACGAAAATGTCCCCGGCCCAGTCCGGCCACAGTTTCCCGGAATAAATCATCATGCCTGACGGCGCGATCGAGGGGTCCCAATACCAGACCGGCTGCTCCATGCCTGCCTTCGCGGTCCCTATGCCGATCTTCGTGCCCGCATAGGTGGTGCCATAAGAGATAACCGGCCAGCCGTAATTCTTACCGGGTTCCGGGCGGTTGATCTCGTCGCCGCCGCGGGCACCGTGGCTGACGGTCCAGAGACGGCCGTTTTCGTCCACCGTCGCCCCCTGCGGGTTACGATGGCCGAAAGACCAGACCTCGTCGGGCATGGGCGACGCGAGGAACGGGTTGTCGGCAGGGATGCCGCCGTCAGCCCGAATTCGGACGACTTTTCCGATGTGACCGTTTTCCTGAGCATAGTCTGCATCGCCGCGATCTCCGAGCGTGATCCAGATGTTCCCCTTGCCATCGGGGACGATCCGGCTTCCGAAATGTCGCCCGCCTCGCCGTTCTTCTGATTGCGCGAAGATCACCTCCAGATCCGAAATTGTCGCTGTCTCGGCATTCAGCGTTGCACGCGCAACAGCGGTACGGGCAGAGAAAACACCGACCGGCTCTGAAAAACTCAGAAAAATCCGGTTGTTCGTCTGAAAATCCGGGTCAAGGACGACATCCAGCAGCCCGCCCTGGCCCGACGCACGAACCTCCGGAAGGCCAATGATCTCAGTTCTCTTGCTGTTCTCGACGTGCAAAAGCGCGCCATCGCGCTCGGTGATGAGGAGGCCGCCTCCGGGCAGGAAAGCAACTGCCCACGGAGTGTCCAGTCCTGTCACAACGGGTTCCACGTCTACCTCGCCCGAAGACGTGCTCAGAACCTCTGCGGCGGCGGGCGTGACCAAAAACGTCAGGGCGAGGAGCGTTCGCAGCATGTCAGGCCTTTCTGTTTTGCGCGGCCATCGTCAGTCGCGGCCATCGTCAGCAACAGATAGGTCGGTGAAGGGCACGGGGCCAGTGCTGTACCCGCCACAGATTTGTGTCGCCGGGACGGTTCGACGTCAGGCCCGACCGATCGAGGAATAGGCAAAACCGGCATCCCGTGCATCAGCCGGCACGAACACGTTTCGCAGATCGACGAGCACATTTCCGCGCATCGACTGCTTCAGGCGGGTCAGATCCAGTCCCCGGAATTCGTTCCATTCGGTCATCAGCACCAGAACATCTGCCTCGGCTGCCGCAGTGTAGGCATCTTCCACCCAAACAACCTCGCCCAGCAGTTCTTCGCCTTCCTTCTGCCCCTGCGGATCACACAGGATCAGCTCCGCACCTGCATCCCGAAGTGCCGGGACGACCACAAGCGCGGGGGCTTCTCGCATGTCATCGGTGTTGGGCTTGAACGTCACGCCCAGCATCGCGATCCGGATCCCTTTCACCGATCCGCCCGCCGCTGCGATGATCTTGTCCGCCATGGCGCGCTGACGATCGGAATTGACGCCCACGACGGTTGAGACAATGCGCAACGGACTTTCGAAATCCTCTGCCGTCTGCACCAATGCGAGCGTGTCTTTAGGGAAGCACGACCCGCCATAGCCCGGCCCGGGATGGAGAAATTTTGCGCCGATGCGGCCATCCAAACCGATCCCCTTTGCGACGTGTTGAACATCGGCGCCGGTCTTTTCGCAGAGATCGGCGATTTCATTGATGAATGTGATCTTCGTCGCCAGAAATGCATTGGCCGCGTATTTGATCATTTCCGCCGATTCCAGATCGGTAAAGACCATCGGTGTCTCGCGGATGAAAAGCGGGCGGTAAATCTCCGACATCACGTCCTTGGCGCGCTCGGATTCAACCCCGACCACGACCCGGTCCGGCCGCATGAAATCCTCGATCGCCGCGCCTTCGCGCAGAAATTCGGGGTTCGAGGCGACGTCGAAGTTCGCCTGGGGCGCGGCGGCCCTGATATGCTCGGCGACTTGCCGGTTCGTTCCGACCGGCACCGTCGATTTGGTGACAACGACCGTGTACTGGCCCAGAAGCGGTGCCAATTCCTGCGCTGCGGCGAAAACATAGCTGAGATCCGCATGGCCGTCACCGCGGCGCGTCGGTGTGCCGACCGCGATAAAGACAACGTCTGCGCTTTGCATGGCATCGGCAAGCTCGGTGGTGAAGCTGATCCGGCCCGCATCGGCGTTCCGGGCCAACAGCAAATCCAGACCCGGCTCGTAGATCGGGATCTCACCGGCATTCAGCGCCGCGATCTTGCGCGGATCCTTGTCGACGCAGACGACATCATGCCCGAAATCTGAAAAGCAGACGCCCGAGACAAGGCCGACATAGCCTGTTCCGATCATCGTTATGCGCATCTCTGCCTCCGCTCACACTTTTCCGACGCCGGGAAGGTTCAGCGCCTTTATCATATCGCGCAGTTCCTGCCGGGCCGCCACATGGCTCATCGTCATGCTGATCAGACCTTCCTTGCGAATGTCGAGCAGCGTCAGGCCGTTCAGAAACAGTTCCCGAAAGATGACCCGTTCGGAAAAGCCGGGGATGACCCGGAAGCCGATGCGCTTGCTGAGCTCTGCCAGCACCCCGCCGACCTTCCGTTTGTTGCGGCTGTCCAGGGTCGCCATGCGGTTGCGCAGCACCGCCCAATCGGTGGGCGGCTTACCTGCAACGGCGCGATGCTGGCGCGCCGACCAAACCATTTCCGAATAGACCGATGGCCCTTCCACCTTTCCGGTTCCCGGATTGACGCGGCCCAAGAGATCAAAGTCGATCAGACTGTCATTCATCGGGGTGATCAGCGTATCGGCAAGCGCGTGCGCTGCCTCGGACAGTGGAGTTGCGGCACCGGGCGTGTCGATAATGACGAAAGGACAGTCTCTCGATAAGTGCTGCACGGCTGCGACAAGGTTGGCACGGTCCTCGTCCGCCGCTTCGGCGCGCAGCTTGGCGTCCGAAGGCTCGACTGCGGCCAGCTTTGGAAGTTTCAGACTGACACCGTGCCGATCGGCATAGGCCGCACGATTGTCAAGATACCGGAAGAAACTCTGTTGGCGGACGTCCAGATCGATTGCACCGACGGTATGGCCCTGACGCGACAAAGCGACGAACAGGTGCATCGCGGTGGTTGATTTCCCGGACCCGCCCTTCTCGTTCCCCAGCACGATCACATGCGGCGCTGTCACACCCGTCAAACCCTTCGCATCCTCGTTCGCACAAATGAAAAACGCGCCCGAAGCGGGCGCGCCCATGGTATCCGGAAGGCGCCTGCCGCGGCAGCCGGCGCGTGTCTCAGAAACCGAAGCCTTCGAACTTCTTCTTGAACTTCGACACCCGGCCGCCGGTATCCAGCAGCTTCGTGCCGCCGCCTGTCCAGGCCGGATGCGCGCTGGGATCAATCTCCAGCGTCATTGTATCGCCTTCCTTGCCCCAGGTAGAGCGCATCTGCACAATGCTTCCGTCGGTCATCTTGACGTCGATGACGTGGTATTCCGGGTGGATATCGGTCTTCATCACGCGACTCCCTCGGCGCATCGCGCCGTTGCATTCAGGCCGGATGCACCCGCTGGTGCCCGGGAAGGCGGTCTATAGGGGATGGTGCTGCCGCAGGCAAGCCTGCAAATGCGCTGAATCTGGGGCTTGTTTTCACGCGAAGTGCGGGTCATTCAGCGCCGACATTCAAAGCATCCCGGGCCAGATAAACGATCGAATGACACAGCGCCTCATCATATTCGACGTGGACGGAACGCTGGTCGACAGTCAGACCTTCATTCTTGCCGCCATGGAACAGGCGTTTCGCGGGGCAGGGATGCCCCTCCCGTCGCGCGCTGACGCGCTTGGAATTGTCGGATTGTCGCTTCCTGAGGCGATGCAGGTCCTGGTGCCGGACGCTGCCCAGTCGCTGCACTCAGAGCTTGTCGACAGGTACAAGGCGGCATTTCTTGATCTCAGGCAAAAGCAGGGCGGGGAGGCCAAGGCACCGTTGTATCCCGGTGCGTTGGATGCGGTAGGGCGGTTCCACAGGTCCGGCTATCTTTTGGGCATTGCGACCGGCAAGGCACGGCGCGGGTTGCAGCACTTTCTGTTGGGCCATGGACTGAGCGATGTTTTCACGGTCACTCAGACCGCTGATGACGCGCCGTCGAAACCTCATCCGCAGATGATCCTCACCTGCCTGGCGCAAGCCGGGGTTTCTGCATCGGACGCCGTGATCATCGGAGATACCGAGTTTGACATGGCCATGGGGCGCGCGGCCGGTGTCCGCCGGATCGGCGTCGACTGGGGATACCATCCCCGGGCGCGGATAATGGCTGGCGGGGCAGAGATGATCGCCGAACGCTTCGACGACCTGGATGCGCTGGTTGCCGGGCTTTGGGAACGGACATGAAACGGTTCTGGAAAGAAGTCACGGTGGCCGAAGTCGATGGCGGGTGGCAGGTGTTTCTGGATGGCCGCAGCGTCAGGACCCCGGCCAAGCTTGATTGCACTGTTCCGCGCCGATCGATGGCTGATCGCATCCGCGCCGAATGGGATGCGACCGAGGGCGAAGTGCAGCCACTGGAAATGCCGATGACACGCACCGCGGCGACATGCCTTGACCGCGTGGCACCAGATGCAACAGCCGTGCGCCAGTCTCTCGTTGCCTACGGCGAAACAGATCTTCTGTGCTACCGGGCGCCGCACCCCGTCGAATTGGCGGAACGACAGCGGCTTGCATGGGACCCGGTGCTGGCCTGGGCCCGCAGTGATCTGGGCTCTCATCTGGTTTTGACTGAGGGCGTGATGCATGTCAGGCAATCGACTGACGCCATCGACGCGCTTGCGTCATTTGTCGAAGAAACCGACGCCTGGACGCTGACCTGTCTGGCAGACCTGGTCACGATTTCGGGATCGTTGGTGCTGGGGCTCGCCGTCTTGCGCGGCTTTCTGACCGCCGACGATGCATGGTCGCGATCACGGATCGACGAAGACTGGAACACGGAAGAATGGGGCGATGATGCCGAGGCCGCTGCGCACGCCGCCCGGCGTCAGGCCGATTTTCTGCATGCAGCAGACGTTTTGCGTCTTCTGGCTGCGGATTAAACGGTCTGCGACGGTGCGAGAAGGGCCTTCACTCGGCGCTCAGCTGATTGTGTGAAGGTCCGTTCGCGCCTCACAAATGGTCGCAAAAATTTTACCACGTCATCGTTTACGCTTCTCACGTCGATGTGAGGAGATGTTCTTTTATATTAATAACTTGCGCACCATATGCTGGGTCGAGGGGTATGGAATGCGGAGTGACGTTATGATTGAGAACATCCTTGATAGCCTGCTCGGCCGGACTGAAGCTGACCGCAGGATAGAAGCCCTGGAAGCGCTCGATGATCATCAGCTTGCCGATCTTGGCATAAGCCGCGACCAGATCCCGGCCTATGTACAGGATCTGAGCGAGGCGGCCTAAGGCGGTAGCTTCGATGCAGAAGGGCTTTATCGGCAAAGTGCCGGGGTTCTTTTCCGGACTTTGCAGGCCGCACACGATCTGCCGCTGTTAGAGCCGCCAGTCATCGATCGCCGCGATATCCTCGTCCGAAAACCCGAAGTGGTGGGCGATTTCGTGCACAAGCACATGCTTCACAAGCTGGTGGAGCGTGACATCACCGCGGGCGGCCCACTCGTCGAGGATCGGGCGTCTGAACAGCCAGATGGCGGGAGGATGTCGGGGCAGGTCGTTCACCGACTGCTCGGTCAATGCGATGCCGTCATAGAGGCCGGTCAACTCGAACGGGTCAGTCATGCCCATCTCGGTCAGAACCGGTGCGCTGGCAAAGTCCTGCACGCGGATCACCAGATTTCCCACGGCCTCGCGAAAGCGCACAGGCAGTGCGGCAAAACCGGCCCCGGCGATCTTCTCGAAATCCGCCAGACTAGGTGCCTTGGTCTGCCAGTCGCTGTCCATGACGTCCGGTGTGCGGAGAGACGGGCCGATCGTCAATCCGGCTGAGTGTGCAGTCGCCTATTTTCGCGCCGTCACATGCACCGGAAGCCCACCGTCCGGTTTTAGCGTGAGCATCATCAGGGGCTTGACCGCCCAGCCCTCCTCAAGCCTGAAATCCAGCGCGCGCACCAGCGTGGCAAGCGTCAGAACCGCTTCGGCCAGTGCAAAACCGGCACCGATGCAAGAGCGCGCGCCCGCGCCGAAGGGCAGATAGCTGAACCGCTCCTGACGGACATTTCCGTCAAATCTTTCCGGATCGAACCGATGCGGCTCCGGCCAAAAATCGGGATTTCGGTGCAAGGCGTATATCGGCGCGACCACAAGATCACCTGATTTTACCTGTGTCCCGCAGATTTGATCCGGGTTCTGGGCCCGGCGAATGACGATCGGGGCAGATGGGAACAGGCGGAGCGTCTCGTCGATGAAGCGCCTCGTCCACATCAGCTGCCCGGTCAGACGTGCAGGCTCGGTGCACTGTTTGAATGCCGCGTCAGCTTCCTCCCGCAGTTTTGCGGCCCATTGCGGCATCTGGGTCAATCCGTAGATTGACCAGGTCAGGGCCAGGGCCGTCGTGTCAGAGCCGGTGACGATGAACGTCATCAGATTGTCCCGGATCTCCGCATCCGTCATCGTGCGGTCCGTCT
>JBCCMP010000020.1:0-23432 GCA_039026295.1 Pseudomonadota bacterium | reverse complement strand
GCGGGATCGAACGGTTTTACCGGGATGTCCGGGCGGCGCGGATCTATGAGGGGACCAGCCAGATCCATCTCCTGAACATCGCCAAGCATCTTTTGAAGCAGGGATAACTGGACATGACGGAAGGTCTGCACGCTGTGACGCCGTATCTGACCGTGGACGATGCGGATCTCTTGATGCGGTTCGTGTCAGAGGCGTTTGACGCAGAGACGGTGAAATTGAACCGATACGAGGATGGCACGATCCAGCATGCACGCATGCTTATCGGTGACGCGCTGATCATGCTGAACCAATCAACCGAAACCTACACGGCGATCGTCTCGCAGCTATACGTCTATGTCGATGACGCGGATTCAACCTATGCAGCGGCGCTGACAGCAGGCGCGCAGTCGAGGATGGAACCTAACCTGCGTCCCCACGGGGACCGCATGGCCGGGGTCACCGATCCCTGCGGAAACATCTGGTGGATTGCAACGAAGGTCGCCTAGCGCCGCAGCCGCAGCGCGCGGATTTGTCTAACGCTCTCCGTGAAAGAACGCATAGATCGTGTCGGCCATGTTGGCCGAGATACCATCGACCGCCTGCAGGTCGCTGAGGCCTGCACGGGACACAGCCTTGGCCGATCCGAAATGGGTCAGCAGGGCGCGTTTCCGGCCCGGACCGATGCCGGGGATTTCATCCAGCGGTGTCGTGCTCATCGCCTTGGCGCGCTTTGCGCGGTGGGTGCCGATGGCGAAGCGGTGCGCCTCGTCGCGCAGTCGCTGGACGAAGTAGAGCGCGGGTGATCGGAAGGGCAATGCAAAGGGCCGACCCTTGGGCGGATAGAATTCTTCCTTTCCGGCATCGCGGTCGGTGCCCTTGGCGACGCCGGCCAGCGCGATGTCATCGATCCCAAGCTCGCCCATGATCTCCATGGATGCGCTGACCTGACCTGCGCCGCCGTCGATCAGGACCAGATCCGGCCACATGCCCTGGGACCGATCGGGATCTTCCTTGATCAGGCGCTGGAACCGGCGGGCCAGTACCTCCTTCATCATGCCGAAGTCATCGCCCGGGGTAATGTTGTCCGATTTTATGTTGAACTTGCGGTATTGCGACTTTTCATAACCCTCTGGTCCCGAGACAATCATCGCGCCGACCGCGTGCGCACCCTGGATATGCGAATTGTCATAGACCTCGATCCGCTTGGGCGAGGCGTCCAGCTTGAAGGCCTCTGCCAGTTCCGAAAGCAGTTTTACATGGGTTGCGGTTTCAGCCAGCTTGCGGGACAGGGCCTCGCGCGCGTTCTGCGCCGCGTACTCGACCAGTTCGCGCTTTTCCCCGCGTTGGGGCACCGCGACGACGACACGGCGGGCCGCAACGTTGGAGAGCGCTTCCGCCAACAGATCGGCGTCCTCTATCGCGTGGGACATCAGCACCATCCGTGCCGGGTCGCGGTTCGTGTAGAACTGACCGAGGAATGCGGACAGGATCTCGCCATCTTCGTTGTCCACGGCGACGCGAGGGAAATAGGCACGATTGCCCCAGTTCTGGTGGTTGCGGAAGAAGAAGACCTGAACGCAGGCCTGTCCGCCCTCGCGGTGGAGCGAGACCACGTCCGCTTCTGCTGTGACCCTTGGGTTGATCCCCTGGTGCCCCTGGATCTGGGTGAGCGCCCGTATCCTGTCGCGCAGGATCGCAGCGCGTTCGAAATCCAGCGAGTCTGATGCGTCGGCCATCTGCTCGGCCAGGCGAACCTGCACATCGGTCGACCGCCCGCGCAGGAAATCGTCTGCATCGTTGACCAGCTTGGCATAGTCTTCCTTGGAAATCTTGCCGCCGCATGGACCGGCGCAGCGCTTCATGTGATAGTTCAGGCAGGGCCTGTCGCCCGCCTCGACCTCCCGGTCCGAACAGGTGCGCAGCAAGAAAATCTTCTGCAGCGTATTGAGCGTGCGGTTGACCGCCCCAGCGCTGGCAAAAGGGCCATAGTAGCGCCCCTTGCGCGTCTTGGCACCGCGGTGCTTTTCAATGCGCGGAAAGTCGTGCTCGTCAGAGATGAAGATGTAGGGAAAGGATTTGTCGTCGCGCAGCAGCACATTGTAGCGCGGTTTGAGCTGTTTGATGAGATTGCTCTCCAGCAGCAGCGCTTCCGTCTCTGTTTCGGTGGTGATCACCTCCATGGAGGCCGTGGCCTGTATCATCCGGGCAATGCGGTTGGTGTGCCCGCCATACTTGGTGTAGCTGGCGACCCGCTTTTTCAGCGATCGCGCCTTGCCGACATAGAGGACCGAGCTGTCTGCTGCGAGCATCCGGTAGACGCCCGGGCAATCGTCCAGTTTGGTGCAGAATGCCTTGATGACCTCTGGCCCGGTCAGCGCTGAGGCATCAGATTCCAACGGTTCGTTCAATTGCTCGGACAATGGATTCGATTCTCCGATTCCTGCAACGCGGCTAGTCCAGAACACGTGTCCACTGCAACCCCAAAGGTGTCCCCGTTTTCTGTGGATAACTTTGTCGGTAAGTCTTTGGCCAGCCGGATTCTTCTAGCAAACACAAGGGGAGCGCTTGATTTGGCTAATTTTTGAGCAGATTTTCAAGCCATTGAAATCATTGGATAAAAAACTTCAAGAATTGCAACGTTATGATTTTATTAAAGAAATTTAACAGAAGATGAACTACTGTAACGGAGAGTGGACAACTTTCGAACGGCAATCGCTGAAAACGCAATCATTGCCCCGGCTCATGCTCCCGAACCTATCACATCCGGTGTCTGCCATGACAGATGTTGTCCACCATCGATCGCAAGCATTTGACCTGTAAAGGCTTTGTTCGACAGGATGAAGCGCATAGCGCCGACGATGTCTTCGGGATCCGAGCCCCGGCCAAGGATACAGGCCGCCCGCTGGCGCGCGAAATGATTGCCGGACTGGTGAGTGGCTTCCAGCGTCGGGCCCGGGCCGATCGCCGCCACGCGTATATCCGGCGCTAGGGACTGCGCCGCCGTCCGGGTGAACGCGTACAGCCCGGACTTCGCGATAAAGTAGCTTTGAAAGTGCGGGGTCGGCTTCAGCACCCGCTGGTCCAGCATGTTGATCACGACCGCCTGGGCGAGAGGTTCGGCATTTGCGTCCCGGGTCGCCTTCGGGGCCTGGTTCGCAAAGTCCCTGGTCAAAACGACAGGTCCCCAAAGGTTGGAGTCGATGGCCCGGTCCCATCCCGTGCGGTCGAGGTTCTTGGCATTGTCATTCTCGAACAGCGAGGCGTTGTTGATCAGCAGGCTGAGCGGGCCCCCCAGACCGTCAGCGGACCGGTCTACCAGGCTCTCCAGTTCCCCGCGGTCCAGCAGATCAGCCTTGACCCCGACAGCGTTGGCACCGAGCGCCCTTATGTCCGCCACAGTACCCTCTGCCGGTCCGGCGGACGTGTTGTAATGCACCGCGATGTCCCAGCCGCTGGCAGCAAGGTCCAGCGCCATTGCACGGCCCAGCCGGGCGGCTGCTCCGGTGATCAGGGCGCGGCGGCGCTCGCTCATCTGGTGTCTCCTCGGCTCAGAATGCCAGGAAGAGATAGAGCACGTAGGCCGCAAGGAAAACGCCGCCGGTGACCCGTCCGATCGGGCGGCAGAGGAAGACAAACGGGATCAGGATCGCCGATGCAGCGATCATGACCCAAAGGTCACGGGCAACGATTTCTGCGGGAACTGGCAGCGGCGCAAACAGCGCTGCAGCACCGATGATCGCGGTGATGTTGAAGATGTTCGAGCCGATCACGTTGCCGATGGCGACGTCCGTCTGACGCCGGATCGCGGCCATGATCGTCGTAGCCAGTTCAGGCAGCGACGTCCCGATGGCGACCAGCGTCAGGCCGATCACCGTCTCCGATACGCCCATTTCCAGCGCAATGGACCGTGCCCCATGGATCAGCAGGTCCGCCCCGAGCGGCAGGCCGATGACCCCTGCCAGCAGCAAGGCCCCCCGCTTCCAGCCCGGCATGTTCGGGTCGACGTCTTCGATTTCGGCCAGATCCTCGGGGTCGGGCTCGCCCTTTGACAGGCCGATCCTGAGGCTATCCCAGACCATGGCCGCCGTGACCAGCAACAGGATGATGCCCATCCACCAGACAATGGTGCCAGTCAGGACCAGGGCGGCGAACAAGACCGTCGCGCCCAGCATAAAGATCATGTTGCGATGCGCATCGGTGCCGCAGCCTGCCAGCGGCACGATCAGGGCCGGAACGCCCAGCACCAGCAGAACATTGGCGATGTTTGACCCGACCACGTTCCCAAGCGCGATCCCGGCGGCACCCTTCAGCGCGGCTTCGATTGAAATCAGAAGTTCGGGGGCCGACGTGCCGAAGGCGACCACGGTCGCGGAGATGATGATCGGCGGAATGCTGAACCGCAGGCTCAGCGCCACTGCCCCCCGGACCAGCGCGTCCCCCGCTCCCACAAGCAGGGCCAGACCGAAGATCAGGTAGACGAGGTCCATCGGGGTCCAGTCAGCAAAGGGCGGCGGGCACGCGCAGGGCCTTGGTCGCGCGGCTGTTGCGGGGACTTAGGAACGATCGGTGCATGTGCAAGTCTGCTCTGCGGGCAGGTAAATGCCGCAACCGCCGCATTTCACCAGTTGCGTGGTCTTCAGGGTCTTTGCAGCACGGGGGGACCGGATCGGGCGTCGCTTGCCGGGGCGGGTAGTCCGGAAGGCGATCATCCAGATCAGCAGCAGCACAACTCCAGCCACGACGTACTTAAGGATCATGCCTGGTGCTTCCCGTCTTTGCCCGATGCGGATCGCGGGGTTGTCTGCCCCGGAACCGACCCCGCGTTGGTCGCGGATATGGGGGAATTCGACCCCAAACGCAATTCCAGAGGGCGGACCAATCGTGTATGTACTGTGGGGCCAGAGTCGGATCGCGGGGACCGGTCAGCCACAATGAATGTCATGAGCGAAGAGGAAACCCTGCAGGTCGAGCTGGCGGAACTGCGTCGGCGGCACCGGGCACTGGATGACGAAATTGCCGATATGGGCAATCATCTGGGATCCGATGCTTTGCGGCTGCGGCGGCTGAAAAAAGAGAAGCTGACCCTCAAGGACCGGATCAGCCGGATCGAGGACCAGCTCTACCCCGATATCATCGCGTGATCTGCTTGCCCCGAAGAAGTGCCTGAGTATAGTGCGCGCTTTCCTGCGGCGGAGGGGTCGATGACCGAGCCAACAGTCGGCATCGTGATGGGCAGCCAGTCCGACTGGCCAACCATGAAATGGGCGGCCGACGTGCTGGACGAGTTGGGTGTCCCCTACGAGACACGCATCCTGTCGGCGCACCGCACGCCCGACCGGATGTTCGCCTACTCCGAGGCCGCAGCAGGGCGCGGCCTTCGCGCCATTGTGGCAGGTGCCGGGGGCGCGGCGCATCTGCCGGGCATGCTTGCCGCAAAAACACGGGTGCCGGTTCTGGGTGTCCCGGTAAAGGGCTGGGCCCTGGACGGGCAGGACAGCCTCTATTCGATCGTCCAGATGCCAAAGGGCATCCCGGTCGCCACCTTCGCAATCGGTGAGGCCGGGGCAATGAACGCCGCCTTGTTCGCCGCCGCCATGATCGCCACGACCGATGCCGCATTGGCAGACCGGCTGGAGACGTGGCGCGCGGCCCGCACGGCTGCCGTGGCCGAGGAACCGGATCGTGGCTGAGGCACTGCCCCCTGGGTCGATCATCGGCATTCTGGGCGGTGGCCAGCTTGGACGGATGCTTGCCGTTGCAGCCTCGCGCCTCGGCCTAAAGGCGCATATCTTCGAGCCTGGGGCCAACCCGCCCGCAGGGCAGGTCGCCGACAAGGTAACGACGGCAGGCTATGACGACCGTGCGGCGCTGGAAGCTTTTGCCGCCGCCGTGGACATTGTCACCTACGAGTTCGAGAATGTCCCAGCAGAAGCGCTCGATCTGATCGAGGACCGGGTGCCGATCCGCCCCGGGCGGCGCGCGCTGGCGGTCAGCCAGGACCGGTGCGACGAGAAGGCTTTCATGGAAGGCCTCGGCATCGGTGTTGCGCCCTGGGCTCCGGTCGGCTCTGCCGCGGACCTGAACGCCGCAATCGAGCAGATTGGTACGCCGTCGATCCTGAAGACCCGGCGTCTGGGCTATGATGGCAAAGGGCAGGCGCGGCTGGCGCGGCCGCACGACGCCGAGGCGGCCTGGGGGGTGGTACGCGGTGCGCCGTCCGTCCTCGAGGGCTTTGTCGATTTCGAGCGGGAGGTCTCGGTCATCGGGGCCCGGTCGCTTGACGGCCAGATCGTCTGCTACGATCCCGGAGAGAACGTGCACAGGGACGGCATCCTGCACACGACCACCGTGAACGCTGCTGCCGGGCGAAAAATCACCGCAGATGCCGTCTTGACCGCTGGACGCATCCTCAACGAACTGGACTATGTCGGGGTCATGGGCGTCGAGATGTTCGTGACCCCGGGAGGGCTTTTGGTCAACGAGATCGCGCCGCGGGTTCACAATTCCGGTCACTGGACCATCGAGGCCTGCGTAATTGACCAGTTCCAGCAGCATATCCGCGCCGTTGCCGGATGGCCGCTGGGCGATGGCGAACGCCATTCGGATGCCGTCATGACCAATCTGATCGGCGCAGAGGCGGATGACTGGACCGCACTGAGTGCCGAGCGGGGAGGGCTTCACCTCTACGGAAAAGCCGAAAGCCGACCGGGCCGAAAAATGGGGCATGTGACGCGGATCACGCCGAAAGCTTAAACGGCCTGCCTGGCAGCATCTGCACCGGAATTGTCCGCGGTGATCGCCTCGTCACCGTAATTCCGCGCTGCGCCAGAAGGCAGGATGTCAGGTGCGCAGATAGTCCGTCAGTTGGATCGGCGCGTGCGCCGTAAAGCGCGCATCGCCCGTCGCGTGATCGATAAATCGACGCAGCAGCTTCACGGTCGTCTCACCTCGCCTATACGACCACGGGGTGGCGCCCATGAGCGTCTGATCGTCCAGTCGCTCGCCGTCATCATCGAGGTACCAGGAGTCATTCATCTCCTCCCAGGTTTCGATCGCGGTTCGGTCATCATCGGTCAGGGCAAGTCGGCCCTCGAGCCAGCCGTCGCTGGAAACTGCTTCCTGAAGCGTGATCGGCCTGGCCAGGAAGAAAATCTGCATCTTCAGACGTCACTCGACGGCGAACCGGGGGCGTTTAGCCCAAATGCGCCAGGTGGTGCTGGGCAATCTCTCTCAGGTCGTCCGCATAGGATCGCATGACCATGACCTCGTAGCGCGGCACATCCGTGTCACGGCGCAGTACCCGGGTGATCATGTGGTGCATCTGAGTCGTGGCAAAGCGGCCCGTCGGGAACGCCGCCTCCCGCAGATCCAGCGACACCATGCGTTTCAAAATCTCTGCCGCGTTCTCGCCTTCCAGCGCGATGCCTGCCTGATCGTGCGACATGTCCAGCCATGCACCCTCTTCCGGCTCAGGCCGCAGCGGACAATCCGCGCCGTCCGGCCCCATAATCCACCATTTCAGCGGCTCGATCCGGATCAGCTTTCGGCCATCATCCGTAGGGATAATCTGACCCGGCCCGGGGGCGTCGCAACCGCAGGCCATGGCAAGGGACTTGTCGACGGCATTGAAGGTGTCCGGCCAAGCGGCCACCTGCCAAAGCGAACCGCGGGGTTGCTGGTACAGCCTGACGCCGGCGGCCTGCCCCGTGGCCGGGGTGGCAAAGGGGGACGCGCGCTCAGCCATGCATCCGGTCTCCACTGGGATCAAAGAAGTGTGGCGAGACGACTTTGACTTCGGTCGATTCCCCGTCGATCGGGTTTTCGGCGCTGATCGTCTTGCCTTCCCATTGCGCAAGGCCGCCGGCCACAAAACCAAGCCCGATCCAGGCACCAAGCTGCGGGCTGTCGGCGATGGAGGAGACGTGACCCAGGCCGTGGCCATTGGTTTCTCCGGTCGGAAAGAGGATCGAGCCTGCCTTGAAACGCTCGCCATCTGTCACCGGAACAAGGCCGACCAGGGTCGGCCGTTCGGGATCAATCAGGTCCGGCCGGCCCGCGAGGACGCGGCCGATATAGTGCTTTTTCTTGGACGCCATGCCGCCAAGACCGACATCGGCGGCGGTCGTCCGGCCATCCAACTCGCGGCCGGTGACATGGCCCTTTTCAACCCGCATGCAATCCATAGCCTCCAGGCCGTAAGGCACGCCGCCTGCGTCTTTCACGGCGGCATGAAGCGTGCGGAACATGGCCGGGCAATAATCGGCGGGGGCCATTACCTCCCAGGCCTGCTCGCCCGAGAAGCTGAGGCGTCCGGTCATCACCGGGATCTCGCCGGTATCGGTTGTCATGTGGCCTTGCCGAACACCCATGAACGGCAGGGCCGCATCGGAAAAGTCGATGTCGGGGCAGGCGCCGTTCAACACCTCTCGCGCCTTGGGGCCCGCCACCGCAACCCCGCCCCAATGGTCCGATACAGAGGTGATGTGCACCTTAAGCTCCGGCCAGCGGATCTGCAGCAGATTGGCCAGATGCAGCATCACCGGCCCCGCATTCGCGGTCGTGGTGGTCATGAAGAAGTCGGTCTCGCTCAGCCGCCAGGTGGTGCCGTCGTCAAAGACGATCCCGTCATCGCGCAGCATCAGTCCGTAGCGGGCCTTGCCGACCGGCAGCTTGGCGAAGGCGTTGGAATAGACCCGGTTTAGGAACTCTGCAGAATCCGGACCCTGCACCATGATCTTGCCCAACGTCGAGACATCGACCATGCCCACGCTCTTGCGCACGACGATCGCCTCGCGCATCGCGGCTTCTGCCAGACCTTCGCCGCCTTTGGGATAGTACCAGGACCGCCGCCAGTATCCGGCATCGACGAATTCGCAGCCCAGTTTCTCGTGCTCTGCCCGCATCGGCGTGTGCCGCGTCGGGCGCCAGTGCGTGCCGCGTTCATCACCGGCGATCGCGCCGATGGAGACCGGCGTGTAGGGCGGGCGAAAGGTGGTGGTCCCGACCTCACCGATTGTGCGCCCGTCGGCCTCTCCCATCAGGGCAAGCCCGATGATGTTGCCCATTTTTCCCTGATCGGTCGCCATGCCCAGCGTCGTGTACCGCTTGAGGTGTTCGACCGAGACATACCCCTCGCGCTGTGCCAGACGCACATCGTCGGTCGTGACGTCATGCTGGGGATCGATGAACGATTTCAGCTTGCGGCCGGGATCACGTATCTCCCAGACCGGGTCCAGCGGCGCTTCCCAGCCGGTTTCCGGCTCGGGCAGCGGTTCGCGGCGTTTGCCCTTCAGGGCGCGCACCGCATCGTCGCCCGCGGCAAGGCCCGTCGAGATGGTCGCCTCGGTCGTGTAGTGGCCCGCCGCCGATCCGGCGAGTGTGACCGGCTCCATACCCGTCTCCTCCACCACGAAGGCCGAGATGCGCGGGTTCCACTCAGGCTTGATCCCCTTGTGCGAGATCAGGTGCATCACCGGGGTCCAGCCGCCGGACACGCCGACGATATCGCAGGGCATCCTGTCCTCGGCCAGGTCGCGATCGGTCTGGTGACGGCCAAAGGACAGTTCCGTCACGCCGCCGACGCCGTGGGCTTCGACGGGAACGCGGCCCTTCCGGATCTCGACCCCGGCGGCGCGGGCTTCCTCTGCCGTCTCGTGGGGCAGGGTATCGCGCGAATCGAGCAGCGTGGTCTTGATGCCCGCCCCGGCCAGGGTCATCGCGGCCGCATAGGTCGAATCGTTGTTGGTGCCCAGCACCACCTCGCGGCCGGGGGCGACGCCGTAGCGATTGACATAGGCCGCGGTCGATGCGCCCAGCATGACGCCCGGTTTGTCGTTGTTGCCGAAGGCGAAGGGCCGCTCGACCGCGCCCGTGGCCAGGATGATGTGCTGCGCCCGCACGATCCGCATCCGCTCGCGCGGCAGGGTGCCTGGGTCCGGCAGATGGTCCGTGACCCGCTCCAGCAGGCCGACCGTGCCGTGATCATAAAGCCCGAAAGCGGTCGTCCGCGTCCACAGCCGAACGCCAGCAGATGACAGGGCCGCCAGCCGGTCCGCCAGCCATCCGCCTGCGGCCTTGCTCTCGATCGACGCGCAGAGACCGGTCAGGATCGACCCGCCCGCCTGGAAATCCTGTTCGGTCACGATGACGTCCAGACCGGCCGCTGCCGCGGTTTCGGCAGCCGAAAGTCCCGCAGGACCCGACCCAACGACCAGAACGTCGCAATGGTCGTGCACGACCTCGTAGTGATCGGGGTCTTCCTGATCGCTGGCGCGGCCCATGCCTGCGGCTTTGCGGATCAGCTTTTCGAACTGCATCCACTCCCAGGTGCCGCTGCCCGTGAAACCCATGAAGGTCTTGTAGTAGAACCCTGCGCCAAAAAACCGGCCCAGCAGGTTGTTCACCGTGCCGATGTCGCGGCGAACGGAGGGCCAGGCGTTCTGGCCATAGACCTCCAGCCCCTCGGATACTTCGGTGACGGTGGCCTTCACGTTGGTGACCCGCCGCGCGCCGGACCAGAGCGAGACGATGGCCCCCGATTCCTCGACGCCCGCCGACATGATCCCGCGGGGGCGGTGGTACTTGAAGGACCGGCCCAGAATGCGCTCGCCATGGGCCATCAGGGCAGAGGCGACGGTGTCGCCCTGAAGTCCGATATGGCGGGTGTTGTCCCAGGTGAAATTGACGTTCCGGCTCCGGTCGACCCGACCGCCCCTGGGCAGGCGATATCCGCTCATTCCTGATCCTCCGCCAGGGCCGCCGCCCAGCCGGTATGGGCCAGCTTGGTGAAGTGGATCTCGTGGGTGACCGTATCGCGTTCAACCTCGACAAAGGCGCCGCAGCAATGACGCCACAGCTCGCGATGGCGCCCGCGCGGGTTGTCCCGCAGGAAGACCGCCTCGTACCACTCGTCCTCTGATGCATCCAATGCCGGATAGGCAACCGTTGCATCGCCCTCGTAACTGAATTCGCTGTGGTCGCGGAGGCCGCAGAACGGGCATCTGATGCGGATCATGCTGCATGCCTTTCAGTCAGCCACATTCCCGTGGTCTTTGCCTCGAAGCCGAGGCTGCTCCAAAAGCCGTGCGGGCCGGTGTCGACAACCTCGATCCGGTATTCCGGGCGGGAAGGCATGACCTCTGCCTTGAGGCGTTCGAAGAAAACACTGCCCAGACCGGCCGTGCGCCGGTCCGAGTCAATGGCAAAGGACCGGATGAAGACGTAATCGGCCAGATCGATCCAAAGCGCGAACCCGATCACGTCCCCGCCATCGCGCAATTCGGTCAACTGGAACCCGGCATCCAGCATTCCGCCCAGCCGCGCCGGCGCGGTCTCCAGAGAGACGTCATACCCAAGTGCTTCGTACATCTGGACAAACAACCGGGCGCAGCCGGTGAAGTCTGTCGGCGTGTGGAGGGACAGATTCTGCGCGTTCATGCCGCCGCCTCCTCGTTGCGGCACATGGTGTACCCCATCACGGCAAAGCCCAGCCGTTCCCAGAACGCTTTCGGGCCCGGTGTTTCGTGGGGTGCATCCAGCCGCACCTGCCGACCGGCGAACTGCGCCGCCTGCAGTGCCTTGAAGGCACTTGAACCCATGCCATTGCCCCGCTGTTCCCGGTCGATGACGAAGTGCCGGACATACATGTGATCGCCCATGTCCTTCAGCGCGGCGTAACCGATGCGACGGTCACTTTGTTCGATGAAGAAAACCGGGCCTGCGGCCAGCATTTCGTCCGCCCGTGTCTGCAACGCCGGCCAATCCATGTTGTAGTCATGCGCCGCGTAAAGCTGCCCGATGAACGCTGCCACGGCATCCCGGTCTTCCGGCCCGCCCGGGATGATCCCGAACCCGCTCAATGGTGCTTCGGCACGGGGCCGCCCCCTGTCTCGTCGATCTGGCGGCCTTCGCGGAACCGGCTGAGCGTCAGGCGCTTGTTTGACCAGTGCGGCTCTTCCTTTGCGATCGTGTGGGCAAAGGCCCAGCCCGATCCCGGGATCGCCTTGAAGCCGCCATAGCACCATCCGGCGTTGATATAGAGGCCGGGGATCTCGGTGCGGCAGATGAAGGGAGAGCCGTCCATCGACATGTCCATGATGCCGGCCCATTGGCGCAGCACCTTGATGCGCCCGACCATCGGCAGGATGTTCATCGTGCAGCCCATGACGTCCTGATAGATCGGCAGGTTCCCCTTCTGGGCATAGGAATTGTAGAAATCCAGATCGCCGCCGAACACCAGCCCGCCCTTGTCGGACTGGCTGATATAATAGTGACCGTGGCCATAGCCGTAGACTATGACATGGTGGATCAGCGGCTTGATCGGCTCTGACACGAACGCCAGCAGCTTGTGCGATTCAATCGGCAGCTTGCCCAGACCCGCCTTGTGCGCCAGCAGCGACGATGACCCCGCAACGGCCATCCCGACCTTCTTCGCCCGGATGTCGCCGCGCGAAGTCTTCACCCCGACGATCCCGCCGTCTTCCTTGATGAAGTCCAGCACCTCGCAGTTCTGGATGATGTCGACGCCCAGCTTGTCGGCCGCACGGGCATAGCCCCAGTTCACGGCATCGTGGCGCGCGGTCCCGGCGCGAGGCTGCACGAACGCCCCCTCTATCGGATAGCGGATGTTGTCGGAATAGTTCAGATAAGGGATCTCACGCTTCAGCTTGCGCAGGTCCCAGAATTCGCCGTCGATCCCGTTGCTGCGCATCAGGTTGTAACGGCGGCGTGCCCCGTCGGTATGGGCCGGGGAAAACACCAGGTTCACGTGGGCGCGCTGGCTGAACATCACATTGTAATTCAGGTTGTGCGAGAGGTCCTCCCAGATCTTCAGCGAGTGCTCGTAGAACTCGCAATTGCCCGGAATCATGTAGTTGGAGCGCACAATCGTCGTGTTCCGGCCAGAATTGCCGCCGCCGATCCACCCTTTTTCCACCAGCGCCACCTTGGTGATGCCGTGGTTCTTGGCCAGGTAATAGGCCGTGGCCAGCCCATGCCCGCCGCCACCGATGATGATGACGTCATAAGTCGACTTCGGCTCGGGATCACGCCAGGCCCGCTCCCACCCCTTGTTTCCGGTCATCCCCTCCCAGAAAACTTTCAACGCGTTGTAGCGGCCCATCGCCAGCCCTTCCCTGCCCGACCTTTCCGGTGAGTTGCGCTGACGCTAGCCGAAATACCGCCCCGGGCAAACGGATTTGCGGCGTTAGAGCGTCGCATTGGCGACAGTTCCACCCGGCCACAGCGGTTGTTTCGACCAGGGCGGGAAAATCTTCGTCAGTATGACATCTGTTACAGATCCGGCCCCGAAGGATGCCCATAATTCCCCCATCGCAAGCGGGAGCCGATTTTAACCCGCCTGCGAACGTTTCAGTGGTTTCCCAATTTCATCACGCAGCACCCTGGGATTTCTCGGTGCACGGATCAGGAGGATTTCAAATGCCGGAGACACCGGGCGCATATCTGCAGAAGTACAAAGGGATCAGCTTTCAGGGGGTCATGGGCCACGAAAGCATTCACATCACCAAGTACCGCTCATCCATGAAGAACGACGACAGCACGGGCGACGTACGGGAAAAGTCGTACTGGGACCTGCGCAATTTCATCAAGAAACGCGGCGACAATTACGGCGGCGGCAAGAACGGGGCCATCCACGCCTTCACAGATTCCGGACATTTCTATTCCGACCTGCTGGCACCGATGCCGTATGTGCACGTCGATCTCGAAATCCTGCGCGCGATGTTTACCGGCGTCGGTCGGCCGCAGGACTTCAAGCCGCTTCTTCGGGTGATCGATGTCTACCTGACGCGCGCTGAAATATCCGAAAAACGCTTCAAGGAACTGGGCTGGACCAAGTTCGGCTGGGACATGGTCCCATTTTCGGTGCAGGAATATGCCAACCAACTGCTTGGCGTCGATTGCAGGGGCTTTGTCGGGGCCTATCTGCGCGACAATTACCCGAAGATCCGGGACACGAAGAACGACATGTCCTTTTCTATCGACAGCTACAACAAGGGCAATGCCAGCTATCAGAATTACGACAAGAAGAAACCCTGGGGCAAAGCCTTCCGACGGGTCGATGACCCGGCAGAAGTGCGGCCCGGCGATTTGCTGGTCAAATGCAACAACGGCGACAAGAAGCGCCATGTCTCGGTCATCCACAGCGTGGGTCTGGCCGACTCCATGGGTGTTCAGGCCACCACCGCCGAAAGCCGTGGCGGCAAGGGCCTCTGCCAGCTCACCGATCGCCTGCGCCGCCTGAAAAAGAAGCACCAGTCCGGCAAGAACGACCGGAACTGGGAGCATCACGGCTGCCATTACAACTTCGTGCTCAGCCCGCGGTAAGCGGTCAGATTTGGCCCCTCTGGCGCTTTGCCAAAGGGGCCAAACAAACCAAGCAGATCGAAACCCGTCGCGTTCTGTGCCCGGCTGCAGCGGTGGCCGGGCAAAAGGTCAATCCAAATGAGAGAAGGCGGGGCCAAACACGCCCACGACTCGCATCCTGCACAGTCGGTGTCCAGGCTCTGTAGGGATTCCCACAGTCCCAGAACTCAACCAGAGGCAGAATCGCTGCACTGAGAGTTCCAGCGGGGTCGGGTTCTTCCAGAATCCCCCAAGGTCTTCCCTGCCGGAGCAGTTCGTAGCCGCCGCCAAGAATGGCCGACCTTGCAGATGGTCCACGTTGCAAACAGCCGACGTTGCAAACAGCCGACGTTGCAAAAATCCGACGTTGCAAACAGCCGACGCTGGAAACGGATGACCTCGCAGTATCCGGGCATTTTTGCGGACAGTACCAAGGATCTGCTTAAATGATGAAATTCCGCAATGTCTCGAGGAAAAATACCAGCACGAACTTTAAGAGGAGAGTTGTCCACCTGGACAAATCGCTAAAGTTTGCGCTGTCAGCGACCGGGAACAAGACGTTTCAGGCCAAAAAAATCAACCGCTTCTACAAGAGCGACAGCCACCTTCTGAAATCAACGAAATACAAGGCTGTGCTAAGCACGTCCCACGGATCGGTGCCGGTCCAAAAGAGTGAAAAACCCACGATGTTCCAACAGCGTCGTGAGATTCACACGACGGTGATCGACCCGTCCAATCCGATCAGCAGCTCGGTCGCGAGCAACGGGATCATCATTCCGCATTTCGAGAAGATGAAAAGCCCGCGAGTCTATATGAAGATGGCCGGGAAGGTACAGCAGGACCACGGTCTGGATCTTTCAAACATGACGTTCATCATGGCCGCCGACCGGCTGCTGGACGAAAAGACGCGCGGCGTGATGAAGGAAATGATCCGCGAAAAATCCCCGGGCCGCCTGCTGGTCGTGCGCGGATCATCGTCTCTCGCGCATGAGGACAACACCAAGGTTACGGTTGCATTCGAAGACCTTGCGAAGTTTGCGATCGACACCAAGGGGATCGAGTTGGCGTGCGTCATGGACCAGTACACCAGGTGCAAGGATTTCGAGGACAACTACCGCTATAAGACCGAAGAACTGGGTGCGTCCTGGATGTTCAGCCAACCGGCCTACAGCCCCAGCAGCACGCAGCCCGATTTTCTGAAGAACCTCGAATTCGCGTTCAAGGACTCCGGCGTGATGCCTGTCGTCTCGATTGTCCCGAAGTTCGAGAGGTTCAGCGATTACGTCGTCCAACGTGTCGGTGATCCCTCAAAGTATCAGCTCGCCTCCGGCGTCTGGATCGATCTGCAGCAGGGGGACTATAAACCGGGAGAAACCATGAACTGGGTGTTCGAGCGGGCGATCAGCGGCAACGCCGATCGCGACCCCAAGGACATGTTCCAGACCCGGCTGGGGATGCGGGTGACCGAAGATCACCTGGTACCGATCTTCGACATTGCGCAGGGGCTCGGCGCGGCGAACCCGATCCCGAAGGACCGCGTGATCGAAGACACTGCCGCGCCGCAGGCGGAAACCTCCACGCCTGAACCAGAAGACGCCTGAGGAGGCGCACAGGGCAGCGCGTCGCCGCGCTGCCCGCATGGCCGCCCGATCGCGTTTCCATTTTGCGGCGCTTCGGATATGCGTGTCTTGCAGCGCATGCCGGAGGCCGGATGAACCTGACTATCGACCACTTCGTTCTGACCGTGGCGTCGATCCAAAAGACGGCGGACTTCTACAAACGTACTCTGGGCTTCGGCGTGGAAGTCTTTGGCCCGCAAGACAGGGCCGCACTGACTTTTGGCCCGCACAAGATCAACCTCCACGAGGTGGGCCGCGAATTCGAGCCCCGGGCCCGGATCGCCACGGCAGGTTCCGGCGATTTCTGTCTGCTGTCCGACACCCCGGTCGCCGATTTGAAAGCCCATCTTGAAACCCTGGGCGTCGATGTTTTCGAAGGCCCCGTCCCGCGCACAGGCGCGCAGGGGCCGATCCTGTCGATCTACTTCCGCGATCCGGACGGCAATCTGGTCGAGGTGTCGAACCCGCAATGACCAAGGGACCTTCAGATCTCATCCAGCGCTACATCGCCACGGTCAAGGCCGCGATCCTGAACGACCTCTATCCCGAGGCCGAGGCCGAGCGCGCCTATCTGATCGACGTCGCCGAAGGCGCGAAACCCTTCGACGCGAAGGTTTTCTATTCAGGCGCGGCTGCCGACCCGGAAACGCTGGCCAAGATCAGCGAAACCCGCCAGACCGGTCGCCATCTGGACGGCCGCTTGAAATACATCACCATCGGCGCCTCAATGGTCGGCCGCGCACGGCTGGACAATCTGCAGCACGCCATCGAGACGGTGCTGACCGAGAACATCCAAGGCGACATCCTGGAATGCGGGGTCTGGCGCGGCGGCGCCTCGGCCTTCGCCAAGACAATACTCGCCGCCCACGGATCGGACCGGGCCGTCTGGCTGGCGGACAGCTTCGAGGGTCTGCCCCCGCCGGAACGCCCCGAAGACGACATCGACCTGCAGGCCGCCAAATACCCGATGCTCGCCATCCCGCAGCCCAAGGTGCAGGCACTCTTCGAACGGCTCGGCCTTATGGACGACCGGGTGCGCTTTTTGAAGGGGTGGTTCAACGAAACGCTGCCGGACGCGCCCGTGGAAACCCTCGCGGTTCTGCGCCTCGACGGCGACTACTACGAAAGCACGATCACCCCGCTGGACGCCCTCTATGACAAGGTCTCCCCCGGCGGGTTCATCATCATCGATGACTACGGTCTGTTGGAGCCCGCCCGCCGGGCCACCGAGGACTTCCGCACGGCGCGCGGCATCACCACGCCGGTGATCGACATCGACGGTATTGGCGTCTATTGGCGCAAATAAGACCGGCGTCTATCGGCGCAAGTAAGACCGGTGCCCACTGTCAGAAATAAGGAGGCCCCAATGGCCCGCAATCTCGACCTCAAATCCGTCGGGCCGAACACGCTCGCCATCCACGCGGGCGAACGCCCGGACCCAGCGACCGGCGCATCCAGCCCGAACATCGTCATGTCCTCTACCTATGTGACCGACGGACCAGAGGCGTTCTCCGCCTCGGAACTCACCCCCGACAGCCCGCTGGTCTACACCCGCTGGGCCAATCCCACGGTGCGCAGCCTGGAGGAAAAGGTCGCCGCGCTGGAGGGGGCAGAGGACGCGGCAGCCTTTGCCTCCGGCATGGCGGCGGCGGCGGCGATCTGCCTCTCCCGCCTCTCCAGCGGCGATCACATGATCCTGTCAGAGGTCTGCTATGCCGGGATCGCCGAGCTTGCCCGGGACACGCTGCCCCGGATGGGGATCGCGGTCAGTTTCCTCGACACCTCGGACCTGACGGCGGTCGCCAATGCCATGCGGGACGAGACCCGGCTGGTCTTCATCGACACCCCCTGCAACCCGCTGATGCGCCTGACGGACATCGCCGGCGTCGCGGCGATCACTAAGGGGACCGAGGCTCTGCTTGCCGTGGACAACACCTTTGCCTCCCCCATCGGCTGCAATCCGCTGGCGCTGGGCGCGGATCTGGTGATGCATTCGGCCACCAAGTATATCGGCGGCCATGGCGATGCGATGGGCGGCGTCGTTTGCGGAGCTGCCGACCTGATCCGCCCGATGATGGCCGAGGCGACGGTCCACTATGGCGGCGTCATGTCCCCCTTCAACGCCTGGCTGATCGCCCGCGGGGCCGCCACGCTGCCGCTGCGCATGAAGGCCCATCAAGCGACCGCGCTGGCGGTGGCCCGCGCACTGGAGGCCCACCCGAAGATCGAGCGCGTCCTCTATCCCGGCCTGCCATCCCACCCCCAGCACAATCTGGCGGGCCAGCAGATGAACAACTTCTCGGCCATGCTGAACTTCCGCGTCAAAGGCGGCGCGGCAGAGGGGCAGGCCGTCGCCGAGTGCATGGGGCAGGGATTGGATATCATCCACTACGCCGTCAGCCTCGGCCACCATCGCAGCCTCGTTGTCTGGATGCCGACCGAGGGCCTGCTGGAAAGCAGTTTCCCGCTAAAGCGCGCAGCGGCCGAGGAATACCGCGCCTGGGCCGGAGAGGGGATCTTCCGCCTGAGCGTCGGCCTGGAAGATGCCGATGATCTGGTGCGGGATCTGGAGGGGGTTTTAGGCTGACGGCTGTGGAACAGGGGCTTGTTTTGGCGCAGGGTGTTTTTGATGAGAATTGGACTTCTGGTTGCGCTCTTTCTTTTTCTTGGCACTGTGAATGCGGGAGAGACTGAAAGCACCGCGGCAACCGATGGAGAATGCGCAGATCTGGGGAAAGATCTCGATGCAATCGGTCAATTGATCGAGACTATTCCTAGTTCTCCACGTTTGATCGCTATTTATTGTGAACGAGCTGGGATTGACCCTGAACGACCGGCAATGACGGTCGAGCACCTCGGTGATGCTGAATGCGGAGAGGGCGACAGGGGTTGGCGTTTTGTTATCGGAGACTTCCTCTGTTTCTGCGATCCTCATTTCGTCGAGGCCAAAGCAGCGTGCTCGGTGAGAATGCCGGGCGGGAAAGCAGTACCGGACGTTCAAAATCAGATTACAAAAACTCGTCGCACCTATCGTCACATTCCGGTCCGACATGAAATCGACTTCTGCGGTAGCATCGAAGATCCTCATGTCGGCCGCGCCGAATTGTCTGTTCAATACACCGGACCGGATTGGTCGTAAGGAAATCAGGCAAACCTTCAGACGGTCAAGATTCTCTCAGCGTCAATTTTGGAGAAGTTGATGGGTCGCTGACAAGATGAAAAGGTTCCGGACCTGCGATAGAGTCCTTCGAGTTCGTTCTTACTGACGGATCAGTCCAGAAACTTGCGGTTCACAGTCTATGGGTTAATGACCTATGGCCGAACAGCGAGCACCCGGCGAGCGTGCTGGACACCACTTGAAAGACACTTCAACTTAATCGCGTTCTGCGCCACGACAACGACGTCGCTCTGTGTTGAGGTAAGGAACGAACTTCCGCAACCGCCTCCAAACCCGGGTCCACTCCGACCGGGCAAGCGCCTCTGCGTCGAATTGCACCGATCCGTAGCTTGCCGGCCGTCGAGGTGCACAAACCACTCTTCCACTCTTGCCCATTCGTTCCCTGGTATCCACGCCGGTGATCCGAAATCGGGCAGACCGGCCACTTGTTTTGTCAGGAATAGCAAAGGGGTTCATAATCCTGGTCACGTTCCGAATCCATGAATCCGAATCCATGAATGCGCTCGCGGCAGCCCGGATCAGAGCGCAGCCAACGGGTCTCGTCCGAAATCTAACCGGCTCAACAAGTTTGCATGACGCCATTCGTAAAGCAGAGTGCTCCTGTTCTTCCCAAAACGTAAATGTAGCTGGCAGATATCAGAGCCTGATTTCTTGAAGAGCGACACAGCTTTTTAACCGACCGAAGCGATAAGCGCGGCAAAGACTTACCCCTTTCGGCATTGGAGGAGAGATTTGCCCAAGCGCCGCTTCCCCTGTTTGGCACAGCCAGATGCTGCCCTGAGCGCCGTTTTGCGTGTCTGTCTCGTCCCCTCGATTGCAATCTTCTGCCTCAAGCTTGGGGTGTCCTGCACGTCGCGCGGCGGCACAGGTATAACGGTCCTTCCCGGCCCGGCAGGTTCGTGCGGAGCCTCCGCCAGCGAATGAAAACCCCTTAAATGCGCCACGCCTACAAGAAAACCGCAACGGCCCTGACGCTGTATCTGCGGATATGTGCGTTGATGGCGCCGCTGTTTCTGGTTGCGGCGGGGGCAGGGCTCTACCTGCTGACAAAGCACAACGTTGACGAAGCAGAGGCGCGGCTGAACGCACGGCTGGGCGAGGCCGCGAACCGAATTGCCGGTGGATTGGAGCGGCTGGCTGACCAGTTGCCCGGGGGAGAGGCACAGGCGGTGCCCGTTGCGCGCGAGCTGGTGCAGAGCCTGACGGGCGATCCGGCGGTTGTATGCGCAGAACTGCACGCCCCGGGCAAGGGCCGCGTTCTCGTCCAGATGCCGGGCGGCATCACCTGCGCCGGGTCCGGTCAGGACGGGGAGATGTCTGTTCCGGTCCGGTTCTTTTCAGAGCAGACACTGACGATCGGCATTTCCCACGACGAACTGCACGACACCAAAATCGCGCAACTGCAACTATCGGCTCTGATCCTTGTGGCCGGCCTGATGATCATGCTGATCACCAACTGGATCACGTTCCGCCTGATCATCGGCCGGTCGCTCAGCCAGCTCATGGACAATATCGAGGAGGCGAAAAGCCGGGCGGAGCAGTCTGCACTGCATGACGCCCTGACCGGCCTTGGCAACCGTCGTCACCTGAACGAGGTGATTACGGAGCGCCTCGGCTCGTTGCACCGCGACAACGAACCCTTCGCCGTCCTGCAGCTCGATCTCGATCATTTCACCGAGGTCAACGACTCGCTGGGCCATTCGGCCGGTGACCAGATGCTGCGCCATGTCGCCGAAACACTGCAGACGCAGGTCCGGTCGGAAGATTTCGTTGCCCGGGTCGGCGGGGACGAGTTCGTGATCGTGACCAAGGGCGATTCCAGCCGCGTGGAACTCGCCGCAATGGCCGAGCGTCTGGTCAAGGAGGTCTCGACGCCGATCAGCTATCAGGGCCAGAGCTGCTTTGTAGAGACCAGCATCGGCATCTATTCGGTCGAGCGCGAAAAGCACATGACCGACATGACGGTCGACTACATCCTGAACAACGGCGACTTCGCGCTGAAACACGCCAAAGAGAGCGGCCGCGGCAATTTCGTCTTCTTCGAGGACAGCACCCGGGTCGAGATGGAGGCGGACAGGTTCCTGCGCGAAGACTTTCGGCGCGGTGTCGATGACGGGGAAATCATCTGCCACTATCAGCCCCAGTATGACCTGAATGCGGGCCGTGTTCTGAGCGTCGAGGCGCTGGTGCGCTGGTACCACCCGCTGCACGGCGTCATGACCCCGGAAGAGTTCATGCCCCTTGCCGACCGGCTGGGCATGACCGCGCACATCGATGCGCTGGTCTTCAAGGCCGCGCTGGCAGACCTGGCCAAATGGGACGAGTTGGGGCTGGGGATCGAAACCGTTTCGGTCAACGTATCTGCGGGACGGCTCAGCGATCCCGATCTGATCGCAAATCTTCAGGCGATGAACCTGCCGCGCAATCGCCTGACATTCGAAATTCTGGAGACTGCCTTCGTCGATCGCCTGCCCGATCAGGTTCAGTGGAACCTGGACGGGATCCGCGAACTGGGCATCGAGATCGAACTGGACGATTTCGGCACCGGGAAGGCATCGGTCCTTGGGATCATCGAAATGGCCCCCGACCGGATCAAGGTGGCGCGAGAGCTGATCGCGCCGCTGGCGGAAGGGGAGCAGGGGCTCTCGCTTGTTCGTGCTGTCGCCGCCATCGGCCATTCGCTGGGTGTCGAGATGGTCGCAGAGGGCGTTGAGATGGCAGTTCACTGCGAAGCGGCGGCCGAGCTTGGTTTCGCGCGGCTGCAGGGCTACCACATCTGTCGCCCGGTCTCGGCCAAGGCCCTGGCTGACTGGCTTCAGGACGGCAGCGTGCACGATCTGCCGGGTCTTGGTCAGAGAAGTCAGGTGGCCTGAGAGGCCCGCACACCAGCATAACAGAGGCGGCGGTTCAGCCTGCTTTCAGGTCCTTCAGGATGACGTTGGTCTGCGCCCCCCGAACGGCCGGAAGGCGGAACAGAAAATCCTCGAGAAACCGATTGTAGGCGTCGATGTCGGCGCATTGCACCAGCAGGTGATAATCAGCCTGCCCGGTCGTCGCATAGCAGGCGGATATCTCTTCACGTCCGTCAACGCCCCGGAAAAACGCCTCCATCGCGGCCGGATCGTGGCGCACCATCTGAACGTGGACGATCGCCTGAAAGTTCAGTCCCAGAGGTCCCGGCCGCAGGATCGCGCCGTAGCGTTCGATGATGCCCGCATCCTCAAACGCTTTGACCCGCCGCCAGCAGGCGGAAGGCGACATACCGACCTTCCCTGCCAGATCGGCGTTCGACAGACGGCAGTCCTGCCGCAGCAGGCGCAGAATGTGATGGTCGCGTTCGTCCAGTAGCATGAAATATTTCTCCGATTTATACGCTTAATCCGGCAATACTACTCAATTTACAAGGATTGATCGGGAAAACAGAAAACTCTGACCACCCGGCACCGCGTAGACTTGCAGGCAGCCAACGGACCCCGGCGCTGTCCCACGCGCCCCGTGTTTCAGGAGCCCGCGATGTTCGACCGATCCCCCGCTTCAGATGACCTGTCCGACTATACCCTGGATGATCGCTATAACCGCACGGAAGGCCGTGTGTTCCTGACCGGGACGCAGGCGCTGGCGCGGATCATGCTGGATCAGGCCCGGCGCGACCGCCTGGCAGGGCTGAATACCGGAGGCTTTGTCTCGGGCTATCGCGGCTCGCCCCTCGGCGGTCTGGATCAGGAGATGTGGCGTCTGAAGGCGCGGCTGAAAGGCAACGACATCACCTTCATGCCCGCGATCAACGAGGATCTGGGGGCGACCGCCGTGCTGGGTGCGCAGCAGGCCTCGCTGGATCCGGACTGCGTGCATGAGGGCGTCTTTTCGATGTGGTACGGCAAGGGGCCGGGCGTGGACCGGTCAGGCGACGCGCTGCGTCACGGCAATGCATACGGGTCAGCGCCGAAGGGCGGGGTACTGGTCGTGGCGGGCGATGACCACGGCTGCGTATCATCGTCGATGCCGCACCAGTCGGATGCCGCTTTCCTGTCGTGGTTCATGCCGGTTCTGAACCCGGCTACGGTCGGCGAGTATCTCGAGTTCGGTGCCTACGGCTTTGCACTGTCGCGCTATTCGGGCACGTGGGTCGGATTCAAGGCGATATCCGAAACAGTGGAATCTGCCCGCTCGGTCGAACTCGGCCCGGATCGCACGTTTGCGATACCGCCTCTGGACCTGCCGCCCGGCGGTTTGCATGTGCGCCTTGGCGACGGCCCAAGCCCGGAGATCGAGCGCCGCATGGGCCACAAGCTGCG
>JBCCMP010000019.1:0-24565 GCA_039026295.1 Pseudomonadota bacterium | reverse complement strand
GGCAGGTCGGTTTCCTTGTTGCGCACGTTCAGCCAGCTGCCCGCGTTCGAACCCAGCGCGTCCACATCACCATTTTTCAGTGCCTCATGCGCGATGTTGCGGCTTGTATGGGTCTTCTCGATGTCGTTGACCGGGTCGAGGCCACAGTCCGCCAGAACCTGCATTGGGCACAGCATGTTCGAGGTGGAGCCGATATCTCCGAAGGCGACCTTCTTTCCCTTGAGATCAGCAACCGTGTTGATGCCGCTATCTGCGCGCACAACGATGGCACAGTGATAATCCGGACGACCCAGACCAATGATCGGCGTGGCGGCGGTCAATTTGTTGATGACCACATATTCCGCAGGACCAGAGACAACGAAATCGACGGTTTCGCCGCGCAGCGCTTCAGCGGCGGCGGTGCGCGAATTCACGGCAAAAAACTCAAAGCTGTCGCCAGTGGCTGCTTCAAGCGCATCCTTGAACGGACCCCATTCCAGCTGCAGGCGTTCCATGCCCTCAACATCAGTAACAGCCAGTTTCCAGGTTTCAGCGTGGGCCGCGACAGCAGCTGTGATCGCTAATAAGGCGCCAGCCAGGACAGAACGAAGTTTCATGGTGATTCCCCCAATTTGAAATTCATTCGGACGATTTCGCGAGATTGAAACGGCTTCGTGACAACTGGGTGAAGTTATTGTTTCAATTGGGGCGCACGGCGGCGATCAAAAGACCGACAAGACACCCCTGTCAAAAAGGCTGCAACGGACAAAAGACCGCAAGGCTTCTGTCTTCTCTTCCAGTTTAGAGAGATCCCCAAAGAGACTATGCGCGACTGCGGTTGTTTAATACTGCTCGACCAGAAGCTTGCGCCCTTGCAAATCCATCGAGGGAGAGCCGTGCAACACAACGTCCAGGCCCTTTCCGACCTAGGGCGTTTCAGGTCTGGTGTCGGGTTCAGGCACGAACCGCGCCCGTTTGCGGTTGGCGAAGGCCACGAGCGAGAGCATCACGGGCACTTCGACAAGGACACCGACGACGGTCGCGAGCGCCGCTCCGGAATTCAGGCCAAACAAGCTGATGGCGACGGCGACGGCCAGTTCAAAAAAGTTCGACGTACCGATCAGAGCGCAGGGGGCCGCGATCCGGTGCGGCACTTTCAGCGCATAGGCGGCACCATAGGCCAACGCAAAAATCCCGTAGGATTGCAACAGGATCGGCACCGCGATCAGGGCAATGACTTGCGGGCGGTCGAGGATCACCTGCCCCTGAAGACCGAACAGGATTACCACGGTCGCGATCAGGCCGCTCACCGACCATGGCTTGACCCGCGTCTGAAAGGCGGCGATCCGCGCCGCGCTGCCCAGCTTTTTGCGGGTCAGGAACCCGGCAAGAAAGGGCAGCACAACGAAGAGAACCACGGACAGAACCAGCGTTTCCCAAGGTACCACAATATCCGTGACGCCCAGCAGGAAAGCGACAATCGGCGCAAAGGCAAAGACCATCACCACATCGTTCACCGACACCTGCAACAGCGTGTAGCTTTCGTCACCACGGGTCAGTTGCGACCAGACAAACACCATCGCGGTGCAAGGGGCGGCACCCAGCAGGATCAGCCCGGCGATGTATTGTTGCGCGTCCTCGGGTGCGATCAGGTCGGCAAAGACAACCTCAAAAAACAGAACACCGAGGGCCGCCATCGTAAAGGGCTTGATCAACCAATTGACGATTAGCGTGATCGCCAGACCTTTGGGTTGCGTGACCACGTCGCGCAGACTCGATGGATCGACGCCCACCATCATCGGATAGACCATGGCCCAGATCAGGACAGCGACCACAAGGTTCACATTGGCCACCTCCGCCGCCGCAATGGCATTCACAAGGCCGGGTGCGAAGCTGCCAAGTGCAATCCCCGCAACCATGGCAAGCGCGATCCAAAGTGACAGATACCGTTCAAATGCACTCATAGAACAACACTTTCCTTTTGTTCACTGGACAATCGACCAGACACACGTGCGGCGGTGGCAACCATCGCGGTCACCGTGCCCAGCATAAGACTCAGTCCTCCGACCTGGTAGGTCAGACCTGACAGAACCGTCCCCGCCAACCGCCCACCTGCGTTGGCCATGTAGTAGAACCCCACGTCCATTGTGACCCGCTCTGCTTTTGTGAAGGCCAGGATCAGATAGGAGTGCAGCGCCGAATTCACCGCAAACAATCCCCCGAATGCGAGAAGACCAACCACAAGGCTCATGGTCAGCCATGTCTGAGGTCCCGAGGCGGCCCAAGCGGCGGCGGTCAGCGTGGCCGGTACAACTGCCAAAGCCCAGGCCCAACTTCGCGCAGCACGGATCAATTGTGCTTCATTGCGGGTGCTGGCCCCCAGAAGGCGCGGTGCAGCGGCTTGAACAGCCCCGTAGAGAATGACCCAGCATGCCATGAAGGTGCCGATCAGGAAGAAGGCCGCGCGATTGCCGGCCTCGCTGCCGTCGGACAAGACGGCGTAGAAATAGATCGGAATGCCCACGACGAACCACACGTCCCGCGCGCCAAACAGAAACACCCGCGCCAGCGACAGCCAGTTCACATTCGCCGATTTCGAAAAGACTTCGGAGAACTTCGCCCCCTTCCGTCCTTTTGGCAGGCCAGCAGGCATTGCGATCAGCACCGCCACGAGGATGACAAAGAGAACAGCCGCCATGCCCAGCACGGCCGCCTGGAACCCAAGCGTTGCAAGAAGCGCCGCCCCGAGAAGAAAGCCAAGACCTTTTACCGCGTTCTTAGAACCCGTCAGCAGGGCCACCCACCGGAACAATCCGTCCCCTTCCTTGGGTGCCAGTATCTTGACCGCAGATTTGGAGGACATCTTGGCCAGATCCTTGGCCACGCCGCTTGCCCCCTGTACCAGCATCACGAAGGCCACCGAGGCCCCGATCGCCCAATTGGGGTCCAGTTGCGTCAGTGCCAGAAGCGCCAGCACCTGAATGCCCAGCCCCGCATAAAGGGTCGAGGTCAGGCCAAACCGGGCCGCGATCCAGCCGGCGGCCAGATTGGTGATCATCCCGGCAATCTCGTAAAGCACAAAGAGATAGGCCAGTTGCACGGGGCTGAAGCCCAGCGTGTGGAAATGCAGCAGAACCAGCATCCGCAGCGCCCCGTCGGTGAGCATGAACGCCCAATAGGCCGCTGTGACGGCAATATAGGCCGACAGACCTTCGGGACGGGTCGCGGTGTCGCTCACAGGCTGTCCCCGACCATGCACGCCACATCGACAAGGCGGTGGGCATAGCCCATTTCGTTGTCATACCAAGCGTAGACTTTCACCTGCGTTCCGTTGATGACCATCGTGGAGAGCGCATCAACGATGCTTGAGCGTTCGTCGTTGGTGTAATCGGTTGAGACCAGAGGGCGTTCCTCGTAGCCGAGGATACCGGCGAACGGCCCCTCAGACGCCGCTTTGAACAGGGCGTTGACCTCCTCTGCTGTCGTCTCTCGCGCGACTTCAAAGACGCAATCGGTCAGCGACGCGTTCAGAAGCGGCACGCGGACGGCGTGGACGTTTAAGCGGCCCTTAAGTTCCGGGTAAATCAGCGTGATCGCCGTCGCACTGCCCGTCGTTGTCGGGATCAGCGAGTTGAGTGCCGAACGCGCGCGGCGCAGGTCCTTGGCGGGACGGTCTACAATGGTCTGGGTGTTCGTCACATCGTGAATCGTGGTGATCGAGCCGTGCTTGATGCCCAGGTTTTCGTGAATCACTTTCACCACCGGGGCCAAGCAGTTGGTAGTGCAACTGGCAGCGGTCACAACGCGGTGCCGGTCAGGTTCGTATATGTCGTCATTTACACCATAAACGATGTTCGCCGCATCGCCGTCCTTCACGGGGGCGGAGACAACGACCTTCTTCACGCCAGCCTCAAAATAGGGTGCAAGCTTGGCTTCGGTCTTGAACACACCCGTACAGTCGATCACCACATCAACACCATCCAACGGCAGGTCCGCAATATCGCGGGTTCCGATGAAGGGGATACGGGTGCCATCTATCGTCACGCTATCTGCGTCATGGGCAAAATCCGCGTTCCATCGCCCATGCACCGTGTCGAACTCCAGCAAATGCGCGTGCATCTCAGGATCGCCGACAGCATCGTTGATCCAGGCGATCTGCGCACCGCGCGCGAGCAATGGCTTCAGGGCAAGTTTGCCGATGCGGCCAAGGCCATTCAGGGCATAGACGGTCATGTCGCAGGTCCCTCTTCTTGTGATTGGCCCAGATCATCGACGGCTTTTTGCAAGGACATGCGGTCCAGCGATGCGATGGGCAGGTTGGTAAAGCCGGTCATCCGATTGCGCAGCGCGCCATGGGTCTGGTGGAAGGCAAGGCTCTTCTCCGCGTCCGAGCCTTCCACCTTGACCGGATCGGGCAGCCCCCAATGAGCCGTGACGGGCTGGCCCTGCCATGACGGGCATTCCTCATTTGCCGCCTGATTGCAGACGGTGAAGACAAAGTCGAATGTCGGCGCATTGGGTGTCTGGAACTCGGCGATGTTTTTCGAGCGCAGCACCGATACGTCGTGGCCCTTCTGTTCCAGCACCTCAACGGCAAAAGGGTTCAGTTCGGACTGGGGCTTGGTGCCCGCCGAATAGGCCACGAAGCGATCTCCTGCCATGTCGCGCAGGATGGATTCAGCAAAGATCGACCGGGCGGAGTTTCCGGTGCAGATAAACAGGACATTGAATTTGCGGTCACTCATGGCGGTCTCTCCAAGAGGGGTTGGGTAAAGGTCGGGCGAACAGATGTCGGGGCGGCCGCGGCAGCAGTCGATGATGAGATAATCGATGGTCTCGCGGGCCGCCTCCATGTGGATGGCATACCGCAGGGATGTCCCGACGCGCTCTTGGCGTATCAGACCGGCGTGCATCAGCGCGTTCACGTAAGTGGACAGCGTGTTGGGTTTGAGGCCGAGCGCCTGCGCCAGTTCGGTCGCCGGAACGCGGTCTGGATAGCGCCGCATCAGCAGCCGGAACAGGGCCAGCCGCTGCGGGTGGCCCAGAGTCGAGAGGCGGTTGGGAATCAGTGGTTCCATAATTCATGAATAAATGAACTATAGATGCTTGCAAAGTGACAGTTTTCTGAATGCCGATCTGGCTGGTCAGTGACATCACCGATCGGCGGTCGTGCGGGGCCTCCGATCATGGATTCGAAGGCCGGAGGCGCCGCCCCTGCGCTTCGGCGTCTCCGATATCTTTGGTCTTTTTCCGCCTGACATCCGAACGACGGCGCGAACAGGGGCTCTGGTGCCGCTGACGCGTCAGCCTCCGCCGGAGAAATCCGGTGCCTCCCGTCGGCTGATGCCGCCGGGTCCCTCCCGATTTCACCGCTCCGGCCCCCTGTGTCCCGCCGCCGTCCGGCCGCAGGTCGGGCTGTGCCCTTCCCTGCTCTGCCCTTCGGAAGACGCGGGGGTCTTCCGAACGCCAGAGACCGGGATGGCCCGCGCCCAAGGCGGACAATGGGCCAAAGCACAAAAGACCCATGCCGCGCCAACCACGAAGGAAAGGAGCGAGACCATGGGCCTCGATCAATATGCCTATCTCAAGACACCCGAAAGCGGAGACGAAGGGGACGTGCCCGCCTTTGTCTGGTGCAAGCATTCCAAGCTACAGACATTCATGGAAACCCTCTATGTCGCCCGCACCGGCCTCTCGGCCAGCGACCTCAATTGCGGCGAGTTGATCCTGGCGACGGAGGACATCGACCGTCTGGAACAGGCTGTCACCGGCGGCACCCTGCCCCAGTGCGACGGCGGCTTTTTCTACGGCCACCAGTTCCAGGACGAACAGGCGCAAGACTATCGCGCCTATGATCTGGACTTCTGCGCATGGGCGCGGGCCGAAATGCAAGCCGGATCAACCGTCGTCTATTCCTGCTGGTGGTAACCCGACAGCGCCTCAGAGACGCCCTGAGCGTCTTTTGGGGCCTTCCCCTGCCCTTCCCCTTCGATCGTCCTCCTGCGCCGCCCCGGCGCGGCAGGCGCCACATCCCACCCACAAACTCAAGGAGACTTCCCAATGACCAAGCAAGACCCGATCCTCACCGACGCAGGCAGCATCGAACTGGTGCCGCTGGACGCTCTCACGCTTTCTGACCTCAATCCGCGCAAGAGCGTCTCGGACGCCCATATCGACACGCTGGCAGCCAGCATCGCGCGTTTCGGTCTGATCCAGAATCTTGCAGGCCTGCGCACAAAGAAAGGCCGCGTTGAGATCGTCGCGGGCGGATGCCGCCTGCGGGCATTGCAGAAGATCGCCGCCGAGGCCGAGACCCCCGCCCCGGTCACTGTCCCGGTGCGCGTCACTGAAGATGCCGAGGAAGCCGCCATCTGGGCCAATGCCGAGAATGCCGCGCGTGAAGCCCTGACCCCGGCGGATGAAATCCGCGCTTTCGGGGCGATGACGGCCAAGGGCGCGACGGTGCCCGATATCGCGCTGGCCTTCGCCACCAGCGAGGCCCGTGTCTATCAGCGGCTGGCCCTTGCCGACCTGCCCGCTCCGGTGATTGACGCGCTGGCGGCAGGCGAGATCACCCTCGGCGCAGCAAAGGCCTTCACCCTGTCGCAGGATGCGGCGTTGACGCTCACGCTGCTCGAGCAGATCAAGGGGCAGCCGATCTCCGAGGCCCAGCTGAAATCCGCGCTCACCCCCGAAGCGGTGACCGGCAGTGACCGCCGCGCGCTCTTTGTCGGCCAAGAGGCCTATGAGGCCGCAGGCGGCGCGATCACGCGGGACCTGTTTTCACAGGCGGTCTATTTCACCGATCCGGTGCTGCTCGATGATCTCTTTGACGAAAGGCTCGAGGCGGCGCGCGCCGCGCTGGTGGCGGATGTGGGCTGGCTCTGGGCCGAGGCCAAGCGTGACCCATGGCTCAATTACTATGAAATCGACCAAGCCAAGCTGACACGGCTCTACCCGGTCGAGGGCGATCTGAGCGTAGCGGAGGCCGAGGACTACGACCGGCTGGCCGAGATGTGCGAGGCGGGTGTGCTCGACGCGGACGGCGAGGCGCGACTGTCCGATCTGCAAGCCACCCTCGACGGCTCATACACCGGCGACCAGAAGCGCGTCTCGGGTTGCCTTATCTTTGTAAATCAATCGGGTAAGGTGGAAATCACCGCCGGTCTGGTGCGCCCCGAAGACAAGGACGTGGCCATCGCGGCCGAGGTTCTCACCGCCCCCGACCGCCCTGCCCCCGCGCCGAAATCCCCCTACTCCCAGAAGCTGAGGGCCGACATGCAGGCGATCCGGCTGGCGGCGGTGCAATCGGCCCTTCTGGCCAAGCCGGACCTTGTGCTCGATCTTTTGGCCTTCGGCCTGTCGGAGACCTCCGGGTCGTTCGAAAGCCTCTTTGATCTGCGCCTCGGACGTCCCAAAAACGTCCCGAGCATCGAGGACGGCTTTGACCGTGAGCCGCGGCTTGATCACGGTCTCGACCCGACCACCGGTTGGCAGACCGGTGCCCGCGTCGATGATCTGGAGAAGGCCTTCGCCGCCTTTCGGGCCAGCGGCAAGAAGGCCCGCAACGCGGTCCTCACCGAAGCTTTCGCGCGCGCCCTGCCCGATCAGGCCGGGGACGAAGGTTTCTTTGCGGCCATCGCCGCCGAGGCCAAGGCCGATATCCGTGCCCACTGGACGCCCACAGCGGAGAATTTCTTCTCGCGTGTCTCTGCCGGGGTGCTGACCGACCTGCTCTGCACCTTTCTCGACTGCGATACCCGCGACGCGCGCGTGGTGGCCTTCGGCAAACTCAAGAAGGCGGAGAAGGCCGAGAAGCTGGAAAAGCTGATCGGCGATGCAACCACGCAGAAACTCATGGGGCTGACCTCGGAGCAGAAAGACAAGTTGGCGATCTGGGTCCCGGATTGCCTCTGAGCCTTCCTTCGTGGGAAGACCACCTGGCCCCGCTCCGGCGGGGTCTTTTTTTGCTCCGTCAAGCACGGGTACGGGATGGCCCAAAATTGTCCGGCGGTGGGGCAGAGGAATGCCCCCTGCCCCGCCGCCGGACCGGCGCTGCTCGCGCGGGGGTCGCTGCGCGACGGGAGGGGCCGGGGAGACACTCAGTGGGGGGTCGTCGGGCCTGTGGGGTGTGGTGTGGCCACCTGTGACAGCTCCGGGGCGTGCCGTTGCGGCCAGTGGCTCGCCCCCAGTGGCCCATGTGGCGGGGCGGGAGCGTGACACCCGCCGCTATGGGCATGGCGCTGAGATAGGTGGACTGTCCGCTGAGACCCTGTGCCGAAACCCTGATTGGTATCTCACGGGATCGCCTTGGGGCGACGACCGGTTGACGCCGCCTCGAGGGTTTGCGGCATGGGGGCCATGACGGTGAGCGGTGGCGGAGCTAGGCCAGCAAGTTCCCGGGCGAAAGCCGGGATGGTGTGCCGCTTGGGGGGCGGGCGACATGCGTTGCCGAGGCGCAGATCCTGTCCAAGCCATTGGCGCTGATCGTGGCGGTCATCTGTTGCTGTCCGGGGTCCGGCCCGTCTCCGACCGGTGTTGCTGAGCGTCGCCGGTGGCAGGGCCCCCGGGAGCCGCAAAGGTTGGGGCCCGTCTTTTTCCCCTGCCCGTGCCGGGCATTCCGCGCGGGTCAAAAAGTGCGCCCCCCTGCCCTTCTCCGCTGCGCTGCGCCTGCGGTGCTGCCCCAGGGTTCCCTGCTTTGGTCACCGGCATTGCAACACCAGACAAGGAGACACGCAATGACCCCGAACTGCATCAAATTTGACGCCGCCGAGATCGGCAGCGCCAAGGGCACCGGGTCGATCTCGACCCTGACCTTCGATCTCGACATCTCCGTGGAACCCGTGACCAGCGTCAATCCGATGGCACCCACCCACCGGGTGCTGGGACGCTCGCCCCGCGGCCGTCTCGTCGAATGCGGCGGCATCTGGCGCAAACAGAACCGGGAGACCGGCGCGGATTATTTCACGCTGACGATCCGGGACTACGGGTTCAATGCCAATCTCGGCCAGGCGGCGCATCAAGACGACCCGACCCTGCAGGCGGTGATCCCCTGGGGCCCCAAAGAGGCCGCGTGACCCTGCGGTTGGCCGGGACACCCGGCCAACCCACCCGGGCTTGGGCAAGAGAATCGGGGCCCGATTCTCCGCAATGGGTGGGCTGGGGGTGTTGCTTGCCGGGATCCTCCGAGCGAGACCCCAGTTCGCTCCGTGCAGACGACCCTGATTATGGCGCAAGCCTGCACGGGTGGTCGCAGGCAACGGCTGTCTGGCTCCACGGCCCATGTGCTCGGATCGTGATTTGCCTTTTTTGACAGCCGTGCAAATCGGGAAACATTATTAAAAACAACCATCTAAAGTAATTCTGCCGCCTTCTGCGCAAAGACGTAAGGACTGGACCGGTATTGCACCCTACCAGATATTGCGGTCCCTTTTGCCCTATCTGCGGGGTCTTGTGGTCTCCCCGATCTGTGCCATGATCCGGCAGTGCTTTGCCGCCCGCTGAAAAAATCGTTGTGGATAACCCACTTCCGCTGTAGTCACAGTTTAACGAAAGAAATCGCGATAAAAGCGATATTAGGCGAGGCGGCAGGATGGCGACAGCACCATTCCGGCAAGATACAGGCGAGTTGGCCTTCGATGAAATCATTCTCCAGCAAGGAGAACTGATTTCCGATCGACTCAATATCTTGCGTCAGGAACAATACCCCCCCGATGCCCAAAAGGGTCTGCGGCAGTTTTCTCTCGCCGAAGTGGCCTATTTTCTCGGCGTCACGCAGTCTACGATCAAGAAGCTTCATCTGGAGGGCAAGGGACCGGAGCCACAAACCTCGGCCTCTGGGCGGCGATCCTATTCCGCAGCACAAATGCTCGAGCTGCGCGCCTATCTCGACGCCCATGGCCGTCCGGGCAAGCGGCGTTACCTGCCCCACCGCACCGAAGGCGAAGAGCTGCATGTCATCTCCGTCGTCAACTTCAAGGGCGGCAGCGGCAAGACGACGACCGCCGCCCATCTGGCGCAGCACCTGGCACTCAAGGGCCATCGGGTGCTGGCGGTCGATCTCGATCCCCAGGCCTCGCTCACTGCGCTGCATGGGATTCAGCCTGAATTAGACTCTGTTTCCTCGCTCTACGAGACCCTGCGCTATGACGCGGAGCGCCAGCCGATCAGCGCGGTCATCCGGCCCACGAACTTCCCGAACCTCGATATCGTTCCGGCCAGCCTCGATCTGCAGGAATACGAATACGACACGCCGGTGGCCCTCACCAGCCGCGACCCCTCCGAGGGCCGCGCCTTCTTCACCCGCATCTCAAAAGCGCTGGAGGAAGTCGAAGACCGCTACGATGTGGTGGTGATCGATTGCCCGCCCCAGCTTGGATATCTGACCCTAACCGCGCTGACAGCCTCGAGTTCGGTACTGATCACCGTGCATCCCCAGATGCTCGACGTGATGTCGATGAGCCAGTTCCTCCTGATGCTGGGCGGCATCCTGCGCACCATCCGCGAAGCCGGGGCCGAGATGCGGCTCAAATGGTTCCGCTATCTCGTCACGCGGTTTGAACCCACCGATGGGCCGCAAAAGCAGATGGTCGGCTTCCTGCAGGCAATGTTTCCCAACGAGATGCTCGAAGCGCAGATGGTGAAATCGACTGCGATCTCGGATGCCGGGATCACCAAGCAGACGCTTTACGAGGTCGAGCGGGCGCAGTTCGTGCGGTCGACCTATGACCGCGCGATCACCTCTCTGAACGCTGTTAACGATGAAATCGCCGGTCTCGTGCATCAGGCCTGGGGGCGCGAAGGCCCATGAAATTGACAGCCGTGCAGATGCGTTTTGACAGCCGTGCAGACGAGGGATTCCCTGCCTCGGAAAGGAGGGCATCATGGCCAGAAAAGACCTGTTGAAATCCGTGATCGGGCAGCCGACCGACCCGCCGGTCGATGGGGGCCGCTCGAGCTACGCGATGCGGGGTGCCTCGAAATCCATGAAGGTTTCGATCGACAGTCTCGCCGAAAACTCCAAACGGCTTCTCGAAGGTGAAACCATCGTCGAGATCGATCCCGCCTTGATTGATGCCTCCTTCGTCAATGACCGGCTCAGCGGCGATGACGAGGCCTTCGACGAGTTGAAAGCCTCGATCGCATCAAGCGGGCAGGACACGCCGGTCCTGCTCAGGCCGCATCCGGAGGCCGCCAATCGCTACATGGTCGTCTTCGGGCATCGTCGGGTGCGTGTCGCCCGCGCGCTCGGACGGCCGGTCCGCGCGGTGGTCAAGGAGATGGATGATGTCGCCCATGTGCTGGCGCAGGGCCAGGAGAACACGGCCCGGGCCGATCTCTCCTTCATCGAGAAGGCGCTTTTTGCCAAGAACCTGCACGATCTCGGCCAGGCCAAGGAGGTGATCCAGCAGGCGCTGACAATCGACGGCACGCTGCTGTCGCGCATGCTGTCGGTCGCGGGGACGGTGCCGGGCCATGTCATCGCCGCGATCGGACCGGCCAAGCAGATCGGGCGGGACCGCTGGGAAGACTTCAAAAAGCTGATGGCGGTCAAAAGCAACGTGACGGTGGCCGATCGTATCCTGGCCACGGAGGGGTTCGACCAGCTCGACAGCGACACCAAATTCGAGATTTTGCACAGCAAGGTGACCGAGGCGGGCAGGGCGCCCCGGCGCCGGGCGGCGAAAGCCACCCCGGCCAAGCGCACCTGGACCGCCGGAGAGGGCCGGATCAAGGGCGTCATCGGACGCGCGGGCCGCGCCTATACCATCTCGCTGACATCAAAGGATTCCGCAGGCTTTGGAGAGTTTCTCTCGGAGAACCTCGACCAGCTCTATGCGGAGTATCTGTCTCAATCGGAGGAGACATCGACATCATGACCTGAGGCAAAAGAAAAGCCCCCAAGCCGATCCGGCCCGAGAGCTTATCCAAATAGATTAGACACCTTTTGGATACCGCTCCCGCGAATCACTGTCAACGAAAGAACGTCGTTTTGGCGCACGGGATCCTTTTGCCTCCACAAAACCGGAGGTGAGATACAGGCATGACACAGAGCGGTTGGCGCAAGCCGACGCCGGCTCTCGGGACCGCGGATCAGCTGGCCCGAGACGGCGAACAGATTTCTATTGCCAAGACACGCAGTGTCGTCGCGGCGAAACGTGTTGGGGCCCATATCGGGCTGAAAGCGGCGGATCTTCTGCTGCTCGATACGCTGGCGGCCTTTACCCAGCCCCAGGATTGGGAAGAGGGGCGACGACCCATCGTCTGGGCGTCGAATGCCTATCTGATGGAGCGGACCGGGTTTTCCCTGTCGACGCTCAAACGCCACGCCTGGCGCCTTGCGGAGGTCGGTGTGATCACTTTCCGGGACAGCCCGAATGGCAAACGCTGGGGCCGCCGCGATGCCGATGGTGTGATTGTCGAGGCCTACGGGTTCGATCTCGCCCCCCTGAGCGCCCGCGTCGCAGAGTTCGAGGCGCTGGCGGCCGATCTGGCGGCGGAGCGGGCGCTCTGTCAGCGTCTGCGGCGTCAGATCACGATCGCCCGGCGCAGTATCCAGGCGCGTCTCGAGGCGGCCCTGGAGCGCCAGGAACACATGCCGGGGCTCCGGAGCCTGCAACAGACCTTCGAGGCGCTTCTGGCGCGCCTGCCGGGCCCGCGCGCGGGGTCCGACATGCTTCGGCGACTGGCTGCGCGCTTCGCTGACTTGCTGTCGCGGGTCGAGAAGGTGTTTCTGCGGGCGGCAAACCCTGTGGATCAAAGTACAGAGATGACCAAAGAAATGGAAAATATGGACCCCAGGGAGGTCATTTCCGGACCTCACATACGAATTACAAAGCACCTTCAACCTGTAATTTGTAATTCCTCAGAAAATGAGGAAGCGGAAACCGAACCGCCCGGACCGGCACAGCCAGCGCCTGTGGCACGGACAGTGTCGGACAGTGGGGCAGGGGAGGCGAACAAGCCGCAGGTCGGGATCGAATTGGGAACGATATTGCAAGCCTGCCCGGAATTCACCTCCTGGGGGCGCAATCTGGGCGGCTATATCCGGGATTGGCGCGATTTCGTGCGGGTCGCCGGTGAATTGCGGCCGATGATCGGCATTTCGGACCATGCCTGGATCGCCGCACAGGAGCAGATGGGCAAATCCGCCGCTGCGGCTGCCCTGGCATTGGTCTTCGAGAAGGTCCATTCAGGCGAGGTCAACTCACCGGGCGGATATTTGCGGGGCATGGTTGAAAAGGCCGGGGCAGGGGAGCTGCATCTGGAGCGCAGCTTCTTCGGCCGGCTGAGCGAGATGGCGGCGTGAAACTGTGCTCGATCCTTCAATATCCTTGCAAATCTTCCAGTGGATGGAATAAATGCAAGGTATGATCGTTCGCAGTCACCTCCAACGGGTCGAAGATGCCCTCGATGCCCAGGCGGGTGTGGTTCTTCTCGGACCCCGCCAGGTTGGCAAAACCACGCTGGCCCAGGATATCGCGGAGACCCGCGAGGCCGTCTATCTCGACATGGAGCGGACCGCGGACAGGCAGATTCTCGAGGAGCCCGATCTCTATCTCGATGCGCAGATGGGCAAGCTGGTGGTGATTGACGAGGTGCAGCTGATGCCGGGGCTGTTCGGTGCACTTCGGGGGCAGATCGACCGGCGCCGGCGGGCCGGGCACCGCACCGGGCAATTCCTGCTTCTGGGGTCGGCCTCGAACACGCTGTTGCAGCAAAGCGCGGAGTCGCTTGCAGGCCGGGTCAGCTATCACGAACTGCCCCCCTTCACGCTGGATGAAGTGGGGCAGGGGGCCCTGCAGCGGCTCTGGCTACGCGGCGGCTTTCCAGACAGCTTCCTGGCCCAGTCGGACCGGGCGAGCCTGACCTGGCGCGAGGATTTCATTCGCACCTATCTCGAACGCGATATCCCGAGCTTCGGCCTGCGCATCCCGGCCGAAACCCTGCGGCGGTTCTGGACAATGCTGGCCCATGAGCAGGGCGGGCTCTTGAATGCGGCAAAGCTGGCGGCGGGGCTGGGCGTCTCCGGCCAAAGCGTCGCGCGCTATCTCGATCTGCTGGTGGACCTGATGCTGGTGCGGCGGCTCCCGCCCTGGCACGCGAATACCGGCAAGCGGCTCGTCAAATCGCCCAAGGTCTACATCCGCGATGCGGGCCTGACCCACGCGCTTTTGGGACTTGAAACGTCCGAGGCGCTCCTCGGTCACCCGGTGGTCGGCGGGTCTTGGGAAGGCTTCTGCATCGAAAACCTGATCGCCGCCGCCCCACGCGGCACGGAAGCCAGTTTCTATCGCTCTTCTGCCGGGGCCGAGATCGACCTGATCCTGAAACTGCCCGGCGGTGCGCTTTGGGCCATAGAGGTCAAACGCACGACCAGCCCCAAGGTCACCCGCGGGTTCCATATCGCCGCTGACGACCTCGACGTGGCCGAGCGGCTTCTGGTCTATGCCGAGACCCGCGAAGTGCCGGGGCAGGGCGGGCTCCGTGCCATGCCGCTCTCGGCCGCAATCGACCGGCTGCGCGCACTCTAGAATTGCATTTCTGGCTCCTGCTCCCTTGGATTCGGTGATCTGTCCCGATGACACGGACCCGTCGGCTCCGTTTCTTTTTGCCAGCTGCGCCTCCCGTCAGATCCCCCGTGCGAGCAGGGGAGCGCGGGCCTGACAGACGCCGCCGCCAGCGCAATGGCCTGCCCGCGCCGGTCGCGGACGCTCCCCCGTGTTAACCATTGCGCCGTCGGCTTCCTGCGTCCGTCCTGCCTTTTCGCGTCCCGCACGAGGGACCTGCCGAAAGGAGGACATCATGGCACATCGACCCGACATCTACACCTGCGTCACCGCGAAGATCATCGCCGATCTCGAAGCCGGGACACAACCCTGGCACAAGCCCTGGAACACCGAGCATCTTGCGGGGCGGGTTTCCCGACCCTTGCGGCACAACGGGGTCGCCTATCGCGGTCTCAACATCGTCCTGCTCTGGATCGCCTCGGTCGCCAAGGGCTTCGCCGCGCCGACCTGGATGACCTATCGTCAGGCGTCAGAACTCGGCGGCCAGGTGCGCAAGGGCGCGACGGGCGAGTTGGTCGTCTATGCCGACACCTTTCGCAAGACCGAAACCGACGCCGCCGGTCAAGACCGTGAGGTCGCGATCCCCTTCATGAAAGGCTACACGGTTTTCAACGTCGATCAGATTGAGGGCCTTCCCGAGGCGTTCTATGCTGTCCCGGAGCCGATACTTGACACAGTCGCGCGCGATGCGGCTACAGACACCTTCTTTGGAGCCACGGGGGCCGACATTCGTCACGGGGGAACCCAGGCCTACTACGCCGTTGAGCCGGACTACGTGCAGATGCCGCCCTTCGAGACCTTCGAAGACCCTGAGAGCTACTACGCCACACTCGGTCACGAGATCACCCACTGGACCCGCCATCCCGATCGCCTGGACCGGAGTTTCGGTCGAAAACGCTGGGGTGATGAAGGCTATGCGCAAGAGGAGCTTGTCGCGGAACTGGGCTCTGCATTTCTGGCCGCCGATCTGGGTTTATCGCCAGAACCGCGCGCGGAGCATGCTGCCTATATCGACCACTGGCTACGTGGTCTTCGGAGCGACACACGATATATCTTTCAGGCCGCGGCCCATGCGCAGCGTGCGGTCGATTTTCTGCATGAATTGCAGCCTGAAAAAGACGAGCCCTCCGCTTAGGTACCATCAAGGGAAGCAACAGGCGATGCCTCCCTGGCACGTCTGGAGCTTCCCTCATGGAACCACTGCTGACCGGACTGCGGGGTTAACCGACCATTTGATCTTATGTGAAGATCTTGTCGTCTCTCAGTGCTCACGTTCGCAGAGATCATGGTCGGACAATGAGGCGAGCACATAGCAGTCTTCCGACACGCCATCGCCGGCACAGCCTTTCGAAATCCGCACCAGCTCCTTTTCAAGCGCTCGAAGGCGTTTGATCTTTGCGCGAACGTCCAAGAGTTGGGCCGTCGCAATGTCTGTCGCCTCGCGACACGACCGATCCGGGTGGCCTTGTAAATCGATCAAGGTGGCAATTGCCTCAATCGAAAAGCCGAGATCGCGGGCGTGCTTGATGAAGCTCAGACGCTCAAGGCCCGCCGCATCGTACCGGCGTTGGTTGCCCTCTGTCCGCTCTGGGGCGTCCAGAAGCCCCGATTCCTCATAGTATCGGATGGTCGGAACCTTAACGTTTGTGCGCCGGGACAGTTCGCCGATAGAGAACATGAAGAAACCTCTTGAACCTCTAGTCACTAGAGATCGTATATGATGTGGGACACCAGAACCAGAGTGAATCATGTCCCGGAAGTACCTTGCCGAAACCCCCATCCTCGATTTTCGATCCGATGCCATTCAAGCATTGGTTGCTGAACGCGGATGGTCCTCACTTGACCCCCACGCGCGCAATAGCGCGGCCTATGACTTTGTGCGCAACGAAATCCTGTTCGGCTACAACAGCGACGATGCGCCGCCTGCCTCTCAGGTGCTGGCCGACGGATATGGTCAATGCAACACCAAAGGCAAGCTTCTGATGGCGCTCCTCAGGGCGCAGGACATCCCCTGTCGGTTTCATGGCTTTTTCATCGACAAAGGATTGCAGCGCGGGGTGGTGCCGGAACTGGTCTATCCCATTGCACCGCGCAACATCATCCATTCCTGGGTGGAGGTTCTGATCGATGGCACCTCGATCAATCTTGAAGGCTTTATTCTCGACCAGGGCGTGTTGCGCGCGCTTCAGGAAGCTTTCTCACATCGCACATCGCTTTGCGCCTATGGTGCCGGGACAGATTGCCTGCAGGCCCCGCGCGTCGAATGGACAGGCGACAGCACCTATATCCAGAAGACAGGCATCAAGCACGATTTCGGGGTCTTCGACAGCCCCGATGATTTCTATGCAGACCACCATCAGCTGTCAGGTTTGCGCGGGCTGATCTATCGCCTGGTTATCCGGCATTGGATGAACCGGCGCGTCGCGCGCATCCGGGCTGGCCAAGTGCCCACAATCCCCGGCGGCCAAAACAGTCTTGAACCGGCTCAGATGCCTTTTGAACTGAAGGAGGGCGTGTGATGGCCGGATGTTGCGGAAACGACGCTAGGTTCGATGGTGTATCGGACGAATACAAGCGGCGGCTTTGGATTGTCATCGCGTTGAACGCGATCATGTTTGGGGTCGAGATGACGGCGGGCCAGATTGCGCAGTCGCAGGCATTGAAGGCGGATGCTTTGGATTTTCTTGGGGACGCTTTGACCTATGGCATCTCACTTGCTGTCATCGGCGCATCCATTCGCGCGCGCACCAACGCGGCCTTGGCGAAGGGGGTCAGTCTCTTTCTGATGGGGGCGTGGGTTTTTGGCTCCACCGTCTACCGTGTGTTCTATGTCGGCGTGCCGGAAGCCGAGATCATGGGTGTCATTGGCGCTTTGGCTCTGGCGACCAACCTCGCAAGCGTGTTGCTCCTTGTCAGCTACAAGGATGGTGACGCCAATGTGCGCTCGGTCTGGCTCTGCTCGCGCAACGATGCCATCGGCAATGTCGCCGTCATGATCGCCGCCTTGGGTGTGTGGGGCACTGCGTCGGGATGGCCGGACCTCATCGTCGCCGTGATCATGGCAAGCCTGTTCCTGTCCTCAGCGTATCAGATCATTCGTCAGGCGCTTGCGGAACGGCGTGAGGTGGTTGCACATAGCCACGCCGAAGTCTGATGGAGACCGCCCTGACGTGTCTCGGTTTAGGGATTGCGCTCGGCATACTGGCGGCGATCCTCTGGTCTGTCGCACATCCGTCGCGCCGCCTCTGGCCACCAGACGACTACACAACGTGGACGCCGTTTCTGGTCTGGATTCCCACATTCACGCTGTTTGGGATACTCATAGTTCTCGGCATTCTTGGATGGGGGAGCCTGCCATTGCCAGCATGGGTCCGCTTCGGGCTTGGCGTGCCACTGATCCTCTTCGGCAATGCTGTGGTCTGGTTCGAAGTCTCGCGTTTCGGCATCGCCCAAACAGGCGGGGCGGTGGGAGAACTTCGGACCGGTGGCCTCTATCGCCACTCCCGCAATCCCCAGTATGTTGCGGACTTGGTGATGATCTTGGGATGGATGCTCTTGTCTGCCGCACCACTGGTTTCGGTGGTGGGAGGCGCAGTCATCCTCGCGCTGTTGGCCGCGCCGTTCGCTGAGGAGCCATGGTTGCGCGCGCAATATGGATCGGAATTCGAGGGTTACGCCTCGCGCGTTCGGCGCTTTCTCTGAAACGGGCTTTCGACACATTCCGGTACCTTTGGAGGCATGGGCCCTGACCACAATGTCAGGCTGAACCCGGATGCTGCGGCGACTGCGTTCCCTGAGCTGCCATTCTCTGGCTTTGTACGGCGGACTATGGTTCGGCACCCCCGCGCCTTTGGTGCGCCTGCGCGTCATGCCAGCACCCCGGAGTGGGGTGCCGCGACAAGGACCTGCCGATCTCGTCGCGTTTTCTTTTGATGCAATCTGCGGAACCTGGCTCGGCTGACGGTCGCGCGCGCCGCTTGCTTCCTTCAAGCAGAACTTTCCCCTGACCGCCGATGCGGTCATTCCTCGCGGCTCAAAGTTCCGCCTGACATCCGATCCGTCCGGTCCCGCTCTCTTCTTGCATCGAAAACGAGAGGAGATCGACATGACCCGCTACTACACCGTCACCACCCCCGAAGAAGGCAAGGACGGCAAGACCCGCTTCCACAAGATCGGTGTCGCCTTCCCCCAGAAGCCCGACGCGAAATCCTTCCTCACCATCCAGCTCTTTGCCGTGCCTGTGACCGGCCAGTTGGTCCTCTTCGAGCCGAAGCCCGACGGGCAGGGCGATGCGCCAGACCTCGTCGAGTGAGCCGTCCTACGGGCCGGTGCATGACGTCCCGGTCTTTCCTAACCGACATCCAAGGAGACACCTTATGGACCTTCTGCCAAAATCCATCCTCGACCAGCTTGCTGCAAACGGGCGCACCAACCAGGACCGCATCGAAGCAGGCGAAGACACCTTTGACTTCGAACCAGTGGTGAAGCTTTTCACCCCCGATGCCGGAGCGACCTGGCTTCTTTCCGAAACCGATGCGGAAGACCCGGATATCGCGCACGGCCTCTGCGACCTTGGGCTTGGCTTTCCCGAGATTGGCTCGGTGCGCCTCAGCGAAATCCGTGCCGTTCGGGGCCGCCTGGGGTTGCCTGTCGAACGGGATCTGCACTTCAAGGCCGACGGCCCCCTCAGCGCCTATGCCGAGCGCGCCCGTGCAGCGGGAGGGATCGTCGCGTGAGCACTCACATCCGCAAAGATCACGTCAGCGCCTTCGAGGCGCTGACGTCCGGTCGTTTTGAGAACTTCGCACTTTTCTCCTGTTTCGTGGATGGTGCGCCGGCCTCGGCCATCGTCGCCGTAACAGCACCTGAAAACGCGGGCGGCGAATATGTCATCACGCCGCTCTTCGTCAGTGTGACTGACACGATGGTGGTCACTGACCACGGGGGAAGACCGGCCTAACATTGTCTTGCGGGCCGCTCCGGTGGCCCGCCAAGCATCAGCGCGACACGACAGCTTTTTTCCTGCGTAGAGGCATGTCGTCAGCATTTCTTCTTCCCACGGTGATCCCGCATCGATTGCAAATCTATATGGGCCCTTCGCTTCTCGACTCGCCAAGTGTCTGGGTTCCGAGCCGTGCTAGACTGAGCCCGACGACTCGGCAGCATCTTGCGCAGTGATACGGTGCGCAAAAAGACAAATTGCGCAAAGTCACGAATTGATATAGTCCTAAGGATGAAAAGAGAGGGACGTTGGCAGGATATGCCAAATGTCTGCGACTTTTGTCCGAGGGGTCTGAGACGTGAAACCGGGACGCCCAAAACGCCTGAAACTCGAAGAGCGGATCGAACTCGCGCGCCGCTACCATGCCGGCGAGACGCCGAAGGTTCTGGCAGAGGCCTACGGTGTGTCGCGGCGGCACGTGACCCGGCTTGCCAAGGAGGAGCGGGGCGAAGGGCAGGAGGTTCGAGATCCTTCGATCGCGGTGAGTTTCCGCGCGGCGCGTTCTGAGTTGGCTGTGTTCGACGCCGCTTGGCAGGCCCGTGGCTTTACGAACCGTAGCCAGGCCTTGCAGGCAGTTGTGCGGGCGCGGTGCGGGCTGCTTGATCTGATGCGAGACGATCTGCGGGCGTTCTCGGAGACGTTGCAGCAGGCACAAGACGTTGCAAACAGCGGCCGTGTTCTGGCGAAGGCGGTGCAGCGCGGACAGCTGACGCTGTCGCCGGAGAACCGTGCGACGCTTGTCGCGCTGCATGATCTTGCGCAGCGCACCTACCGCGAATTGGCTGCGTTGAAAGCGTCAGCCTATCAGCGGCGGGGCGTGGGGTGGAGCGCGGCGGATCCCGAGGCTTCAAGCCCGCAAGAGCAGTTGGTGGACCATGTCTGAGCCGCTCGCCCTTTATCACGCCGTCATGGGCAAGCTCTGGGAGACGGAGCGCATCCAGGGTCAGCGTCAGGCGCGCTTAAACGCGCGGCTGGCAGGGCGGCGGCAGGGTCGCAGTTACCAGCGCGTAGGCCGGGCCTCGGCGCGCAATCTGCTGAAGTCAGTCATGCCGGAGAGCCGCGCCGCAGTGTTCAAGCGGATCAGGGCAGGGGGGTGCAAGACGAAGCAGAGCCTTGGCAACCAGCTGTCTTATGTGAACGACAAGGCGGTCTTCACCTACACGACGATGACCAATCCGCTGACGGCTGAGGCCGTTCTGTCCGAGGCGCAAAAGGCGGAGATCGTCGAGGCTTGGGCGCAAACCTGGCGCGGTTCGACGAAGCTCGGGTTTACCTCACATATGCTGCTGTCGTTCCCGACCGACGTCGCGGTGGATCAGGTACGCGAGATCACGCTCGATTGGGCCGAGCACTTCTTTGAGAGTGGCGACTACGGCGATCAGTGGGACTACGTGCTCTCGGTGCATGATGACCGGGCTCACAAGCATGCGCATATCCTGCTGAACAACCGGGGCCTCGCCAACGGCACCTGGTTTTCCTGCTGGGCCGAGGGCGTGATGTCGCCTCAGCTGATGCGGGAAAAGCAGGCGGAGATCGCCGAACGCTACGGTGTGATGCTCGAGGCCACCACCCGTCTCGAGCGCGGCATCTTCGAGAAGGCCCCCGGTATCGCAGAAATCTACCGGGCAAAAGACGAGGCGCGCCTGCCGCGCGAGATCGCATTGTCGGTTGAGGAGCGGGCCATCGTCAAGGCGCAGGTCACCGGGTTCGCCAAGGACTACCACGCCCTGGCCGATGTGCTGGATCGCATGGATCAGAAACACCTGGCCTACGCGATGCGGCGCATGGCGGCTTCGCTAGGGTCGGACACGCCCTACAAATTCACCGCAGGAGAGATCGATATGGAGACCATACGAACGGTCGGCGAGGCCATCGACTATGCCGAGAAAACCATCGAGGCGTTGCGGCTCAAAGCAAAGGAACTTGATTCCACCGAACGCCCGGGTTTCGAGACGAGGGCGGCGGGCGTCGTTCGTGATCTCTCGCAGATGGTGCCAGACCCCGAACTACGCGCCCGGTTTGGACGCGACTTGATCGAGCCCTATCCGCCGGGAGCCGGCGACGCGCGTTTGAGCGCCGCGCTCTCATCGGGCCAGGACGCTGTCCTTGAGGCTTTGAAATCAGATGCTGCAAAGGTCGGTCTCGATCCGCAAGAGATGGCTGCCCGGATCGAAGCTGGTGGGACGACGAACTATGGGCTTGCTCAGGATTGGGTGGACCGCGACATGGTGGCGGTCCTGGCCAAGGATGGCATCGATCTCGCGCAGGCCAGCGATGATCAAAAAGATCGCGCGTTGGAGACAGTCGATCGGCTCATGGACCGTTTGCTGGAGCGGGCAAAGGAGCTCGGCATCGCGACGGATCTGTCGCGCGTATCGGACGACTTGCAGTTGATCGATGACGATGACCATGGGCCCAACCCGTATCTGCACGACCTCGCGGACATGTTGCGTGACGGCACCCTGTCAGAGGCTCAGGAAGAGACCGTCGAACGCACGCTCAAGGCCGAGCTTTTCAAGGAGCTGGGCGAGGAAGGTCTTGGGGAGCTGCGGCGCGGCAACTACGAGGTGCTGGCAGAGGTGCTTCCCAATCGGATCGATCAGATCACTGTTACTCAGGAATTTCTCGAACTGACCCATGAAGAGACCGGTGATCAGGTCTTTACCGACCGTGCCTCCGCCTTGCAGCAGGACAAGGTCGAAGCGTTGGCCCGTGATACCCATCTCGAGATGCAACGGGGCAGGGGGCTATCGCGCGATCTTGACGATGAGATCAGCTTCTGATGAGCCCCCGGCTTCCTCTCTGGGCTGCCGTGCCCGTCGGGACCCTCTGTGGAACGGCCCTCGGCACAATCGCGGCGAGCTTCTATCTCGCACTAGCGTTGAGAACAGGATTTGCCGAATTTGACATGTTTGCCGTCTGGACGGCGAGCGCGGGTCTGCGCGCCGCCCATCCCGAAGCGTTCAAGGTCGCGTTTGGGGCCGTTGGCTTCGGGGCTGTCGGACTGGCGGTTCTCGCCTTCAGCTGGACCTGGGCGCAGGACCGGGATGATTACGGATCCGCACATTGGCAGACCAGACGTGAGCTTAAGGCGAACGGCATGCTTCAAGCACCAGGATCCGGGTTTGTCTGTGGAAAGCTTGGAAAGCCCGCGTCAAAGGCACCCTACATCTCAGCGAGCGACATCCCGCATGTGATGATGGTGGCGCCGACCCGGGCCGGGAAAGGCGTGGGCTTTGTCATCCCGAACCTGTTGTCCTTCGCGGGCTCCGTCGTGGTGCTGGACGTGAAGGGCGAGAATTTCGAGAAAACGGCGCGGCTGAGGGCGCTCAATGGCGACGAAGTCTTTCGCTTCAGCCCATTCGATTGGGCAAACAGCTCGCATCGCTATAACCCGCTTGCGCGGATCGCGGCCGCCCCCAGTTTCGCCCAACAATTCACGGAAGTGTCGATCCTGGCAGACCTCTTCCTCGACAAGGACAACAAGACACTCGACACCTTCTCCGAGGCAGGCAAATCGATATTCGTCGCGGCCTGCCTTCTGGCGATCCAACGCGGCAGACCGACCTTGGGCGAGGTCAACAAGATCGTCACCGGCGGGGACTACAAGAACGCGCAGTACAGTGCCTATGCCGAAGAGGCCAAAGAAGCGACGGTGCGCGAGCTTTGGATCAATGCCGCGAGTGCGTCGTCACGGCTTCTGACGTCCAACATCCAGGCTTTGATGACCGCCGGTCTGAAGCAGTGGGACAACCCGGCGGTGCGGACGGCAACCGATGCGAGCGACTTCGAGTTCGCGAACTTCAGGAAAAAGCCGCACGCGCTCTACATCGTGGTATCGGAAGACCACATCGCGACGCTGGCACCGCTCCTGCGCCTGATGTTCGCGGATCTCATCGCCAGTTTACGGCAGAATGAGCCGGGTCCCGATGAGCCGTGGCCGGTCATGATGATGATCGACGAGTTCCAGCAAATGGGCGCGATGCCCTATCTCGAGCGGGCGATCCATTCGCTTGCGGCCTATGGCGGGCGTGTCGCGATGATTGCGCAGTCATTGGCCTCGCTCGACCGCATCTACGGACCCGAGGGGCGCGAAAGCCTTGAGAATGGGGCCGGGCTCAAGCTTTACATTACGCCCCGCGACCAGCGCACTGTGCGGGAGGTCTCGGCGGCCGTCGGCAGCACCACCCGGGAGGCGGTGACACGCATGTATGGACGCAACAAAGGCATCTTGGGTGCGACTTCGACGACCTCGCGTCTGGAGGAACGCCCACTCCTCTCGGAGACCGAGGCTCGCACCATGGATCCCGATGAAGTGATCATCCTGGCCTCACCGCAGCACCCGATCCGTGCACAGCGCATCAAGTATTTCGAGGATGCCTTTTTCATCGATCTTGCGGATCGGCAGGCGCGCCGTGACTTCCCTTATCCCCCGCGTGTTGACGGCGTAGGACCCTGGTTCGAAGACTCGAAACCCGCTCCTCCTCCATCCCATCCCGGCTCTCTCGAATTCACGACAACAAGCGAACGTGCGCGTCGGCGGCAATCGCGAGCCATGCAGACGCAAATGGATGGAAACACCGCAGGTGAGCTGCGTCCGGAGAACTTTGATCGGGAGGACCCGGTCCCAGAAAAGTGGGGGAAAGTCTTCCGCGAACAAGGCGATTTCATCAACGAACTGCTTGGAGATGGGCAGTAGGGGGCGTATTTCGTTGAAAAACTCGTGCTTGATCGAGAGGTAAGTCGCTGATTCAATTTGTCCTATAGGGAGGGATTTGTGATGATGGGACCGAGGCAAGAAGCGCAGGCGGCGCTGTTCTACGAGTTCTCGCTTGAGGAGCATATCCCGCAAAATCATTTGTTGAGGTCGATTGATCGCTTCGTCGATCTGACCAGTATCCGCGCACATCTGTCAGACTTCTACAGCCATACGGGCCGTCCTTCGATCGATCCTGAGTTGCTAATCCGGATGCTGCTTGCCGGCTATTGCTTTGGCATACGGTCCGAGAGGCGG